>DATBMH010000013.1:0-56003 GCA_036554945.1 Gaiellaceae bacterium | reverse complement strand
TGCAGCCGGCGCGCCGGATCGCGACCCGGGCGGCCCTCAGGGTCTTCCGCCGGACGTTCGGCACCCGGCAGCGGGCGACGGGCCGGGCGGCAGCCGGCTTCAGGGTCGTCGGCTGGGCGGCCGGCGGTGGAGGCGGAGGCGGCGGCGGCGCGGGCGGCGGAGGAGGCGGCACCTGGAACCGGTAGACGTGCACGTCCCAGCGCTCGAATGTGTCCGTGAAGGACCCGTCCCGCACCTCGACCGAGCGGTCCTCCGTGTACACGGTGCCGGTCTGCACGGCGGCCGGTAGCCCGCTGATCGTCACCGGCTCGGAGCCGGCGCCGTGGCGTGCCGCGATCACCCAGAGCTCGTCCTCGGTCGCACCGCGCCTCGAGATCGCCTGCGTCGTGGCGTCGTTTGCGGACAGCCGCATCGTCGTCCCGGGGTTGACGAGCGCGGGCGCGATCGGGCTGTCGGCGGCGATCTCGCGAATCGAGTCCTCGAGCACCGCGTCCCAGAAGGTCCAGTTCCAGCTGCGGGCCGTGTCCGACTCGTTCCAGCAGCGGTTGATGTTGCCGCCGTAGAACGCGAGGCTCGTGGCGCCGTTGAGGATCCCGTCGTAGATCATGTAGCGCTCCTGGCGCGGCGTCGGGACGACGAAGTCGCCGCTGCCGTCCGGGTCGGAGCTGCCGCTGGCGCAGACCTGGAGCGTCGTCCAGACCGCACCGCTCGGCGTGATCGACGCGATCGTCTGGGTCCAGGTGCCGATCTCGTGCAAGTCCGGATCGGGGTTCGCGAACGTGACCGGGTAGTGGTCGACGCCGTGGATGTCCGTGACCGCGGTGTAGGGACGGAGGTCGTCCGCGGTTCCGCGCGGCGCCTGGATCGTCACCCAGAGGTGCTCCTCGTCGGCCGGCGTCTTGCCCTCGCACCAGCTCGCCTCGCCGCGCGTGGTCCCGAGGCAGTAGGCGAACTGGAGCGCCGACGGCTGGCGGTCGCCCCACCACGGCTCGTCGGCTCCCTTCCAGAAGCCGAGCGCGCTCGCCGACGCGTCGCCCTCGAGCGTCGAGATCACCTCGCGGAGCCGCTCCTCCTTGAGCGTGTCCGGTCGCGCGTCGCTGAGGGTGGCCAGGTTGACCCACGTGTAGACGCCACGCTCCGCCGCGGCCCGGTTGTACTCGACCGCGTCGGCGATGTCCTCCGGCCACCACGGCCTCGTCGCCGGGCCCGTCTTGAGGAAGTTGACCCCGGCGTCGACGACCACGCTCAGCCCGTCGGCGCCGGCCGGCGTCGTCATCCCCGGCTCCGGGCCTTTCGCGAGCACGATCGGGAAGACCTTGCGGCCGTCGACCAGCACGGTCCCGTGCTGGTCGATGCGCGTCGTCGCCGCGCCGGCGAGATCGGCCAGCACGGCGGCGAGTACGACGATGACGGCGAGAGAACGCTTCACGCCTGACCCCGGGGACACGGTAGCCGGGATCGGCGAGAGCGAAACCTAGGCGGGCTTGACCCCTTTGACGATCGCGCTGTGCATGCCGTCCGCGACGCTGTGCGTGAACTCGACGCTGACGTCCGTGAAGCCGGCCGCCTCCAGGCCGCTCAGGTACTCGCTCTGCGAGAGCGCGCCGGCCACGCAGCCGACGTAGCTTCCCCGCTCGCCCCGCTCCGCCGGCGACAGCCGGTCCTCGGCGACGACGTCCGTGATCCCGATGCGGCCGCCGGGCTTCAAGACCCTGGCCATCTCCCGAAGGACGGCGGGCTTGTCCGTGGACAGGTTCACCACGCAGTTCGAGATCACGACGTCCACCGAGTCGGCCGGGAGCGGCACCGACTCGATCAGGCCCTTCAAGAAGTGGACGTTGCGGATGCCGGCCTCGGCGGCGTTCCGCTGCGCGAGCGCGAGCATCTCGTCGGTCATGTCCAGCCCGTAGGCGGTCCCGGTCGGGCCGACGCGCTTCGCCGAGAGGATCACGTCGATGCCGCCGCCGGAGCCGAGGTCGAGCACGACCTCCCCCTCGCGGAGCTCGGCGACCGCGGTCGGGTTCCCGCACCCCAGGGACGCGAGTGCCGCGGCATCGGGGAGCTCGCCGCGCTGCTCGATCGTGTACAGGCGCTCGCCGAAGGCGCCGTCCTCGCCGTCGCAGCCGGCATTCCCGCAACACCCGCCGCTGTCGGTGCAGCCGCAGCCGCCTCGGTCGACGGACAGGGCGGCCTCGGCGTAACGCTCGCGAACTTGCTCGCGCACATCGGTCATCGGACAACCTCCGGGATTCGAACGAGGCGCTCGAGGTTCGAGACGGCCTCCGGGTTCAGGCTGAAGTACGCCCACTTGCCGCGCTGCTCCCGGTCGAGGAGCCCGGCGTCGGTCAGCTTCTTCAGGTGATGGCTGACGGTCGCCTGCGACAGGCCGAGGCTCGGGACGAAGTCGCACGCGCAGACCGGCTCGCCGGCCGTCGCGAGCACGTTCACGATCCGCACGCGGGCCGGATCGGCGAGCGCCTTGAAGAGTTGTGCAGTGGCGCCGGCCTCCGCCTCGTCGAGCGCAGGCGCCCCGAGCGGGCGGCAGCAGTCGATCAGGTCGAGTGACATATCGACACCCATCATATTGATGGATGTCGATATGTCAAGGCTCTCAGTCGGTCGCCTGCGCCGTCGCCGGCACGCCGTGCATGTCGGCGCCGTGCTCCTCCGCCGCCTGGACGGCCCGCGTCCTCAGGAAGACCGCGCCGATGACCGCGGCGGCGAGCGCGAAGAGCGCGCCGAGCATGAACGCGGCGTGGTAGCCCTCGGTCAGCGCGGACGCCTGGTCGGCGCCGGCTGCGAGCTCGTTGTCGGTGCGCGACGCCGCAACGCTGGCCAGCACCGCCAGGCCGAGCGCACCGCCCATCATGAAGGCGGTGTTGACGACGCCGGAGGCGAGGCCGGCATCCTGCGGCTGCACGTCGCTCATCGCCGCCAGCAGCACCGGGTTGAAGGCGATCCCGGCGCCGATCCCGAGCAGCACCATGCTCGGCAACACGTCGACGACGAAGCTCCCGTCGACCGGCGCCCGTGCGAACCACAGGAGCCCGAGCGCCGCGATGCCGAGGCCCACGCCGAGCGGCGCGCGCACGCCGTAGCGCAGGACCAGCTTCGCGGAGACCCCGATCGACAGCGCCATCATCACGAGGTTGCCGGGCAGGAACGCGAGGCCGACCTCGAGCGGGCTGTAGCCGAGCACGAGCTGGAGATAGAGGGCGGAGAGGAAGAACCAGGCGAACATCGCCGCTGCCCAGAGCACGCCGACGATGTTCGAGAAGACGAGGTTCCGGAGGCGGAACAGCCCCAGCGGCATGAGCGGCGAGTCACCGCGCGCCTCGATCAGGATGAAGACGCCGAAGAGCGCGGCGGCGCCGGCCAGGATCCCGAGCGTCCGGACGGTCGTCCAGCCCACATCGTTGCCGTTCACGATCGCGTAGACCGCGAGCATCAGCGAGGCGGTGACCGTGATCGCGCCCGCGATGTCGAGCTTCGGCGACAGGCCCTCCACCCGCGCGCTCGGGACGAGGCGCGTCGAGAGGACGATGACCGCCACGCCGATCGGGACGTTGATGAGGAAGATCCAGTGCCAGTTGAGGGCGTCCGTGATGATCCCGCCGAGCAGCACGCCCACGGAGCCGCCGCCCGAGGCGACGAACCCGAAGATCCCCATCGCCTTCGCGCGCTCGCCGCCGTCGGTGAAGAGCATCATCACGAGGGACAGCGCCACGGCCGACACGACGGCGGCGGCGACACCCTGGACCGCCCGGGCGGCGACGAGCATCCCCTGGCTCGTCGCGAGGCCGCACGCGAGCGACGCGGCGGTGAAGAGGCCGATGCCGAACAGGAAGAGCCGGCGGTGACCGAAGAGGTCGCCGAGCCGGCCGCCGAGGAGCAGGAAGCCGCCGAAGGTGATCAGGTAGGCGTTGACGACCCACGCGAGCGAGCTCTCGCTGAAGCCGAGGTCCTCCCTGATCGACGGGAGGGCCACGCCCACGATCGACACGTCGAGGACGATCATCAGGTCGCCCAGGCAGAGGACGTACAGGGCGAGCCAGCGGATTCGGCTGTCCAGGGTGCTCATCTGTCTGTTCCTTTCGGCGGTGTCATCGGTCTCGAAGGCTTAGACCCGACAACGACGAGGAACTCATCGGTCATTCCCGGGTCGGGTTCCGATGAGTTCCCAGGGCGCGGCCGGTCTTACTCGAGATGGGCGCTTCCGCGCCAAGAACGGTCGCTCTCGCGATTCGCGGCCCGATCGCCCGTGCCGACCTGGACGGGCTCTGTGACCGTGTCTGCGCGATCCTGTCGGGCTGCCCGCGCTCCGTCGTCCTCTGCGACGTCCACGGCGTCGAGCCCAGCGCGGTGACCGTCGACGCCCTCTGCCGGC
This sequence comes from Gaiellaceae bacterium, assembly GCA_036554945.1. Lineage (GTDB taxonomy): Bacteria > Actinomycetota > Thermoleophilia > Gaiellales > Gaiellaceae > JACDAN01. The sequence continues at coordinate 51,616 of DATBMH010000013.1, read as the reverse complement.
TCCAGCTCGGCGCCCGGCGCCACCGGTGCGAGATCCGGCTGCGGCATGCCTCGCCGGAGCTGCTCGAGCTCGTCGCGTTCATGGGCCTGACCGAGGTCCTGCCGGACTAGCCCTCGAACTGGAGCGGGAGCCCGAACAGCGGGAACACCCGCTCGGTGTCGAGGAAGAAGGTGAGCTCGACGATCCTGCCGTCCTCGATCTCGAGGACCTGCAGCGCCCACGGCTCGTAGCCGCCGCCGTCGCTCGGCTTGTACTGGCCGAACGCCGGCGAGCCGTTCGCAGCGATCGTCGGGATCACCCGCGAGCCGCGGCAGCCGATCCCGGGGCCGTACCACCACGTGAGGATGTCGTCGCGGCCGCTCAGCCAGAGGTCGAACGGCGGCATCGACTGGGTCGCGTCCTCCTGGATCAGCGCCGTGAGCTTCTCGACGTCGTACTCCTCGAACGCCTCCACGTACCTCGCGAGGAGCTCCTCGTCGGCCTTCTCGACCGACGGCCTGGTCTCCTCGGCGGACACGTTCGTCGCCTCGAGCGTGGCGCGGGCGCGCTGGAGCGCGCTGTTCACGGACGGGACGGAGGTCTCGAGCAGCTCCGCGACCTCGCTCGCCTTCCAGCGCAGGACCTCGCAGAGGATCAGCACGGCGCGCTGGCGCGGAGGCAGGTGCTGCAGCGCGGCCACGAAGGCGAGCCGGATCGTCTCGCGCGCCTCCGTGACTGCGGCCGGGTCACCCTCCGGGACGACGCGGCCGTCCGGGATCGGCTCGATCCAGGTGACCTCGGGAAGCGTGTTCAGGTTCGCCTCGACGGGCTCCCGGGAGGGCCCGAGGTCCATCGGCCGCGCGCGGCGCTCGCGGCTGCCGAGCATGTCGAGGCAGACGTTGGTCGCGATCCGGTACAGCCAGGAGCGCAGGGCCGAGCGCCCCTCGAAGCGCTCGTAGCCGCGCCAGGCGCGGATGAACGTCTCCTGGACGGCGTCCTCCGCTTCGAAGGGGGAGGCGAGCATCCGGTAGCAGTACGCGGTCAGCTCGCCGCGGTACTGCTCGAACCGGGTCTCGAGCTCCTGTGCGGCAGGGGTCGTCGCCACCCGGCCATCCTAGGCATTCGGCCGCCGCTCCCGGCGAAAGAGCTCGGCCCACTGGTGCGCGTCGAGCTCTCGGGCCTGCGAGACGGCGCCGGCGACCCGCTTGAGCTCGCGTCTCGCGGCCACGGAGGCGGGACCTCGCCGGAACCCACGCGCGACGAACGTCCGGAACGCGCCGGCCTCGTTCGCCGGCACGAGCGGCTGGGCGCGGCGGCTGAAGACGAGCAAGCCTGCGTCCACGGCCGGCGGCGGATCGAACGCTCGGCTGGGCAGGCGTCGTGCCAGTGACGTCTCCCAGAACGCACCCCAGACCACGCCGTTGAGCGAGCTCGGCCACGGCAGCGCCCGTTTCCGGGCGACTTCCCACTCCACGATCAGGTCGGCGCGGACGAGCTCGGTCCCCGGATCGTCGAGCAGCAGGTGCAGCAGATCCGTCGTACGACAGAACGGGAGGTTCGCGACCACGCGGAAGCGCTCGCGTGGCAGTGCGAGCTCCGCGGCGTCACCTTCGACGACGTCGACGTTCGGCCAGCGTCCACGAAGTCGCCCGGCCCAGCGGGGATCGAGCTCCACGGCCACGACGCGGTGGGCGACGCCGGCGAGCTCGGCGGTCAGGCGGCCGCTGCCGGCCCCGAGATCGAAAACGAGGTCGCCCGGATCGATCCGCGCTTCGCGGACGATCTCGGCGGCAAGCGCGCGGGAGCGCAGGAAGTGCTGGCTAGGTGCGAACGGCGGCCGTCCGCCCGGTGGGCGTCGGCCTGACACGGAAGACCTGCGTGGTCGTCATGGTCGACGAATCCTACGTCAGCAGCGGCGCAGCTTCGCGCAGGCGCGCTCGATGCGGATGGCGAAGTTGATGTTCTCGCCGCCGCCCGAGACGAGGACGCCGACCAGCCGGCCCTTCCGGTCGACCGCCGGGCCGCCCGAGTTGCCGGGGTTGGCTGCCGCGTCCGTCTGGACGGTCTTCCGCGTGACGCGGCTGACGATCCCGGTCGTGACCGTCCCACCGAGGCCGTAGGGGCTCCCGACGAGCAGGAGCTGGTCGCCGGTCCTGGGCCTCGCGCGATGCGCCTTCTGCCAGAGCGGGGGCGCGCCGTCGGGCCGGCCCTCGACGAGGACGAGCGCGAGGTCGTTGCCCTTGTCGCGGCCGACGATGTCGCCGGTCCAGTCGCCGCCCTTGCGCAGGAGGTCGACCGGGCCGCTGTAGCCGTCGACGACGTGGTTGGCCGTGATGAAGAACGTGCCCTCGCCCGTGCGCCAGGCCGCGAAGGCCGAGCCGAGCTTCGGGCCGGCGGCGATCGTGAACACGCTGCGCTTCGTCTTCGCCGCGACCGGGCCGACGCGCAGCTGGCGCTCGGTCGAGCTGATCCGACCCGCGAGCCGGTCGTTGTCCTTGTGCACGAGGCCGAGCTCGCGCTCGATCCGCTTCGCGGAGAGCTGAGCGACGTTCGCGGCGTCGATCGCGCGCTGCTGCCGGACGAAGGAGGTGGCGGCGAGCGCGATCGCGAGAACGGCGATGCCGAGCGCGAGGAACGGGCTGCGCAGCCAGGTGGCGCGGGCGGTGTCGTACTCGTCGTAAGACACGGGCGGCTGGTTTCCGTATCGCCCCGGCCCCGGCTCTAAGCCATCCCTCGGGCGAGGGAGGGCGTGCTTGACGAGGCCCGGTCGCTGCCACCGCAATAACCTGTTGCCGTGAGCACCGTCGTCGACCTCCGCGGCAAGCACCTCCTCAAGCTCGCCGACCTCTCCCCGGAGGAGATCACGCATCTGCTCGACCTCGCCGCCGAGCTCAAGGCTGCCAAGAGCGAGGGCCGGGAGGAGCCGAAGCTCACCGGCAAGTCGCTCGCGCTGATCTTCGAGAAGGACTCGACCCGGACGCGGTGCGCGTTCGAGGTCGCCGCCTACGACCAGGGCGCCCACGTCACGTACCTCGGCCCCAGCGGATCGCACATCGGACAGAAGGAATCGGTGAAGGACACGGCCCGGGTGCTCGGCCGCATGTACGACGCGATCCAGTACCGCGGCTTCGGACAGGAGGTTGCGGAGGAGCTTGCCGAGTGGGCCGGGGTGCCGGTCTACAACGGCCTGACCGACGAGTGGCACCCGACGCAGACCCTCGCGGACTTCCTCACCTTCCGCGAGCACGTCCCGAAGCCGCTCGACGAGGTCGCGTTCTGCTTCCTCGGCGACGCCCGCTTCAACATGGCGAACTCCTACCTGGTCGACGGCGCGAAGCTCGGCATGGACGTGCGGATCGCCGCCCCGAAGTCGCTTTGGCCGTCCGACGAGATCGTCGATCTCGCCCGCTCGGTCGCGGCCGAGACCGGCGCGGTGATCTCGATCACCGAGGACGTCGAGCAGGCGGTTCAGGGCTGCGACGTCCTGCTCACCGACGTCTGGGTCTCGATGGGTGAGCCGGCCGAGGCCTGGGGCGAGCGAATCGAGTTGCTGACGCCCTACCAGGTGAACGCGGAGACCATGAGGGCGACCGGCAATCCGGACGTGAAGTTCATGCACTGCCTGCCGGCGTTCCACAACACCGAGACGAAGGTCGGCAGCGAGATCTTCGAGCGCTTCGGGCTGGAGGCGCTCGAGGTCACCGAGGACGTGTTCGAGTCCCCGGCCTCACTCGTCTTCGACGAGGCGGAGAACCGGCTGCACACGATCAAGGCGGTCCTGGTCGCCACGCTCGCGAGCTGAGATGTGCCGCTGGCTCGCCTACTACGGTGACCCGATCCCGATCGACGCGCTGGTCTTCCGGCGGCAGCACTCGCTGATCGACCAGAGCCTGCACTCGCAGCTCGGCGCGACCACCACGAACGGCGACGGGTTCGGCATGGGCTGGTATGGAGACGACCCCGAGCCCGGCGTCTATCGCAGCGTCCATCCCGCGTGGAACGACCGGAACCTCCGCGAGCTGGCGGAACACATCTCGTCGCGGCTCTTCTTCGCCCACATCCGGGCGTCGACCGGGACGGCGGTCCAGGAGACGAACACGCACCCCTTCCGGCACGGGCGCTGGCTCTTCATGCACAACGGGCTCGTACGCGAGTTCCCGCGGCTGCGGCGCGACATGCTGCTCGCGATCGACCCGTCGCTGATCCCGGCGATCGAAGGCTCGACCGACTCCGAGCTGCTCTTCCACCTGGCCCTCACCTTCGGGCTCGAGGACGATCCGGTCGAGGCACTGGAGCGGATGACGGGCTTCGTCGAGGATCTCGGCGAGCGGCACGCCGTCGAGAACCCGCTCCAGATGTCGGTCGCGGTCACCGACGGCGAGCGAATCGTTGCGGCCCGCTACTCGAGCGAGCGGCAGTCGCGGTCGCTGTTCTTCAGCACCGACGCACGCGCCCTCAAGGAGATGCACCCGGACGTCGAGGAGCTCCAGCTGCTGTCCGACGAGGCCCGCGCGATCGTCTCCGAGCCGCTCGGCGACCTCGAAGGAGCGTGGAACGAGGTCCCGGAGTCGCACATCGGGGTGGTCCAGCAGGGGGCCGACGAGCTCCGGCCGTTCACTCCGCGGCGTGGCTAGCCCGGCACCCCTCCCGGACGACGGGCTCCGGGAGCACGCCGAGGCGCTCGTCCGGCGGCCGGTGGCGCTGAGCGACCTCGCACTCGCTTTCACCGAGAGCCGGGCCTCGTCGGTCGAGGTGCACGTGGAGGGGCGGAACTTCTACCCGCCGATGCTCGAGGACATCGCCTCGGCGACCTCCTCGATCAGCATCAACCAGTTCGGCTTCCGGCCGGGCGTCGTCGGAGAGTCGTTCGCCGAGGCGCTGGTCGAGAAGGCGGCGTCCGGGATCCCGGTGCGGCTCGTCGTCGACCGGCAGGGGTCGAAGCCCGAGGAGGACTCGCGGGCGCTCTACGAGCGGCTGACGGCGGCGGGCGTCGAGGTGTGCGTCGTGCGGGCGACGAAGGCGCGGGCGCGATCGGGGACGCTCGGCTCCGGGGGCGACACTCGCTGGAACCTCCGAGGGCTCGGCCACATCGACCACCGGAAGGTCGTGGTCGTCGACGGCCGGATCGGCTGGGTCGGCGGCGCCGGCATCGAGGACCACTTCCAGGACGGGCGCTTCCACGATCTCTTCGTGCGTGTCGAAGGGCCGGTCGTCGCGCAGCTCCAGCTGGTCTTCCTCGCGAGCTTCCGCTGGCTCGGCGGCACGGTGCCGGGCGAGGGGGTCGCGGCGCTCTTTCCGCCGCTCGAGCCGGGGCCCGACGCCGTTCCGGCGGTCGTGCTGCACAACGCGCCGGGCCGGTACCGCCCGATCACCGACGCGATCGCCCAGATCCTGGAGACGGCGCGCGAGCGCCTCGATGTCGTCAACCCCTACGTCACCGACCGTGGGATGATCCGGCGGGTGGAGCAGGCAGCGCGCCGCGGCGTCAGCGTCAGGCTGTTCGTCCCTGCGAACGCGAACAACTGGGCGTGCGCCGCCGCGCAGCGGTTCCACCACGCGAAGCTGCTGGACGCCGGCGTGAGGATCCTCGAGTACCCGACGATGCTCCACGCGAAGGCGTTCGCGCGCGACGGCGAGGAGCTGCTCGCAGGGACCTGCAACCTCGAGGCGTGGAGCCTGAAGCGGTTCTTCGAGATCGACCTCCAGGTCCGCTCCGAGGCCGCGGCGGCGCAGTTCGAGGAGCGCTTCTGCTCCGAGGCCGAGAACGTGTCCTCCCCCGGCCGGCCGCTCGACGGCCTCCGGCAGCGTGCGAAGGCGACGGCCTTCGCCGCCCTCTCCCCCCTCCTGTGAGCTCCGCGACGACCGCCGGCGGCAGCTCCCCCGCCCGGGCCGGCGCCGCCACGCTCGTCCTCTTCACGCTCGCCTCCGGCCAGTTCCTGATGACGCTCGACAGCTCGGTGATGAACGTGTCGATCGCGACGGTGGCGGAGGACGTCGGGACGACGGTGACCGGGATCCAGGGAGCGATCACGGCCTACACGCTCGTGATGGCGGCCCTGATGATCACGGGCGCCAAGATCGGCGCGCTGATCGGCCGCAAGCGCGCGTTCGCGATCGGCTGTGTGATCTACGGCGCGGGATCGTTCACCACGGCGATCTCGCCCAGCCTCCCCGTGCTGCTCTTCGGGTGGTCGTTCCTCGAGGGGGTCGGCGCGGCGCTGATCCTGCCCGCGATCGTCGCCCTCGTTGCGGGGAACTTCCCGCAGGAGCGCCGCCCCGCTGCGTACGGCCTCGTGGCCGCGGCCGGTGCGGTCGCCGTCGCGGTCGGGCCGCTCATCGGCGGCTTCTGCACGACGTACTTCTCCTGGCGCTGGGTCTTCGCGGGCGAGGTCGTCCTCGTGCTCGTGATCCTGCTCCTGACCCGCCGCATCGCCGACGCGCCCGCCGGAGAGCGGCCGAGCCTCGACCTGGTCGGGACCGTGCTGTCCGCCGCCGGCCTCGGGATGCTCGTGTTCGGCGTGCTCCGCTCCAGCGAGTGGGGCTGGATCCAGCCGAAGGCCGGTGGGCCGTCGTGGGCCGGGATCTCCCCCACGCTCTGGCTGATCCTCGGCGGGGTCTTCGTGATCTGGGTCTTCTCCCGCTGGGAGGTCAGGCGCGCGGCAGCCGGCAAGGAGCCGCTCGTGCGGCCGGGGATGCTCCGGAACCGGCAGCTGAACGGCGGGTTGCTGATGTTCTTCTTCCAGTACCTCGTCCAGGCCGGCGTGTTCTTCGTGGTCCCGCTGTACCTCTCGGTCTGCCTGGGCCTCTCCGCGCTGGACACGGGCGTGCGGCTGCTGCCGCTCTCGATCACGCTCCTCGCTGCGGCGATCGGGATCCCGCGGTTCCTCCCCGGCATCTCGCCGCGACTCGTCGTGCGAACCGGGCTCTTCTCGCTGCTCGCGGGCACCGTGGTCCTGCTCGGCGGGCTCGACGCCGACGCGGGCCCCGAGATCGTGCTCGTCCCCATGCTCCTGATCGGGCTCGGCATCGGCGCGCTGGCCTCGCAGCTCGGGAGCGTCACCGTGTCGGCCGTGCCGGACGACCAGAGCCCCGAGGTCGGCGGCGTCCAGAACACGATGACGAACCTCGGTGCCTCGATGGGGACAGCGCTGGCCGGCTCCGTGATGATCGCCGCGGTCACGACGGCGTTCCTTGCCAACATCCAGCAGAGCGACGCGATCCCGGAGGCCACGAAGAGCCGTGCGCAGGTCGAGCTCGCCGGCGGCGTCCCCTTCATCTCGGACGCGGACCTCGAGGAGGCGCTCGACGAGGCCGGCGCCGGGACGGCGGAGACCGATGCCGCGCTCGAGGCGTATGCCGACGCGCGGCTCGACGGTCTCCGGAACGCGCTGGCGATCCTCGCCCTGCTCGCGCTGGTGGCGCAGTTCTTCGCGCAGCGCATCCCCCACGTGCAGCCGGCGGCAGCGGCTCGGGACGGATGACCGGGCAGCTCGGGAAGGCCGAGGCCTTCCAGGCGCTGCACGCCGGCGAGCCCTTCGTGATCCCGAACCCGTGGGACGTCGGCTCGGCGCGAGCGCTGGAGGCGCTCGGCTTCCCGGCGCTCGCGACGACGAGCTCGGGCTTCGCCTTCACGCTGGGGCGGCTCGACGGCCAGGTGACGCTGGACGAGGTGGCCGGCCACATCGCCGAGCTGGACCAGGCGACGGCGCTGCCGGTCTCTGCCGACCTGGAGAACGGCTACGGCGCCGAGCCCGCGGCTGCGGCCGAGGCGATCCGGCGAGCCGCGGCTGCCGGCGCGGTCGGCGGCTCGATCGAGGACTACGACCCCGCCGGACATCTCTACGAGCTCGACCACGCCGTCGAGCGGGTCACCGCGGCCGTGGAGGCGGCCCGCAGCCTCGACTTCCCGTTCACGCTGACCGCGCGGGCCGAGAACCACATCCGCGACAACGACGACCTCGACGACACGATCCGGCGGCTGCAGGCGTTCGAGGCGGCGGGAGCGGACGTCCTCTACGCGCCCGGCCTCTCGACCGTGGAGGAGATCCGCGCTGTCTGCCGCTCGGTGTCGAAGCCGGTGAACGTCCTCGCCCGCCCCAACCTGACCTTCGCGGAGATCGCGGGCGCCGGCGCGCAGCGCGTCAGCGTCGGGGGCAGCCTCACCTGGACGGCGGTCGGCGCGTTCGCCGCCGCCGCGCGGGACCTTCGGCAGCGCGGGGACTTCGCGTCGCTCGGCCCGAGCCCGCCGCTGGACGACTGGTTCGGCTAGGAGTCGAAGGGCTCGACCGGCAGCGGGGCGCCGTGACGCCGGCGCTCCACGCGCAACTCGTCCCGCGGGTCGAGCGACCTCATGCAGCCTCGGTCGCCGGTGCGTGGTTCTCGATCACGTCGTCGAGGAAGCCGCCGATTGCGGCGGCGGGGTGCGCGCCGACGAAGCCGCTGACCGGCTCCCCGTCGACGAAGACCGCGACGGTCGGGATGCTCTGGATGCCGTAGCTGGCGGCGAGCACCTGCTCGGCGTCGACGTCGATTTTCGCGAGCTCGATCTTGCCGGCGCGCTTCTCGACCTCGGACTCGCGAGCGGGCGACGGCCTGATGCTGCAGGACGGGCCGCCGGCCGAGCTCGGCGAGGGTTCTCCCTAGTTGGTGTTGACCTCGTAGTAGATGCGGCGGAGCGCCGCCTCGTGGTCGCGGAACGCGTCCACGACGGCCGGGTCGAACTGACCGCCGGCCTGACGCAGGACCTCCTCCACCGCCTCCGGCCAGGCCCGCGCCTTCCGGTACGGCCGGTCGCTCGTGATCGCGTCCAGCGTGTCCGCGACGGAGAACACACGCGCGGCGAGCGGGATCTCCTCGCCGACGAGCCCGTCCGGGTAGCCGCGGCCGTCCCAGCGCTCGTGATGCGACCTGACGACCTGCGTGCCGTAGCCGCGCAGCAGTGCGGCGTCGCCGATCATCTGCTCCCCGAGCACCGGATGCGTCTCGAGGAGGCGCTGCTCGGCCGGGGTCAGCTCGTCGGTCTTGCGGAGGACTGCCTCCGGGATCCCGATCTTGCCGACGTCGTGGAGGATGAAGCCGTACTCGAGGCTGGGCTCGTTCAGCAGCTCCGGGTCGACCGCCTTCGCGAGCTCCATCGCGTAGCTCCGGACGCGATCCGAGTGCGCTCGGGTGCCGCCGTCCTTCGCCTCGAGCGCATGCGCGAGCGCGACGACCGTCTCCCGGTACGCACTCTGGAGCAGCCGCCGCTGGCTCCGCTCGAGCTCGAGCAGCTGGCTGAAGTCCTGCGCGTAGAGGAGCAACTGCTCCTGTGCGTGGTCGCGCGTCATGAGCGGCGCGTTGGCCGGTGAGGCGCCCACGCCTGCCACCCGCTCGACGACCTGCAGGAGGCGGAGCGGGCTGAACGGCTTCCGCAGGAACCCCTCCGCGCCGGCCTTCCACCCGGCGAGCTCCGCGTCGGCGTCACCGGTCAGCAGGACGACCGGGATGTCACGCGTGCGCGGGTCGGCCTTGAGGCCGCGGCAGAAGGCCAGGCCGTCCACGCCCGGCATGCCGACGTCCAGTACGACCACGTCGGGGTGGCGGACCAGGATCTTCGACGCGGCCGACGCCGAGTCGTGCGCCTCCTCCACCTCCATGTCCGCGACCTCGAAGCTCGTCCGCACCAGCTCGCGGAGGTTCGGGTCGTCGTCCACCACGAGGATGTGCATCCCCGCCTTCGGAGTCAGCGCGGACCAGGCCGGCTCGGGCGCGTGCTCGGGGACGACGAGGGCCACGGGCGCGCCGTCGTCGGCCCGCTCGGGCTCGGCGGCCGGCACCCGGCTCGCACGACCGAGCGCGAGGGTCGCGACAAGCGCGAGCACGCCCCAGAAGAAGAGGCCCAAGCCCGCCCAGAACACCCAGGTCGCCATTCGTTCGTCCTTTCTGTCGACGTACCGTCCGTCGACCTTTCAGAGAGCGCGCGCGGCCGCAAACTTGCTCCCACCGCAGCGAAGATCACTCGTCCGAGGGAGACGAGGGTACCGGCAGCAGCGGCCGTCCGCCCTCCCTCGAACGAGTGATTCCGCCTGGTAGTGAGGGGTTTTCCGAGGGCCGCCGGGGCGACCCTCGGAAATCCGTCTAGCTCGCGACGGTGGCGCCGGTGGCCTGCGCGATGTAGCCGCGCACGTCGCCCGCCGGCTCGGTGTAGGCGTCGCCGAGCGCCGCCTCGACACGCTGCATGTAGTCCTTCGTCCAGTCGGGCAGCTCGGTGTCCGTGACGGCGAGGAACTCGAGCGTGCAGACGAGCCGGATGTCGGCGATCGTCGGGCCGTCGCCGCCCCCGATGAACCCGCTCCCGGCGCCGTAGAACTCGCGGTAGGTCTCGAGGACCTTCGGGATCGCGTCCTCGGCGGCCTTGCGTGCGGCTTCCTTGTCCGCGTCGGGCGCCTCGGTCGCCGCCACCTCGCCGGGATACCCCGGGAAGCTCAGGCGCGGATACGTCGCCCGCGCGACGAGCGGGTAGAGGATGCTCATCGTGTAGAAGTTCGCGCCGTCCACCATGGCCCGCCGCTTCAGGTCGGTCGGGTAGAGGTCGTCGCGGCCCTCGCGGCTCGCGAGGTACATCATCACCGCGACGCTCTCGCCCAGGACGCCCTTGGGAAGCTCGTCGGACTCGATCGTCGGCGTGAGCCCCGCCGGGTACTTCGCGAGGTACTCGTCGCCCTGGGTCTGACCCCAGACGTTCTCCTCCTCGTGCGGGAGGCCCGCCGCCCGGACGAAGACGCGCACCGACAGGTTGTTCACGCTGGGCGGCAGCATGTTCAGCTTCAGGGACATCACCGAACCCCTTTCTCTGGAGCGTCGCTAGGCGGGATCTTCGCCCACCAGCCGAGCACCGGCAACCATCGACCGGAGCTTGCGGAACGCCAGGTCGCGCGACAGGTACTTCATCCCGCAGTCCGGCGCCACCACCAGCCTGTCCGGCTCTACGACGGTCAGCGCCCGCCGGATCCGCGCGGCCACCGCCTCCGGCGTCTCCGCCTCGTCCGAGCCGAGGTCCAGCACGCCGAGCACGATCGTCTTGCTCGGAAGCTCGCGGAGCACCTCGGGGCCGAGGTCCGGCTGCGCCGCCTCCAGCGAGACGTGCGTCGCGGCGCAGTCGTCGAGCTCGCGGAGGAACGGGTAGCCGGGCAGCCGGTCGTGGACGATGTGCGCGTACCCGAAGCAGGTGTGGAGCACCGTGTCGCCCTCGATCCCGTCGAGCGCGCGGTCGATCGCCTCGACCGCGTACTCGCGCGCCGGCTCCGGGCGGGCCTGCAGGTACGGCTCGTCGATCTGGACGACGTCGGCGCCCGCCGCCTTGAGGTCCCGCAGCTCCTCGTTCACGGCCTCCGCGTAGGCCAGGGCGAGGCTCCGCTCGTCCGGGTAATGGTCGTTCTGCGCCTGCTGGGTCATCGTGAACGGCCCGGGCACCGTGATCTTGATGCGGCGGCCCGTGAGCGAGCGGAGGAACTCGACGTCCCGCGTCTCGACCGGGCGGGTCCGCCGGATCGGGCCGACGACCCTCGGCACGGGGTTCTCGTGGCCGGTCCGGTCGAAGGCGACGCCGGGCCGGTCGAGGTCGACGCCCTCGAGCGCGGTTGCGAACCGGTTCGAGTAGCTCTCGCGGCGCATCTCGCCGTCCGTGATCACGTCGACGCCGGCCCGCTCCATGTCCTGGACGGCAAGCCTGGTGGCGTCGTCCTGGGCCTGCTCCAGGAACGGCTCGTCCACGCGCCAGAGCTCCCGGGCGCGGATCCGCGGCGGGAGACGGTCGCCGAGCCGCTCGCGGTCGATCAGCCAGTCCGGCTGCGGGTAGCTGCCGACGACGGTCGTGACCAGCATCAGCGCTCGACGAGGGTCGACTTGTACTCGCTCCGCCGCAGGCTTCCCCACGGGACGAGCTCGACGCGCGTCTGGACGACCAGCACCTCGCGGAGCCGCTCCCGGATCGCCTCGGCGAGGGCGTCGTCCGGCGCCGAGTCGCGGGCGAGCTCGACGCTCACCGGCAGCGGCGGATCCTGCTTCACGCCGTCCGCCTCGGGCCGCACGAGGATGTGCCCGCTGACCTCCGGCGCGAACGCGCTCACGACCTCGCGCACCGCCGACGGGAAGACGTTCACCCCGCGGACGATCAGCATGTCGTCCGTCCGGCCCAGGCAGCGGATCCGGGGGCCGGTGCGGCCGCACGGGCACGGGCTCGTCCGGAGGCGAACGTGGTCCCGTGTGCGGAACCGCAGCAGCGGCGCGGCGCGGTGCCGGAGGTGCGTGAGGACGAGCTCGCCCGTTGCGCCGTCCTCCATGTCGACGGGCTCGGTCGTCTCCGGGTCGATCAGCTCCGCGTGGACGAAGCCCCGGGCGCCGAGGTGCATGCCGTCCTGCTCCTCGCACTCGCCCCAGAGCGAGACGCCGATGTCGCCGATGCCCATCGCCTCCGTCACCTTCGCGCCCCAGCCCTGCTCGAGCTTGGCGCGGAACGCCGGCTCGCCGCCGCCCGGCTCGCCCGCCACCAGCACCCGCTCGACGCTCGATCCCGCGAGGTCGAAGCTCTCCGCGAGATAGGCGGCGTACGACGGAGTGAGCACGACCGCCTCGGGCTCGAGCGTCTCCACGGCCCGCACCAGGCGCTGCGTGTTCCCGGTGCCGACGGGGATGTGCACGAGGCCGATGCGGTCGAAGGCCGCGAGCGCCGCCCCGGCGACGAACGGCCCGGCGTTGTAGGTCGAGACGATGCGCTGGCCGGCCTTCACGCCTGACGCTGCGTAGCTGCGGGCCGAGCCCGTGACCCAGTTGTCGAGATCCCCCGCGGTGAGCGGGACGTAGCTCGGGTCGCCGGTGGTGCCGCTCGTGGAGTAGATCCGGACGACCTCGGTCGGATCGGTGCAGAAGTGCGCCCCGAACGGGCGCTCCCGCGTCACCGTCGCCCGCAGCTCGGCCTTCTCGGTCAGCGGCAGCTGCGCGAGCTCTCGGAGGCCGACCCGCTCGAGGCCGGCGAGCTTCCGGCGGTAGAAGGCGGAGCGCTCCAGCAGGTAGTCGAGCTGTTCGCGAAAGGCCTCCCCGTCGTCGGCGAGCTGCTCCTCCCACGGCCTCGTCTCGACGTCAACGCTCGTAGTCGATCGCCTCCTCGGCCGCCCGGGCCATGGCGAAGCCTGCGGGCCGCTCCTGCTCCTCGGTGAGATGCGCGAGCAGGCTGCCGGTGCGGGCGAGGATCGGGACCGCGCTCACGGCGGCGGGGGGGAAGCCGAGGTCGAGCATGACCGCCGCGATCGGCATCGAGACGTTCATCGCGAGCGGCCGGTCCCACACCTCGGCCACCGCCTCACGGAAGCGCCGCGCGAGCTCGACGTACGTGCCGCTGACACCGCGCTCGTCGGCGAGCTCGAGGACCCGCTCCGCCCGCGGGTCGACGGGGTCGTGCACCGGGTGGCCGAAGCCCGGGATCCTCCCGCCCGCCTCGCGGATCTCGCGCGCGACCTCGACCGGGTCGCGTCCGGCCGTCCGCGTCTCCTCGAGCAGCCGCGCACACTCGGCCGAGGTGCCGAGGATGACCGGGCCGGCGCCGAGGATCCCGGCGGCGACGGCGCCCTGCAGCGACCCCGGGTCGGCGGCGAGCGTCATTCGCGCCGCGACGTTGGAGGGCATCATCCCGTGCTCCGCGATCGCGACGAGGACGAGGTCGAGGAAGAAGCGCTGCTCCTCGGTCGGCTCCTCGCCGGTCAGCAGGAGATGGACGTACTCGGTGAAGGTCAGGCGGCCCATCAGGTCGCCGGCGAGGTCCCGCCCGCGGACCTCGACCCGGTCGGACGTCGCCTTCGCGATCCGGCTGGTCGGCTGCTCCGCGCTCACGGCGCGAACCTACACGGGACCTACGGCCGGCTGAGCAGGTCGTCGATCGTGGCCGCGAGCTTCTCGATCGTGAAGGGCTTCGCCAGGAAGACGTCCGTCAGGCCGCCGGCACGCTCGAGCGCCTCCGGCCCGGAGCTGTCGCCGCTCATCAGTGCGATCGGCAGGTCCGGCCAGTCGATCCGCAGCTCGCGCGCGAGCGCGACGCCGTCCTCCAGGTCGAGGCGGACGTCGATGATGACCGCGTCGACATGCTCCTTCGCGAGCGTCCGAACCGTCCGGACGCCGTCGGCGGCCTCGAGGACGCGGTACCCCTTGCTCTCGAGGAGCTCGGCGAGCAGCGAGCGCAGCGCCGCATTGTCCTCGGCGATCAGGATCGTCGTCGGCCGCGCATTTGCCAAGCGTCAACAACGTTACCCGTTGACTCGGTCGGCAAACACCTCGTCGACGAACGCGAGCACCGCCGGGTGGGCGGGGTCGATCAAGTGCCCGCCCTCGACCCACTCGACCCGCGCCGACGGGATCGCCTCCGCGGTCAGACGGGTGACCTCCGTGAAGGCCGGCGGCGAGCCCCGACCGCCCACGATCAGTGTCGGGTGCGCGATGCCGCCCAGCTCCTCGGCGGTCACGTCGAGCAGGCCGCTGCGCTCCTCGGCGAGCAGCGCGGGCGCGTTCTCCGTGAGGAGCTCCTTCACGTCGTCGGGCAGTCCTTCCCAGGACTCGTCGCCGGCGACCCGCCGAACCAACGTCTCGGCGGCGTCTTCCTCGGCCGCCGCGAACAGCCCCTCGTGCACCTCGGCGAGCCACTCCCGGAACGCGGGGCTCAGCGCGAGACCTCCTCCCTCGAGGAGGACGAGCGCGCGGACCCTGTCCGGGTAGCGCAGCGCGAGGTCGACCGCGATCTCCCCGCCGTGGCTCCGGCCGATCACGACCGCCGGCGAGGCTCCGAGCGCGTCGATCAGCGCCGCGGCGTCGTCGGCCTGGAGGTGGACGTCGGTGACGAAGGGATCCGGCCGCTCGCTCTGCGAGTGCCCGCGCCGGTCGTACGTGATCGTGCGCCCGCGAGTCGCGAGCTCCGCCGCCGCCGCGCTCCAGAAGGCGGCCGAGCTGCCGGTGCCGTGGATCCCGAGGATCGCGTCGCCGCTCCCCCGCTCCTCGTAGAAGAGCGAGACGCCGTTGACGCGGGCCTCGGGCACCGGCGTCGACCTACGGCGCCTCGCCGTGGTGGTCGCAGTGGTCGCCGTGCGGGTGGTGGAGGTGACCGCCGACGACGTAGTCCACGTGGTCTCCGTGCTGGACCGCCTCGTGGCCGCAGTCCGGGCCGTGGGCGTGGTCGTCGTCGTGGTGGTCGCAGTCGTGGCCGTCGGTGCACTCGGCGGGGTTCTGGTCGCTCACCGGGACGGTGGTGCTCATGGGGCTCCTCCTTTGCTGTCGGCGGTCGTCGATTGGTCGCCGAGCCTTCGGGCCGCGACCCCGCCGCCGTGCAGATCGCGGCGAGCGAGACCCAGCGCCGGCTACTCCCGGATGACGTCGTCGAAGTCGAGGTCGTCGACGAAGTCCTCGAAGTCCTCGACCTTGTCAGGGCAGTAGGTCTGGATGATCGCCAGCTCGCCCTGGACCACCCGCTGGTCGACGCGGACCGGTCGCTGCCCCGGCCCCGCCGCCCCGTTGGAGAGCTGGAGCCGGAGGAAGCCCTGTGCGAGCTCCTCGCTCGACGTGTCGCAGACCGCGCCGCCGTCCGTTCCGAGGAGGCGAGCGATGTCCTCCTCGTCGAACGTCCGCAGGCCGGCTTCGTCGAGGCGCTGGTTCAGCTCGGCCGCGAGCTCCTGCGCCTGCTCGGTCTCCTTGTGCCCGCGGTACTCGACGACGCCCCAGATCGCGAGCACCACCAGCACGGTGCCGATGACCGCGTAGATCCACCTCGGCACGTCGTGCGGCGGGCTGGGCATGTGGTCGTGCGGCATGTCAGGTCGTCTCCGCTGCGGTTTCGGACGTCTTCCAGCTCGGCTTGCGGAACATGAGCAGCGCGATCGGGGCGAGGATCCCCACGATCAGCACGCCGCCGCCGACGATCAGCAGGTAGGGGCCGGTGCCGGCGTCGAACTGCGACGGCGGGACGAAGCCGATCATGAACGCAGCCGCAGACGAGAGCATCCCGACGACGCAAAGGAGGACGAGCGCCGGCGCGCGATAGCCGCGCGGGTGGTCCGGGTACTTCCGGCGAAGCTGGATCGCCGCGATGAAGAGCAGCACGTACATGATCAGGTACGTCTGCGTGGTGATCACGGAGAAGATCCAGTACGACGCGGACACGTCCGGGATGAACGCGTAGAGCAGCGCGATCACGGACGTCACGTAGCCCTGGGCGACCAGGATGTTCTGCTGGATGCCCTGCGAGTTGAGCTTCTGGAAGCGGGGCGGCAGGTACCCCTCCTCCTTGCCGATCAGGAGTAGCCCCTTCGAGGGCCCGGCGAGCCAGGCGAGCATGCCGCCGAGCGACGCGCAGATGATCGCGAGCGCCGTGATCGGCGTGAGCCACTGGATCCCGAAGTGGGCGTAGACCGCGTCGAACGCCTGCATCACCCCTGCGGTCAGGCTCAGCGTCTCGCTGGGAACGACCCAGCTGATCGCAAGCGCCGGGAGGATGAAGATGACGAGCACGAGGCCCATCGAGACGAACATCGCCTTCGGGTACTCCTTGCCGGGGTTGCGCAGCTCGGAGACGTGGACGGCGTTCATCTCCATCCCGGAGTAGGAGAGGAAGTTGTTCACGATGAGCACGAGGCTCGCGAGGCCGGCCCAGGCGGGCAGCAGGTGCTCGGCGTCCATCGGCGCGGCGGACTCGTTGCCCTGGCCGAGGAAGACGATGCAGAGGACCACGAGCACCGTTCCCGGGATCAGCGTCCCGACCCAGACGCCGCCCGACGCGAGGCTCGCGATCGCCTTCATCCCGCGTGAGGACACGAAGACGCCGGCCCAGTAGGTCCCGATGATGATCAGGGCCGTGTAGGGCCCGTTGGACGCGAGCTCCGGGTTGATCACGTAGGCGAACGTGCTCGCGACGTAGGCGAGCAGGCTCGGGTAGTAGAAGATCGTCATCGCGAACTGGTTCCAGATCGCGAAGAGGCCGGCCTTGGGCGAGATCCCCTCGGTGACCCAGCGGTAGACGCCTCCGGACCAGCCCGACGCGAGCTCGGCCGACGCGAGCGCGGTCGGCAGCAGGAACACGATCGCCGGGAGGAGGTAGAGGAAGACGCACGCGAGGCCGTAGACGGCCATCGTCGGCGCGGCACGGAGGCTCGCGACCGAGCTGATCGTCAGGAACGCAACCGCCGTCCAGGAGATGTACGAGGCGCGCGCCGCGGACGGACGAGCCGGGGCGGCCGCTTCGGCCCGCCCTGGTCCTGCCGCAGCTGAATCGGCTGTGGACACGCCGCCTCCTCTTCCGACGACCCGCCTATCCTCAGCCAAACCGAGGGAGGCGGTCAAGTGGCATCGCCCGGATCGACGGAATCGCCGTTGCGGAACGCGAGCGAGCACGAGCTCGTCGACCTGCAGCAGTTCGTGGTGCTGCTCGGGAGCGCCCTGACCGCGGCAGGCGAGGCCGTCAACGAGATCCAGGACCACCTCCGCCGGGTCGCATCCGCCTACGGCGCGCCGGAGGCTCGGATCACCGTCCTCCCCACGTTCGTGGTCGTCTCGCTCGAGCCCACACGGCCGACGACGCTGGAGCCGACGCAGCAGCTCCGCGGCGTCCTGCGCCTCGATCAGACGGCGGCGCTCTTCGAGCTCCTCAGGCAGGCGGAGGGCGGCGAGGTCCAGCCGGCGGACGGGCGGCGGCGGATCCGCGACATCGTGGCGATGCAGCCCCGGTTCGGCCCGGCGATCACGATCCTCGGGCACGTCGTCCTCACGGTCGGCATCTGCCTCGTGCTCCAGCCGACGTGGGGCGATCTCGGGCTGGCCGCGCTCTTCGGCGCGCTCGTGGGGGCGATGAAGCTCGTCGGCGCGCGCTGGGTGAGCGTGCAGATGATCATGCCCGTGGCCGCGGCGTTCGTCGTCGCCTCGACGACGTTCCTGCTCGCCGACCAGGGCTGGGCCGACGCGGACCTCCGGGCGATGATCGCGCCGCTCGTCACCTTCCTGCCGGGCGCCGCGCTGACGATGGCGGTCGTCGAGCTGTCGGCGGCGGAGATGATCGCGGGCGCCAGCCGGCTGGTGACAGGCTCGCTGCAGCTCGCCCTGCTTGCGTTCGGGATCGTCGGCGCCGAGCAGCTGGTCGGCTTCCCGTCGCTCGACGCCGATCCCGAGAACCTCCTCGGCTGGTGGGCACCGTGGCTCGGCGTCCTCGTCGTCGGGATCGGGACGTTCGTGTACCACTCGGCGCCGCGCCGCTCACTCGCCTGGCTGCTCGTCGTGCTGTACGCGGCGTGGATCGGCCAGTTCCTCGGGAACGAGCTCCTCGGCGGCTACCTGAGCGGCTTCCTCGGCGCGCTCGTGATGACGCCGGTCGCGTACGTCGTCGAGCGGTTCCGGTCCGCGCCGCCGGCGCTCGTGTCCTTCCTGCCGGCGTTCTGGCTGCTCGTGCCCGGCGCGCTGAGCCTGATCGGCCTCACGGAGTACACCAGCGACCCGGTGACGGGCGTGCAGGACTTCCTCAGCGCGATCGGCTCGATCCTGGCGATCGCGCTCGGCGTGCTCTGCGGCTACCCGCTCTACCGCTCGCTCGCGCGCTCGTACGAGCGGCTGGGCCGGTTCCAGCTCTAGGACACGATTCGCAGCTCGCGATCCGTGTTGTTGAGCCGGCGACCGCCGTCCTCCGTGGCCGTGACGATGTCCTCGATCCGCACGCCGAACCGGTCCGGCAGGTAGATCCCGGGCTCGATCGAGAAGCACATGCCCGGCTCGATCAGGTGCATCTCACCTTCGACCATGTACGGCGGCTCGTGGGTGGTGAGGCCGATGCCGTGGCCGACGCGGTGGATGAAGTACTCGCCGTAGCCCGCGTCGGTGATGACCTTGCGGGCGGCGCGGTCGATCTCCTGGCACGCGATCCCTGGGCGCACGGCGTCGAAGCCCGCCTGCTGCGCCTGCCGGACGATGTCGTGCACCTCGCGCTCCTCGTCCGTCGGCTCGCCGACGTGGACCGTGCGCGTCGTGTCGGAGCCGTAGCCGTCGAGGAGTCCGCCGAAGTCGAGCACGACCATGTCGCCGTCCTCGATCACGCGCTCGCTGACCTCGTGGTGCGGGTTCGCGCCGTTCGGCCCCGAGCCGACGACGGTGAAGTCCACCTGCGAGTGGCCGTGCTGGGTCAGGAAGTTGGTGAGGTCGGCGGCGATGTCGCTCTCCTTCCGACCCGCGAACTGCACGCCGGCGATGTCCTCGAAGCTCGCGTCCGCGGCAGCGCCCGCGGCGGTGAGCCGCTCGAGCTCGTCGTCTCCCTTCACGGCCCGGAGCAGGGGCATCGCGGTCGTCATCGACTCGTAGCGGGACTCCGGGAGCGCCCGTTGCAGGCCGAGCACGTGCATCGCCCAGGCCGAGTCGGAGATCGCGTAGCGGCCGTCGCCGTCGAGCATCCCGGCGGTTGCCTCGTACGGGTCCGAGCCGTCTGTCCAGTCGTTCAGCTCGACCGCACCCGCGGCCGGCGCCTTCTCCGCGTCGGGACGCTCGAGGATCGGGACGATCATCGTGGGATCGCCCGAGGCCGGGATCGCCAGCATGGTGATCCGCTCGGTGATCGCGATCGGCGCGTAGCCGGTGAAGTACAGGAGGTCAGGGCCGGGCGTCACGAGCAGCCCGGTCAGCCCCTCCTCCGCCGCATGCCTCGCACCGCGCTCCATGCGCGCCGCGTAGTCCTCGGTCGTGAACTCCCGGGTCATCGCTTCACCTCCGCGTACCTCTCGAGGAACAGGGCCTCCGCCAGAGCCATGTGCTGGATCTCGGAGGGGTCGACGCTCTCGTTCGGCGCGTGGATCAGGCACTTCGGCTCCTCGACGCCCATCAGGAAGATCGCCGCGTCCGGATAGGTCTCCGCGAGGACGTTGCAGAGCGGGATCGAGCCGCCTTGGCCCTCGGTGGTCATCTCGTGCCCGAACGCCTCCTCCATCGCCGCCTTCAGCGCCTCGAACGCCGGGCCCTCGAGCGAGCCGACGAACGGATCGCCCATCGCCACGCGCTCGATCTCGCAGTGCATCCCCCACGGCACGCGCTTCTCCAGGTGCTCGACGAGCGCGTCCTGCGCCTGCTTGCCGGTCATCCCGGGCGGCAGCCGCAGGCTGACCCGGGCGCTTGCCGAGGCCTGCACGGCGGCGGCGGACCCGATCACGTGCGGGACGTCGATCCCGATCACCGTCGCCGACGGGCGGGCCCAGAGCAGGTCGGCGACGGTGCCGTCGCCCATCAGCTTCACGCCCTCCAGCACGTTCGCGTCCTTGCGGAACTGCTCGGCCGGGTAGTCGACGCCCGTCCACGTCTGCGTCGCGTCGAGGCCGTCGACGGTCGTGTTGCCGTGCTCGTCGTGCAGCGTCGAGAGCATCTGGATCATCGCCACGAGGCAGTCGGGGGCCGGGCCGCCGAACATCCCCGAGTGCATCGCGCTGGCGAGCGCCTTCAGCGTGATGTCGATGCTGGTCATCCCGCGGAGGGTGCTCGTGAGCGTCGGGATGCCGACCGCGAAGTTCCCCGTGTCGACGACGAGGATCGCGTCCGCGCTGAGCAGCTCGACATTCTCCGGGACGAACTCCTCGAGACCGCCGGTGCCCTGCTCCTCGGACCCTTCGCAGATGATCTTGATCCCGCAGGGGAAGCCGCCGTTGACGTCCTTGAGGGCGCGAAGCGCCGTGAGGTGCATGACGATGTTGCCCTTGCAGTCGGCGGCGCCGCGGCCGTACCACCGGCCGTCCTTTTCGGTTAGCTCCCAGATCGGGGTGTTCCAGTGCTCCTCGCCCAGCGGCGGCTGCACGTCGTAGTGCGAGTAGAGGAGGACGGTCGGCGCGCCCTCCGGGCCGGGTGCATGCCCGTGGACGGCTTTGCTGCCGTCCGGCGTCGGCGACGCCTTCACGTCCGTGAGCCCCACCTCGGTGAAGGCGTCGATGACCCACTGGGCCGCCTGCTCGCACTCCTCGGGCGGGTACTGCTTGGGGTCGGCGACCGACTTGAACGAGACGAGCTCGGCGAGGTCGTCCTTGGCGCGACCCATCAGGCCCTCGACGGCGGCGCGGAGATCAGCTGACGGCATGGCGGCTCCTTCCTCGGTTCACGGTGCTGACGACGCCGCAGTGGGCTCGGTGGGAATGGTGTGCGTGGTGACGGCGGCGGCGGCGGCTCGGTCGACGCCTCGAGCCTCCCTGATCCTGTGGCGCCTCATCAGGACGATCAGGGCGACGCCGAGCGCGGACATGACCGCCATCAGCAGCGACGCGCTCGCGAGCCCGGCGGCGAGGGCCTCGGAGTCGGTGTCGCCGGCCGCCCGGCGGTCGACCGCGACGGCGTTGCTCAGCGTCGCCACCGCGGCCACGGCGACGGCGGCGCCGACGTAGCGCGCCATGTTCGAGATCCCCGAGGCGGCGCCGACCTGGTCCGCGGACACGGCGGCCGTCGACCCCGAGGACGCCGGGCCGTTCGCAAATCCGAGGCCGACCGCGAGCACGACCATCGGGAGCACGAACGCGGCGTAGCGCCAGGAGTCGTCCACGAACGCCAGCGCGCCGAACCCCACGGCCGCGAGGAGGAAGCCGAGCCCGATCGCCCGCCCCGCTCCGATGCGTCCGGCGAGCGGCGTGATCAGCGGGGTGATCGCGATCATCCCGGCCGCGGCGGGCAGTGTCGCAAGGCCGGCTTCGAGGGCGCCGAAGCCGAGCCCGTCCGGGTCCTGGAAGTACAAGCTCAGGAGGTACATGAGCCCGTTGATCGTCCCGGCCACGATCAGGATCGCGATCGTCGCCCCGACCAGCACCCCGTTGCGCAGCAGACGCAGGTCGACGAGCGGTGCGGCCGCCCGCTTCTCGACGACGACGAAGAGCACGGTCGCGACGACGGTGACCGCGAAGCTCACGAGCGTGGCGGCCGAGAGCCAGCCCCAGTCGGTGCCCTTGCTCAGCGCCAGGACCAGGGGCGCGAAGATCAGCGCGACGAGCACGGTCCCGGCGAAGTCGATCGAGCGCGACCGCCCAGGATCGCGCGACTCCTTGACCGTCGCCAGCGTGAGCGGGATGCAGGCGGCGGCGATCGCGGCGTCGATCCAGAAGAGGCCTTGCCAGCCGGTCGTGTCGACGAGGACGCCGCCGACCAGGGGGCCAAGCGCCCCGCCGGCCGCCGAGGCCGCGCCCCAGAGCGTGACGGCCTTCATCTGTCCCCTTCCCGACGAGGAGACGGATAACAGGCTCATCCCGCAGGCGAGGATCGTCGCGCCGGAGGCCCCCTGGATCATCCGCCCGACGATCACGCCGGCGCCGCTCGTCGAGAGCGCGATCAGCACGCAGCAGGCGACGAAGAGGACGAGCCCGGCGAGGAACACCCTCCGCCGGCCGAGCACGTCGCCGAGCGCGCCCGAGGTGACGATCACCGCTGCGCCGACCAGCGAGTAGCCGGTCACGGCCCACTGGAGCTGGGCGACGGGCGCGTCGACGTCCTCGCTGATCGACGGCAGGAGGATCGTGACGGCGGAGGTGTTCGCGTTGACGACGAGCGCGGACACGCACGCAGCGGCGAGGACCCCCGCCGCGGCCGGAGCGTTCGCAGCGCCAGTCGACGCCATACGCACGGAACCTACCTCTCGGCCGCCCCCCGGACGACGGTCGAGCACGCGGCGCACCCTGTCGCCCTAGACTCGGGCCAACGACCTGAGAGGAGGAGCCATGTGTCTCCCCGGAACCGTCGAGATCGTCCGCGAGCAGGTCGAGCAGGAGGATCGGCGCGTCGACCGCCGCACCGCGGTCCTCGCCGGCGCCACGGCCGCCGTCGCCGCCGCCTTCCCCGGCCTCGCATCCGCAGGACACCGAAAGCCGCAGCACCACGGGAGGAAACGGCTGCAGGACCTCACCCACGTCTTCACGGCCGGCTTCCCGGTGTTCACGTTCGACCCGCCCAGCCGCAGGACGCTGGTCACGATCCCGAGCGGCGGGTTCTACTCGCAGGAATGGACCTTCGGCGAGCACTCCGGGACGCACATGGACGCTCCCGGCCACTTCGTCCCCGGCGGGCGGTTCTCGCCGCAGATCACGCTCGAGGAGCTGCTCGTCCCGATCGTCGTCGTCGACATCTCGCGGCGGGCCGAGCGTGATCCCGACGCGACGCTCACCGTGGACGACCTCCGGCGCTTCGAGCGGCGGCACGGTCGCATCCCGGACCGGTCGATCGTCTGCATGGACTCCGGCTGGGCCTCCAAGGTCGGCGACCCGCTCGAGTTCAAGGGCGGTGCGGCCTTCCCGGACTACCACTTCCCCGGCTACAGCGAGGAAGCCGCGATGTGGCTCGCCGAGCGCCGGAAGGTCACGGCCATCGGCGTCGACACGCTGAGCCTGGACCCGGGCAACTCGTCGACGTTTCCGGTCCACGTCAACTTCCTGGCCACGGACCGGTACGGGCTCGAGAACCTCAACAACCTGGACCGGATCCCGCCCGTGGGCGCCGTCGCCTACGTCGGGCTGATCCCCTGGGAGGAGGGCTCCGGCGGTCCCTGCCGTGTGATCGCCACCTGGTAGCGCGGCAGACGGCCGGCTTCCATGTGCGTCCCCTGAGCCCGGAGACCTGGCCCGACTTCGCCACGATGGTCGAGGCGCACAACGGCGTCTGGGGCGGCTGCTGGTGCATGGGCTTCCACGCCGAGGGTGTCGGCGGCGGGTACGACGGCAACCGCGCCGTGAAGGAGCGCCGCGTCCGCGAGGGACAGGCTCACGCAGCACTCGTGTACGACGGAACGGACTGCGTCGGCTGGTGCCAGTTCGGGTCGACCGACGAACTCCCGCGCATCAAGCACCGGCGGAAGTACGAGGAGGGCCTCGCCGAGCTCCCCGACTGGCGCATCACCTGCTTCGTCGTCCACAAGGAGCACCGCCGCAGAGGCGTCGCCGCGGCCGCGCTCGACGGCGCCCTGGACGAGATCGCCCGCCTCGGCGGAGGCACCGTCGAGAGCTACCCGGAGGACATCGGCGGCCGGAAGGTCTCGTCGTCTTTTCTGTACAACGGCGCGCTGTCGATGTTCGAACGCCGGGGGTTCGAGCGCGTCCGGCGCCTCGGGAAGAACCACTGGGTCGTCGCGAAGGTCGTGCCGCCTCGATGACGTGTCGGTCCCAGCGACAGAGGACGGCCTAGACTTCGGGCGATGGTTCGGCGCATCGGAGCCGTTCTCGTCGTGATCGCCCTGGCTGCCGGGGTGGCAGTCGCGGTCAGCTTGCGGAAGGACGAGCGCAGCGAATCGCTGACCGAGGTCTCGAACCGCGGGAAACCGATCAGCCTCGCGCTCGACGTCGGGGCGCGCCCGAACGCCCCGATGTTCGGAGACGAGGCATTCGTGCTCGCCCAGCGGGGCGACCGCGAGTTCTATCGCCTCCCGGCTACTCCGACCGCTTGCTGGGGCACGGGCACACTCCGAAGGGGCTCGCGCCGGGTCGGCGCGATCGGCTGCCAATCCAAACCGCAGTTTCCGTCAAGTCGCTTACCGGTCATGGACTTCTCGCCCATCACGATGTCGCACGAGCGGCCGTTTCCGCATTACATGCGCCTTGAAGGGATCGCGGCCGACGGGGTCGCGCAAATCGCGGTGATCGATGCGGACGACCGTCTTCACCCTGCGGCCGACGTCGTCGAGAACGTCTACTACGCGGACACACTCCCCCAGGGCAGCCACCTCGGGCTCGCGGCGTTGAACGGTCGTGGTGACGTGATCTGGCGAACGCCTCGGGTTCGATCGATGGAGCAGATCCTCAGCCGAAGACAGAATCCGACGCAGGGTCCCTAGGCTCGCACCCACACAGGAATGGCGCCGGCGATGAGCTCGAGCTACGACGCCATCGTGATCGGCGCGGGCCACAACGGGCTGGTGACCGCCTGCTACCTCGCGCGGGCCGGGAGACGCGTCCTCGTCCTCGAGCGGCGCGACGTCGTCGGCGGCGCGTGCGTCACCGAGGAGACCTTCCCCGGCTTCAAGGTCTCGACGGCCGCGTACGTCAACAGCCTCTTCCACACGGGGATCGTGCGCGACCTGAAGCTTCCCTCGTACGGCTACGAGGTCCTTGCGCGCGATCCCTCGTCGTTCACGCCGTTCCCGGACGGCCGATCGCTGCTGATGGGGCCCGACGCCGACCTGACCCGCCGGGAGATCGCGAAGTTCAGCGAGCGAGACGCCGAGCGCTTCCCGGCGTACGAGGCGATGCTCGAGCGGGTGGCAGCCGTGATCGAGCCCACCTTGACGATGGCGCCGCCCGACCTGCTGAAGCCCCGTCCGCGCGACCTCAGGACGATGCTCAGCCTGGGACGGGCGTTCCGCCGGCTCGGCGACGCAACGGGCGAGGCGGTCGAGATCCTCACCGGCGCGGCACGGCCGATCCTCGACCGCTGGTTCGAGTCCGAGGAGCTGAAGGGGACGCTGGCGACGGACGCGGTCATCGGCGCGATGGCGAGCCCCTCGATGCCGGGCACCGCCTACGTCCTCTTCCACCACGTGATGGGCGAGGCGGGCGGCAAGCGGGGCGTGTGGGGCTACATGCGCGGCGGCATGGGCGGGATCACGCAGGCGCTGGCGGCCGTCGCCAGGGACCTCGGCGCCGAGATCCGCTGCGAGGCAGAGGTGGAGTCGATCCTCGTGCGGGACGGCCGCGCCGTAGGCGTGGCGGTCGCCGGCGGCGACGAGTTCCACGCCCCGGTCGTGGCGAGCAACGCGGACGCCCGCGTCACGTTCCTGGGCCTCCTCGACCGGAGCGCGCTGCCCGAGGCGTTCGTCGCCGACGTCGAGCGGATCAGCTACGCGAGCGCCTCGCTGAAGATCAACGTCGCCCTCGCCGAGCTGCCCGACTTCCGCGCAGTGCCGGGGAGCGAGCCGGGACCGCAGCACCGTGGCACCATCCACATCTGCCCGGACCAGGACTACATCGAGCGCGCCTTCGACGATGCCAAGTACGGGCGCTCGTCGGCGGAGCCGGTGCTCGAGCTCACGATCCCCTCGGTCGTCGACCCGACGGTCGCGCCGGAGGGGAAGCACCTGATGTCCATGTTCATCCAGTACGCGCCGTACGACCTGCGGGACGGCACCTGGGACGATCATCGCGACGCTTTCGCCGACCGCTGCTTCGACCTGCTCGACGAGTACGCGCCGAACTTCAAGCGCTCCGTCATCGACCGCCAGGTGCTGGCGCCTCCAGATCTGGAGCGGGTCTTCAGCCTCACCGGCGGCAACATCTTCCAGGGCGCCATGACGCCGGGACAGCTGTTCGCCTTCCGGCCGGTACCCGGCCACACGGGCTACCGGACGCCGATCGCGGGCTTGTACCTGTGCGGCGCCGCCGCGCACCCCGGCGGCGGCGTGATGGGCACGCCGGGCCTCAACGCCGCACGGGAGATCCTCGGCCGGCGCCGCCTGCGCGCCTCCGCCTGACCCGGGCGCTACGGGATGCCGACGCCGGTCAGCCGGACAGGCCCGAGCGTGTAGTCGAGCTCGGTCGACTGGGACACGCCCGGCGCCGGGATCACGTCGACCGCCTTCGGCACGAGGCCGGGATCGAACGTGCAGTGCGGATCGGCACTCGCGGTGGCGCACACGCCGAACTGGAACTCCTGCGGGGTCGGCGCGAAGCCGCGGGCCTGATCCGGGCTGAACCCGTCCTGGCCGGTCAGGACGACCACGAAGCCCCAGCCCGGGCCGGGCGTCCCTAGCGTGGCCTTCGGGACGCTGAACGTGATGAAGCGCGAGATCGGGTTCGCGGAGATCGTGGCCGTGCCCAGCGTGCTCCCGCCGGCGTCGACGTACCGCTGGCCGAAGCCCTGGACCTGGATCAGCCGGCTCCACGCGAAGGCGGGCGCGATCGTGAAGTTGCGCAGCGGGTGCGCGGCTGCGGTCGACGTCGTGGCCGCGCCCGGCACGCGCACGTAGACGTCGACGAGCTGCGCGCCGAGCGGGCTGCCGAACGTCTCGGACAGGTCGCGTGTCCTGAGCCGGAACGTGACGCTGTCGCCGGAGTCGAAGACCTGGAAGCGCTGGATGTCGAAGGCGCCCGGCCGGAAGCCCGCGAACGTCGGGTAGGCGTAGTTGCCCGGGCCGTTGTCGTCCCCGTCCGGGTCGGCAGCGTCCAGCAGCAGCGTCCCCGGCAGGACGTCGAGCAGGACGGTTCGCCTCGCGTGCGCGGTGCCTCCCTTCGAGCTGACGGCGACGACGTTCAGGACGTTGGTGCCGCCCGTGATCGCGACGTCGAGGCTGAAGGAGCCGTCGGCGGCTGCGGTCGTCGAGGCGACGGTGCCGGCCGACCCCGTGTCCGTGTTCGTCGCGGACACGTACACCTTGTTCCCGCGGGCGGTCGTGCCGGTGACGCTCACCGGCGAGGCGGTGACGGACGAGTTGTCCGCCGGGCTCGTGACGGCCAGCGGAGTCGTGCCCTGCGTCCTGGCCACGTAGCGGGCATGCGTCGCCGCCGGGAGCACGACGTTCCGGCCCTTCGCGAGATCGCGCGCGAGCCGCACGAACGAGGCCGCCGACCAGGTGAGCGGCGAGGCCGAGCCGGCCGCGCCGCCGTTCTCGAAGCCGATCGAGGCGACCGTCGGGTCGGTGCCGAACGGCGAGGCGGCCAGGTCGGGGAGCTCCCAGTTCTGCTCGGGGATCAGGCCGATGCCGGATGCGAACCGGCTCATGCCGAGCAGGAGCGACGCCGCCTCCCGCTCGTCGCCGATGACGAGCTCGTGCTCGCCGCGCTCCGCGGAGAGCGCGGGCCAGAGGTGGCCGGTGCCCTGCCCGCTCGGCGCCCACGGCCGGCCGTCCGAGGCGCGGTCGCCGTAACCGTCGCCGTTGTAGCGGTGCCAGCCCGGTCCCCGCTCGGTCGTGCGCTTGATCGTCGCGTCGACGACGGAGAGCGACCGGCGGACGACGGCGTCGCGCGGATGGAGCACTCCGAGGCGCACGAGCTCGAGGAAGCCGGCGTCGATCACCGCGCGCTGGTCGAGCGTAGGGCCGCCGTTGCCGACGTTGTACGAGATCGCCGCGTTGGGGTCACCGGTCTTCGAGAGCCGGATGAAGTACGGATGCGTCGCGAGCGGCCCGTTCGTGGTCACCGTCCAGGCCTTGATCGACCGCTGCCAATGGTCGGCCACTCCGAGCCAGACGGCTGCGGAGGCCGTGTCGCCGTTCGCCCGCGCGAGCTGCGCCGCCGCCACGAGGCCGGCGATCTCGGACGCGATCGTCGACGGCGAGAAGCCGCTCTGCTCCTCCCAGCGCTCGACGCCGAACGCAGGGCCGCGCGAGA
This sequence comes from Gaiellaceae bacterium, assembly GCA_036554945.1. Lineage (GTDB taxonomy): Bacteria > Actinomycetota > Thermoleophilia > Gaiellales > Gaiellaceae > JACDAN01. The sequence continues at coordinate 23,333 of DATBMH010000013.1, read as the reverse complement.
TGAGGAAGTCGGCCGCCCGCTTGATGTGGTCCTGGTACAGCGATCGGCCGGTCAGCCCGAGCTGGTAGGCCATCAGGATCGGGTACGCGGTCTCGTCGAGCTGGACCCCGAAGGAGTCCGGCGCGACCTTGCCGTTGACGAGGCTGTTCCGCGGCATCGACCCGTCCGGCAGCTGCTGCCGTTCGAACAGGAAGAGGGTCGCGTCGCGCGCCGTGTCGAGGTCGCCGGCGGCGACGAGACCCGTCCAGCTCTCGTAGAGGTCGCGCGCAAACACCTCGCGGTAGGAGCCGAAGTACGTGTTCGCGGGGTCGCCGGCCGAGACCGCCTGGCCCCACGGCGACGCGAGGCTGGCGACGATCGCGCCGGGGAACGTCTTGTCCTCCGACGCCTTGATGACGTTGGCGCTGAGGTAGTAGGCGTCTTCGAGCCGCTCCTCCTCCCAGCGGCTGAGCCCGCGCAGCTTCTCCGTCCGCGGCTCGTCGAGCGACCGGTCGTAGAGCTTCCAGCCGAGCTTGTACCTCACGAGCGCGCGCCAGAAGCCGGCGCCGAGCGATCCCTCGGCCGTCTCCACCGCCTCTTCCTGCGACGAGCCGAAGCCGAGCGCGAGCACGGTGCTCCCGCCGTGCCCCAGGAGCACGCGCGCCGTCTGCACGACGTTGCCGCCGAGCGCGTCGTCGTAGGTCGGCGCCAGCTCGTGCGTGGCGTCGAGCTGGACGAGCCCGTCGCTCGCGGAGCCGACGAACCCGCTCGACGCCTCGCCGAGGGCCCCGTCGAGCGCGGCGTACACCGGCTGCGCGTAGTCGCGGTTCGCGGCGTTCGTGGCCGTGACCGGGTCGGAGGAGACGAGCACCGGGTGGCCCGTGGAGCGGTCGACGGTTGCGGAGTCGGCGCCGCCGTTGCCCGCCCCGCCGCCGCCGTTGCCGTTCACGGTCGGGTCGAAGCGGACGTAGAGGCGGTAGCCGGCGTGCTTGGGCCGGAAGCGCACGTGCATGAGCACCGTGTTGCGCTTGGGGTCGGTGACGTAGTCGGTCTCGATCCGGTAGCGCCCGCTCTTCGCCGTGGCCGTCACCTTGCAGGCCATGCCGCCGGAGCCGTGGATCGCCCGGACGGCGTAGGTCATGTCGCGGGTCTGCAGGTCGGTGAACGTGGCGCCGTCGGTGACGACGTACTGGAGCGTCTCCAGGTTCGTGTTGTCGACCGTCGGGTAGTAGACGTCGCTCAGGACGCCGTTCGCGACCGTGTACCACACCTTCGAGGTCGTGTTCCGGGCGGTGCCGAGGCAGTCCTTGCGGGCGAGGTCGAAGTGCGACAGCGCTCCGGGGCCGCCGGGCGCGCCGGGCGTGGTGACTGCGATCGTGAGGACGTGCGTCGCCGCGTCGTAGGTGAAGACGACCTTCGCGCCCGCAGCCGGAACGGTGAACGGGATGTTCGGCCCGTTCGGGACCCCGCCCTGGCCGTAGTTCTCGTCCCAGCTCTCGCCGATTGCCACCTTCGACTCGTAGGCGCCGGGCGGGAGAGCGGTCGTCTCGAACGAGTAGGTGCCGTCGCCGTCGGGATCCTGCAGCCAGGAGCGGAGGCAGCCCGGATCCCAGTCGCCCGGGCACCCGAGCTCGGACTGGAAGCTGCCCGGCGCCACGGCGATCACCGAGCCCCTGTTGTCGGTGATCCAGTGGCTCTTGTGGTCGTAGTAGAACTTGACGCCGGCTGGGGAGGGAAGCTCGAGCGGGATGTTGGCGCCGTTGGGCTGCGCGTTCCGGCCGTAGTTCTCGTCCCACGATCCGTTGAGCGCCGCCTTGTACTCGTAGCTGCCCGCGGGAAGCGAGAACGTCCCCTGCCAGACGTCGTCACCCGCGTCGTAGGCGAGGTGGGTCGCCGCGCACTCGGGCTGCCAGTCGGCGGGGCAGCCGAGCTCCGACTGGAGCGAGCCGGCGATCGTCACGGACGACGGATTCGGCGTCTGCGCCGTCGCCGCGGGGAGCAGCACGAGCGCCGCCGCGAGCGCAAGCAGCAGCCCGTGCAGGTACCTCGAGCTCCTCACCTCGGCGAGACCGGCGATTCCCCACCACCCCCGGTTGGCGACGCAAGCATACGGCGGAAGCGCCGCCGTGAGAAGCCGGACCTGCGGCGCCGCTTCTCTACCCCTGAGACGGCCGAGTTAGCGCGGGCTCTTTCGGCCACGTCCACGCGTAGTAGACGACGGCCGCGAGCAGCGCCGCCTCGAGCGCGCTGCCGAGGATGTAGTAGTTCCACTCGCCGACGGCGCCGGCGACGATGGTGACCGCGTACAGGGCGCTCAGCGCGATGTTGGCGATGCGGTTGAGCCGCGGTCGCAGGACGAGCGACCCGAACACCATCAGGCTCGGGATCACGACGTAGACCGTCGTCCCGAGGAGAAACGTCTGGTCGACATCGAAGCCGCCGACCTCACCGGCCTCGAGGTCGGCGCGGACATCGGGGCGGTAGAGGCTGAAGAGGTCGACGTAGGCGAAGACGAACAGCATCGACGTCCAGAGCGCCGAGATCTTGATCCTCACGTTCACGGGGAACGGCTCGAACGTGGTTTCGGTCATGGGGTCCCTCCTGGCGACCGCTTGGCCAGACAAAGAAGAAAGGCCCGTTTCCGGGGCCTTTCAAGGTAGCGGGGGCAGGATTTGAACCTGCGACCTCCGGGTTATGAGACGTCTGTTGCCAGGTTAGGTGACACTGGAGCGGCTTGCATTCTGCGACACCTTCGGGTGGCGGTTTCACTGAACCCCGATTACAGCAATCGGAGAAGCACCGCGGGGCGAGTCTTCCCACCGACTGCGCCGACGGCTTCGTCGCGCGATCGTTCAGCGCTCCGCGCGCACGTCCGCCTTGCCGACACGAGCCGCCCGGAATAGGCCGCTCACCTGAGCACGGAGGGGCAGCCCCTTCCTATTCGTCGCCAGGCGCGCCGTTGCCGAGCTGCTCAAGGTAGCGAGTCACGACCCCGAGGCTCTCAACGTCGCCGAAGCGTCCGTCGACGTCGAAGAGGTTCCACTCCACGGCGCCCGGGACGTGGTCCCCGACGCACTCCCTGACGATGATCGGCCGGAAGCCCTCGGCGAGTGCGTCCTCGACGGTGTGGCGAACGCAGCCGCCCATCGCCACGCCGGTGATGATCGTGGTGTCGACGCCCGCGGCGCGGAGGAAGCCGGCGAGGTAGGTCCCGTGGAACGCGCTCGAGCGCTTCTTGACGATCAGCTGCTCACCTTCGATGGGGGCGATGCGCTCGTCGATCTCCACGCCGGGCGAGTCGAGCGTCAGCTCTTCGATCGGGAGCTTGTGGTGCCACAGGCCCATGTCGGTGTTCGGGCCGTCGGTCACGGCGTATGCCGTCGTCGTGTAGACGACCGGGATCCCCAGCGGCCGGGCCAGGTCGAGGAGCTGCTTCACGCCGTCGAGGATCTCTTCCATGTTGTCGCAGGCGAAGGTCTCGGCCGGCCGGGTCCAGGCGTAGCCCAGGTCGATGATGACGAGCGCAGGACGCTCGCCGAACCCGACCCGCCGCGCAAAGCCGCGCTCCTGGTAGATGCGGCTCGACTCCTCCAGGAGATCGCGCAGCGTCTTGACGTAGTCGGTTGCACTCATCCTGTCCCCCTTTTCTCCCAGATGTCGATGATCTCCGTCGAGGTTGCGAGGTCGGCCCGATAGGCGCCCATCACGAGCAGCGACGCGTCGTGCAGCTTTCTGTCATCGCTCGCAACGCAGTCGGTCGGCACGATCGGGATGAAGTCGCGCGACGAGAGGTCGCGGACCGTCGACTCGACGCACCCCTCGGTCGTCGAGCCCGTGACGATCACGCTCTGAATGCGCCTTCCCCGAAGGATGAGCTCGAGGTCCGTAGCGTGGAACGCGCTCGACCGGAGCTTGGTGACGACGTAGTCGTCGGGCTTGGGCTTGAGTGCCGAGACGAACTCCTGTCCCCAGGAGCCGTTCCTGACGAAGTCGATCGCGCCCTCGTTCGCTCCGTTGTACTTCCGATTCACCCTGAGACGCAGCCGGATCCACGCCGGCGAGTCGCTCTTTCCGCCGTCCAGCGCGACCATCCGCACGTTGACGACCGGCACCTCGACTCGGCGGGCGACATCGGCGAGCCGCCGGATCCGCGGAATGATCTCCGGGAACATCGTCATGTCGCCTCCGGCGAGCGCGGTGCTTCCGCCCGGCGAGCACCAGTCGTTTTGCATATCTATGATCACCAGCGCGGTCGAGGTTGGCTCGACCAGCTCGTGAAGCTCGGTCGGCACGCGGTGTCCAGAGACCTCGATCATCGGCACCTCGCATGAACGCGGAATCGGCGCTTGAGCGACTGCGCGAGCTGTGCCGCATCCCATCCATCTCGGCCGATCTGCCGGAGGTCGGGCGTGCGGCCGAGTGGCTGATCGAGCGCTACGGCGCCGCGGCCGACCGGATCGGGACCTTCACGGCCGCCGACGGGACGCCGATCGGGCTGCTGCTCGAGTTCGACGGGGAGGACGCGCCCGGCGTGACGTTCTACAACTACTTCGACGTGACGCCCGCGGACGACGGCGGGTGGGCGTCGCCGCCCTTCGACCCGGAGGTCCGCGACGGTCGCCTCTACGCGCGCGGAGCAGCGGGCAACAAGGGCGACCTCGTCGCCCGACTCGAGGCGGTGGCTGCCGCTCGTACCGGTCCCGGGCTGCGCCGCCGCGTCGTGTTCTGGCTCGACGGCCAGGAGGAGCTCGGCGCCCTGACGATCCCGGAGATGCTCGACGAGTGGCAGCGGCAGCTCGCCACGCCGCTCGTCGTCTGGAACACGGGCTTCGTCAACGACGCCGGCGCGCCTATCGTCTCGCTCGGATTCAAGGGCATCGTGGTGGGGACCGCGTGTGCGAGGCGCGAGCGCTTCGCCAGCCACTCCGGCGTCGGCCTGGGGACGAGCGGGGTGCGGACTCTCCTCGAGGCCCTGATGCCGCTCTCCGACGCCGACGAGCACCGGCGCCTGGAGAGCTTCCGGGTGCTGGACGACCACCCGTTCCCCGAAGATCCGGCCGATCTGGAGCGGGCGGCCGAGACGAGGCTGTTCGACCCGCTCGTGGACGCGGCGCTGTCCGGCGCCTTCGGTGAGGAGCTGCGCGGCGCGGGCGCTGCCGACATCGTCCGCCGAGCCCTGTTCGAGCCCACCGTGAACATCCCGTGGATCGACGGCGGCTCGCCCGACGAAGTCACCCGCTACGCGGAGAGCGCCCGGTGCGCTCTGGACGTGCGCATCGTTCCGCCGCAGGACGCCGCTCGGCTGATCGAGGACCTCGAGCGGCACTTCGGCGCACGCGACATCGAGTTCTCGGTGCGCTTCGCGCTCCAGCCATACGTCGTCGAGCCCGGCCGCCGAGACGAGGTGCTCGCCAGGCTGGAGGGGCCGCTCGCCGCAGCGTTCGGCACTCCCCCGCTCATGCTCCCGATCGCGCCCTCGGGAGCCCCCGCGGCCGAAGTGGCCGCACGGCTGGGCTCCCCCGTGGTCGGGATGGGCCTGACGGACGGCCACGCTCGTCCGCACGGGACCAATGAGAGCATCAGCTGCGCCACGTTCGCGCAGTCGCTCGACGCGGTGCACCGGCTCGTGGCGCGCTAGAAGCGTCAGGCTGCCGTCACCGCCGGGGGCCGCGCCAGCGAGATCGCGTCGTGCTGGAACGTGTCCCGCTTGACGAACCGGCCGGCGCCGGGCTGCCCCACGAGCTCGTCACCGTCCACGATCACCTGACCGCGCACGAGGACGAGCGCCGGCGCGCCGACGACCGACGTCCCCTCGAAGGCGTTGTAGTCGATGTTCGAGTGATGCGTCTCGGCCGAGAGGGTGCGTGCCTTCTCGGGATCCCAGACGACGAGGTCGGCGTCGCTTCCGACGGCGATCGTGCCCTTGCGTGGATAGAGGCCGAAGAGCTTCGCGACGTTCGTCGACGTCAGTTCGACGAGGCGCTGCATCGAGATCCGCCCCTCCCGGACGCCGAAGTGGTGGAGCATCAGCAGGCGGTCCTCGATACCCGGCGCGCCGTTCGGGATCTTCGTGAAGTCATCCCTTCCGCGCGTCTTCTGCGTCTTCCAGTGGAAGGGTGCATGGTCGGTTGAGACGACCGAGAGGTCGTCCACGGAGAGCGCGTGCCAGAGGTGCTCCTGCTGCTCCTTCGGCCGCGGCGGCGGTGTGAAGACGTACTTCGCCCCCTCGAAGTCCGGCCGCTCGAGGTACGTCTCGTCGATGAACAGGTACTGGGTGCAGGTCTCACCCCAGACGCGCCAGCCCCTCGCTCTCGCCGCCGCGATCGGCTCGACTGCCTCGCGGCACGAGACGTGAACAACGTACAGCGGTGCCTGGGCGATCTCGGCGAGGTAGGCGGCCCGCGAGGTCGCCTCCGCCTCGGTCAGCGGGGGCCGGGTCGCTGCGTGCCATTTCGGCTCGAGGCGCCCCTCCGCCACCGCCTCGCGAACCAGCACGTCGATCGCGTAGCCGTTCTCAGCATGGACCATGACGAGGGCGCCGGTCTCCCGCGCGGTGTTCATGGTCTTGAAGAGCGTCTCGTCGTCGACCATGACGACTCCGGGGTAGGCCATGAAGAGCTTGAAGCTCGTGACTCCGCCCTCCACGACGGCGGGAAGGTCCTTGAGGCGGCCACCATCCTTCAGGTCGGTGATTGCGATATGGAAGCCGACGTCGACCACCGGCTTGCAGCGCTCGATCTTCTCGTGCCAGGTCTCGATCGACTGCGCGAAGGGCTCGCCCGGAACCTGGAGGCAGAAGTCGATCACCGTCGTCGTCCCGCCGAACGCCGCGGCGACCGTGCCGGAGGTGAAGTCGTCGACGGTGGTCAGCCCGCCGAACGGCATCTCGATGTGCGTGTGAGGGTCGATGGCACCCGGGATCACGTACTTGCCGGTGGCGTCGACGACGCGGTCCGCCTCGACCTCGAGCGACTCGCCGATGAGCGCGATCCGCTCCCCCTCCACGTAGACGTCCGCAACCTGCTCGTCGGCCGCCGTGACGATCCGTCCACCCTTGATCAGGACCGACATGCCGCTACCCCGCCCTCGCCTTGTCGGCGGCGGAGCCGACCGGCTCCGCCACCTCGCGCGGCACGTACGAAAACGCGCGGCGCGGGTTGTCCACGAGAATGCTCTCGACGGTCTCGCGCGAGAGCCCGAGGCTCCACAGCGTCGGGACGATGTTGTCGAGCACGTGGGCGTACCCGTTGCCCCCGTACTTGCGGAGGTCGGTCTTGAGAGCGACGTCGTGCGAGAGGAGCACCTGGCCGCCGTGTCCCTCCTCGACGAGCCGCTGCACGAACCGCACGCGCCACGAGTCGTGACCCCAGGCGAAGTCGAAGCCCCATTCCTCGCCGTAGTGCTCGCGGCCGAGGCTGTCGTACTCGACGTAGACCCCGCGCTCGGCAACCGCCAGGTGGAAGTCGACGTCCTGCACCTGGTCCATATGGCCCATGATGATCCGGCCGGGCTCGACGCCCTCCTCCTCGAGGATGTCGATCGCCGGCAACGCCGCATGGGGGTCGATCGGATCCGTGTGGATGCTCACCGACACGCCCGTCCGGACCGACGCCCGAGCGGCACCGCGCAACACCTTCTCCTCCGCAGGCGTGATCGGCCCGACCTTGGTGCGGCCGGCGCCTCGCGGGATCCCGGTGAGCCCGATCTCACCGATCAGCCCGCAGCGGACGTCCGTCCCGGCGACGCCGTGCAGGACCTCGTCGGCCATGAACTCACCGAGGGCGTTCTCGTCCATCTCGGCCACCCACTCCGGGTGTGCGTTCTCGACGTAGAACCCGGTGCTCGCGACGATGTTCAGCCCGGTGCCGCGCGAGATTCGCTGGAGGGCCTGGACGTCCCGGCCGAGGCCGTAGCAGGTGACGTCGACCACCGAGCGCCCGCCCGCGCGAACGTAGAATCCCAGCTCCTCGATCGCCAGCTCCTCGTCATCGAGGATCATGTTGTCGCGCGTCGTGCTGAACGGCCGCCTGCGGAGGTCCGCGAGCATCGACATCTCGATCGGCCGGTCGGCATCGCGCTTCCGGGAGGTCTCGGTCGGCGCCGAGAACCAGACGGAGAGATCGATCAGGCAATGCTCGTGGGCGAGCGTCCGCCCGAGCTCCTCCGCTGGGATCGGCCCCAGCACCGTCATGACGATCCGGTCACTCATGTGACTGCTGCTGCGGCAGCCTCCGAGCCTGCCGGAATCTGCTCGCGGAACGTGTTGGCGATGTCGATCCGCCGGGTGAACCAGACGTCGTCGGTGCCCTGCGCGTACTCGATGAATCTCGCGAGGGCGTCCGCGCGCGCCGGGTTCCCGCTGAACCGGGGGTGCAACCCGATCGACATCATCCGCGGGAGATCGTCGCCGTCGTCGCGGAGGCGGTCGAGCGTCGCCTTCGCGAAGAGGAAGAAGTCCTCCGGGCTCGAGAACCCCTGCGGCAGGACGTAGCGGATGTCGTTGACGACGAGCGTGTACGGAACGACCAGGTGGTCCTTGCCGTTCACCTTCGTCCAGTACGGAAGGTCGTCGCTGTAGCACTCCGAGTCGTAGAGGAAGCCGCCCTCCTCGACCACGAGCTCGCGCGTGTTGACGCTCATCTCGCGCGAGTACCACCCCAGAGGACGCGTCCCGATCGACTTCGTGATCGACTCGACCGTGAGTCGGATCGCCTCGCGCTCCTCCTCACGGGTCATCTCGAAGCCGTTCGTCCACCGGAAGCCGTGGGCCGCAACCTCGTCGGCCCGCTCGACGATCTTCTGCGCAACGGCCGGGTTGCGCTCGAGCGCAACGGCCGTCCCGAAGATGGTCACGGGAATCCCGGCGCTTCCAAAGACTCGGAAGAGCCGCCAGATCCCGACCCGCGAGCCGTACTCGTAGACCGACTCCACGGCCATGTCCCTGATGCCGTCGAGCTTGAATGGGATCTCGTGGAAGGCGTCGTTCTCGCCGTCGCCCATCGGAAACGACTTCTCGGAGCCCTCCTCGTAGTTGACGACGATCTGGATCGCGACCTTCGCGTCCCCCTCCCATTGCACGCGAGGTGGGTGCTCGCCGTACCCCAGAAGCTCGCGCGGGAGCCCCTGGTCGTCGCGATCGATTCGCGCGAAGAACTGCTCGTTCATCTCCTCTCCTTCGGTGGGGTCGGGCTCGTCGCGACGTGGGAGCTCGGGCGCCCACGGAATCTCGAGATCGAGCAGAGGGACGTGCTGCTGGGCGCCGTAGACGTCGGAATCGCCGACGGCACCCTGGGTGACCGGACGCCGAAACGTGAACTTGAACGCCATGGCCTCGTCCGAGACGAAGGACGACCGCAGCTCCTTCCGGTCGAAGCCATAGAGCGCCGCGACCGCGTCCTCGTTGAGCGCCCCGGTCGCCTTGACGTACTCGAAGACGCGACGGTCGTCGAAGAACACGTCGAGCGTGATGCGGTAGGGCTTGGCGTTCTTGCTGCGGACGACGCAGGCGAGCTCGCGGAGCGCCCGGGCGCCGTTCGTTGTCGCGCTCACGCCGCGCGCTCCCCTGCCGCCGGCCCGATGTCGAGGTACTCGACCGGGAAGGCTGCGAGCGGGTCGCCGACTCGTGCGAGGTGGTAGATCGAGAACTCGAAGACCGGCCCCGCATCGATCTCGGCGGGCGAGAACGGAAACGCGAGGTTGCCAGCGTTGTTGTACTGCCCGGGATAGTCGAGGTGGAGCAGGGTGCCCGCGAGGTTGTGCGCGATCGAGTGCGCCAGCGCCTGCTCGTCGGCCACCGCCTCGATCACGAGGCCGACCTCGTGCGCGACCTGGCGTCGCGGCTCGAGGCCTCTCATGACCCCGTCCCGGCCGTAGACGTGGAGCGCCAGCCGATACGAGTCGTCCGGGACGCCCATCGCGGCGAGCGAGTTGCGTGTCCTGCGGAGTCCTTCGTCGAGGATCTCGTCGAGGATGGAGAGCATCGAGGGGCACCGCATGCCGGCGACTGCGATCGAGCGGAAACCCGAGTGCCGAACGCCCTCGAGCTTGACCACGCAGTCGTCGAACGGCTCGTAGCGAGTGCCGCGGACGCGTACCCGGCGGTCGTCCACCTTCGAGACGACCGCGTCGGTGAGGTCGACCGTCCCTGACGGTCCGATGTGGATGAACGGATCCTCGCGCTCGTAGAGCGCATGCCCGTGAACGGAGGTGAGCGTGCAGGCACGCCTCGGGCTCCCGGGGACGAGCTCGAAGTGGTCGTGCCGAAGCGTCCCGAGCATGACGTCCATGCCGACCGGGGTCGCGGCGAGCGCGCCGCACTCGAGGATCTTCCCCATGTGCAGCGCGAGCCCCACGTCGAAGCCGCGGGCGATCGGCAGGGCCGCGAACACTGCGTCGTCGCATGCCCGTCCAGCGAGCACGACCTGCGCGCCGCCGTCCAGCGCCTCGACGATCGGCTCGTGGCCCATCTGCGCGACGATGCAGATGCTCTCCTCCACAGCCTCGGCCGTGAGCGGCTCCTCGGACTCGAACGTCCCGATCGCGCCGTCATCGAGCCAGCCGACGACCGTCTCGCGCGAGACCTCGGCGCTGATGGTGGCCAGGCGGAACGACCACCCGCGCTTGGCGGCGACCTCCTCGACGATCCTCCGCGTCCACGCAACGTGAGGGTCTGCCCCTGCTCCCCCGCAGCTGCCGACGACGAGCGGAACGTCCCGTTCGAGCGACGCGGCGATCAAGACGTCGAGCTCGGCTGCAACTTCGACCTCGGTCGTGAACGACTGCCCGGAGCCGAGGTAGTACGGACCCGGATCGGTCGACCCAGCGTCCACTGCGATGACGTCCGGTTCGTGCTCGTCGAGCATGCGCGCAAAGTCCTCGCGAGAGAACCCGTAGCCGAGGCAGCCGGTCGGGGCGATGACCCGGACCTCCTCCACTAGGCACGGCTCCCGGCTCGGGCGTACCGTTCCACGGTGTCGGCGACCTCCGGGCGAGAGATGCGGAGACGGCCGCCGGGGTGCTGACCGCCACGTTCGAGCCCACGGAGGAGGCTCTCGAACGCGATCGCCGACACCGACCTTTGCGACATCACGGCCCGAGGGCTCCCGCCAAGGGCAGGGCGGCAGGCCCGACCGCCGCGGCCTTCAAGCACTCGTCGAGAATCTCTGCCGCGCGATCGAGCTGCTCCTCGGTCGTCGAGAACGGCGGGGTGAAGCGGAGCACCGAGCCCTTGCGTCGGACGCTGAAGAGCAGGCCGCGGTCGAGCGCCTCTGCAGCGACCGCGTGTCCGAGACCGAGCGCCGGGGCGCCGTCGGGAGCGCTGAGCTCGATCCCCTGCAGCAGGCCGCGCCCCCGGACGACGCTGATCGCGTCGTGTTCGGAGGCGAGCTGGTGCAGGCGTGCGCGCCACGCGGCGCCGAGCGTCCTTGCCCGCTCGACGAGGTCCTCCTCCTCGATCGCGTCGATCGTCGCCAGCGCGGCCGCGCACCCGAACGGGTCGGCGCTATGGGAGTGGCTGTACGAGAACCCCTTCTCGATCGCCTCTTCCTCGAGCTCCGAGCTCGTGACCACGGCGGAGATGGCGATCCCGCCGCCGAAATGCTTGGAGACGGTGATCACGTCCGGGACGACGCCGTCGTGCTCGAACCCCCACATCGTCCCGAGCTTGGCGAGGCCGGTCTGGCTCTCGTCGAGGATCAGGAGCGCGCCGCGCTCCCGGCACGCCTCCTGGACGCGGGCCAGCCATCCCGGCGGAGGCTCGATCACACCGCCCGCCGAGAAGAGTGGCTCGGTGATCAGGCCGGCGACCGGCCCGACGGTCTCGGCGTCGAGCACGTCGAGCGATCCGGAAAGGCAGGCGATGTCGCACTCGGGGAAGGTGTGCTTGACCGGGCAGCGGAAGCAGTACGGCGCGGTGATCGCGAAGTTGCCGGGCGCTGTCGGCGGCATCCCCTGATGCCAGGCCGCAAAGCTGACGGCCCGCGGGGTGTCGCCGAGGCCGTGGAAGCTGATGTGCGGGCTGGCGATCTCGAACCGCCCCGTGATCTTCTTGGCGATGTTGATCGCTGCCTCGGTCGCGTCCGAGCCGGAAAGGCCGAAGAAGCTCTTGCTGAGCCCCGGCGGCAGGATGGACGAGAGTCGCTCGGAGAGCGCGATCTCCGCGACGTTGTAGTACGTGCTGCTCGAGTGGACGAGAGTCTTCGCCGCCTCCTCCATCGCCTGCGTGATCCGAGGGTGGCGATGGCCGAGGACGCCGCAAAGCTGGCCGGAGTTGAAGTCGAGGTACTCCTTCCCCTCGACGTCCCAGACGACCGAGCCCTCGCCACGGGCGAAGACGGGACCGTCGTAATGCGGTCGGTCGAGCCGGGCACGGAACGAATAGGAGCGCGCGAGGTCGAGCCAGTCGCGCTCGCTCGAGGCCGACGGGGCGCGGAGTGTCCGTCTCGCGTCGGCCATTAGATCGCGAGGTACCTGCCGATCACGTCGGGCTGCTGCGCCTGCAAGGCGGTCCCGTGCCAGACGACCTGACCCTTCTCGATGAAGTACGCGCGGTCGGCGACGTCGAGCGCGAGCCGGTGGTTCTGCTCGGTGAGGACGACCGCGAGACCCCGCTCGGCCAGGTCGCGAACGAGGACGGCGATCTGCTTGACGATCACGGGCGCGAGCCCCTCGCTGGGCTCGTCCATCATGAGGACGGTGGGGCCGGTCAACATCGCGCGGCCGACGGCGAGCATCTGCCGCTCGCCGCCGGAAAGCGACCCGGCACTGGCCGACTTCATCTGTGCCAGCGCCGGGAACGCGTCGTACACGTCGGCCACGCTCCAGCCGTCGCCGTTCTGCGCGCTGTGGCGGACGATCGAGAGGTTCTCGTCGACCGTCAGGTTGGGAAACGCTCGGGATCCCGACGGGGCAAGCGAGAGGCCGGCGCGGACACGACGAAAGGGAGGGAGGTCGCCGACGTCGGAGCCGCCGAGACGCAGGCGGAGCGAGCGCGCCTCGATCAAGCCCGCGATCGCGTGGAGCATCGTGGTCTTACCGGCGCCGTTGCGACCGAGCACGGCGACGATCTCGCCCTCGCGGGCTTCGAGGTCGGCATCGAAGACGACCTGGCTCTTGCCGTAGAACGCACTCAGTCCCTGAACGTCGAGGGCTGGCATCGCGATGGCGGCGGCTTCGGTCATGCCTCGCTTGTCTGCTCCTCGAGGTCCTCGGCGAGATACGCCCGTTGAACTGCGTCGTTCGCCCTGACTTCTTCCGGCGCTCCGTGGGCCAGGACCGCACCGCGGTGGAGCACAGTGATCTGGTCGGCGATCCCGAAGACCACGTCCATGTCGTGCTCGATGAAGAGCACTGTGATCTCCTGCTCGCGGACGACGGCCTCGATCAGTTCGACCGTTCCCTTCGTCTCGGTCGGCGAGAGCCCGGCCGTCGGCTCGTCGAGGAGGAGCAGGCGGGAATTCACCGCAAGTGCGGCCGCAAGCTCCAGGGAGCGCTGGTCGCCGTGGGAGAGGAGGTTGGCCGGCACGTCCGCGGCGTCGGAGAGTCCCACGCGCTCGAGATGATGCTCGGCGCTCTTGCGCAGTTCGGCGGGGTAGCGGCCGTACGGCCGGCGGGTGAGCCCGCGGACGCTGCCCTCGGCGACCAGGACGTTCTCGAACGCCGACAGCGACCAGAACAGCGTCGCGTGCTGGAAGGAGCGCCCGACCCCGCGGCCGACGAGCCGCCAGGGCGCCATGCCCGTCACGTCGTTGCCTTCGAAGTTCACGTGACCGAAGTCGGGTCTGAGCAGGCCCGTGACCAGGTTGAAGAAGGTCGTCTTGCCCGCGCCGTTCGGCCCGATGATCGCGTGGATCGATCCCGGTTCCACCGCCAAACTGACGTCGTCGACCGCGATGAGGCCGCCGAAGCTGCGTCGGAGGCCGTCCACGGCCAGGATCGGCTTGCCGTTGCTCCTCGGCGCCGGACCGGATCTCGCCGCTACGAGCCTGGCCACCTTCGCCGGCCGCTCCTTCTTCGCGGCCACCGGGCCCTGATCCGCACCACCCCCACGTCGGCCGAAGCGATTCCAGAGCCCGAGCGACCAGGAGACGAACCGCTCGATCCCGCCCGAGATCCCGCTGGGCAGAAGCAAGGCGGCGATGAGCACGATGACGCCTATCACGACGTCCCAGAGCACCGTGCGCGCTACGACGTACTCCTGGAGCGCGGTGTAGAAGACGGCGCCGACCACGGGGCCGAGGAAGTAGCCGATTCCGCCGATCAGCGACACGATCAGTGGCGCCGCCGAGTTGCGCCAGTCCATCAGCGAGCTGCTGACGACGCCCTCGTACATCGTGAAGAGCGCACCGGCAACCGCGGCGAAAGTCCCTGCGATGACGAACGCGGCGAGCTCGTAGCGCCGAACGGGGATGCCGGTGAACTCGGCCCGACGCCGGTTCTCGCGGATCGCGCGCAAGGCGTCCCCGAAGGGCGACCGTGTGATCACGAAGAGCAGCACCCCGCAGGCCGCGCAGACGACGAACGCGAACCAGTACAGCTCCTGCGCGGTGAACAGCCAGTCGGGTGCGAAGAACCCCGGAAGGCCGTTCTCCCCGCCGGTGACATCCGTCCAACCGTGCGCAAGCGCCCAGTAGAGCTGCGCGATGCCCAGCGTGAGCAGGCCGAAGTAGAGCTCGCGCCCGCGTAGCACGATCAAGCCCGAGACGAACGCCATGATCGCTCCGACGACGGGAGCGAGGGCAAGGGCGAGGAGCGGAGGCCACTCGTACCTGCTGACGAGGATGCCGACAGTGAAGGCACCGAAGCCGAAGTAGGCCGCGTGTCCGAAGCTGACCAGGCCGGTCGTCCCGACGAGCAGGTTGAGGCTGAGGGCGAAGAGGCCGAGGATGATCGCCTCGCCGAGGAGAAGCGTGGTCGCCGGCTTGACGACTAGCGGTGCGGCTGCTGCCGCGGCGATGCCGATCGCCGCGAGCACCCACAGGGTGCGACTGACACCCGCTCGTTCGGCGCCGGCGTCCTGCGACCCGCGTGTGAGCCAACGTAACCGCGCGCTTAGCGCAGTCGCGACCGAGCTGGTCACGACTCGGCCCGGCCGAACAGCCCCTGGGGCCGCAGCATGAGCACGACGACGAGCACGGCGAAGACGATCGCGAGCGACGTCTCGGGGAACCAGAGGATACCGAACGAGTCCGCGACCCCGATCAGGATCGCCCCGACGAACGCCCCGCCGATGCTGCCGAGGCCTCCGATGACGACGACGACGAACGCCTTGAGGATGACGGAGATGTCGATGCCGAGCGAGACTGATCCGAGCGGTGCGACCGCCGCCCCGGCCAGCCCGGCGAAGAAGCAGCCGAGGGCGAAAACGCTCGTGAACAGACGGCTGACGTTGACGCCGGAAAGGGCGAGTAGCTCCGGGTCGCTGACCGCCGCCCGGACCATCCGCCCGAGGCCGGTCCGGTAGAGCATGAGCCAGAGCGCGATCGCCACCGCGACGGCGAGCGCCATCAGGAAGAACTGGTAGACGGGGAACTGGCGGTCGATGATCGTGACCGAGCCCTGGAGGAACGGCGGCGTCTCCGTCACGCGCGGCTGCGACCCGTAGATCGCCCGGACCACCCCGCCGATGATGAGGACGAACGCAAAGGTGACGAGCAGCTGCGTGAGCAGCGACTGCCCGTAGATCAGGCGTAAGACCGACACCTCCATCGCCACGCCCACGGCGGTGACCGCGAGCGAGGCGAGCAGCAGGACGATCCAGAACTCCGCGTTCCCGAACCCGATCGCGTCCGCCAGCGACACGGAGACGAAGGCGCCGACCATGTAGAGCGACCCG
Source organism: Gaiellaceae bacterium (assembly GCA_036554945.1). Taxonomy (GTDB): domain Bacteria; phylum Actinomycetota; class Thermoleophilia; order Gaiellales; family Gaiellaceae; genus JACDAN01. The sequence goes on along the minus strand of DATBMH010000013.1, from coordinate 7,522 downwards.
TGCGCGAAGTTGACGATGCGTAGCGCCCCGAAGATCAGGGTCAACCCGGACGCCACGAGGAACAGGACCGCGGCCGAGCCGAGACCAGCGAGCAACTGCACGAGGTAGGTGCTCATCTCGTCCCGGGCTCGCCCGCGATCCTCACGAAGTCATCCGGCGCGGTCAACGCCCGATGAGCTCCTCTCGTTCCTCGTCGTCGATGACCTCGTCCAGGCACACGTGCGCCGAGTCCTCGGGGTCATAGAACCCCTGCGAGAGCTCCTCCGAGAACTTCACGAGCCCGACGGTGGCGCAGGTGTTCGCCTCGAAGTTGAGGTGGTTGACGTCGGTGGGCTCCTCCTGGTAGGCGCTCTCGTAGGCGAAGCCGCCCGCCTTGATCGCCTCGGTCCAGGCGTCGGCGTCGAACCCGTTCGTCTTCTCGGCGAGCGCCTGAACGAGCTGGATCGCGCTGTCGATGATGAAGACATAGGAACCCGGGGTCGGATGATCCGAGGTGCCGTACTCCTCCGAGTACGCGTCCCACACGTACTGGCCACGGGGCGTCTCGCGAAGGATGTTCGGCGCGCCGCGGTCGTAGCCGTACGAGTTCTCCGGGATCTGCGCGGGCTTCAGCTGCTCGAGCACCGACTGCTCCGTGAAGAAGATCGTCGGGATCGTCAGGTCCTGCGCCTTCCAGAGCTTGTAGAGGCTGATGATGTCCGCGCCGTACTGCCCGCCGAAGACGGCGTCCGGCTTGGAGGCGACGACAGCGTTCACGAACGGCTGGAAGTTCTTCTCGAGGAAGGCCGGCTTCTGCTCCGTGGTGATCTCACCGTCGGGCACCAGCTCGAGGAAGTACTCCTTGAACGCATCGGCGACGTCCTGGCCGTAGGCGTAGTTGGGGGTGAGGATCGCGATCTTCTTCCAGCCCTTGTCGGCGGCGAACTTCGCGGCCGCGCGTCCCTCACCGAGTGTCGAGACGCCGGCCTGCATGGCATACGACGGGTCCTCGAGCTCCTCGTAGAAGGGCTGATGGTCCCCGACGCCGGCGAGGATCAGGATCTTCTTCGCGCGGTTGGTGAACTTCGGGAGCGCCCGCACGAGGGCCGAGTCGAACATGGCGAAGTAGAGGTCGTATTCCTCCGAGGCGAGCGCGGCGCGGTACTTGCGGATGCCGGACTCGAAGTCGGGCAGGGGCTCGTCGACGACCTCGATGTCGAGCGTGCAGCCGAGGACTCCTCCGGCCGCGTTGATCTTCGGCACCTCGGACTCGATCCAGCGAAGCTGCATCGGGGTGATGTCGCCGGCAACGGCGGAGACGTCGGCCGTGGAGAAGATGTTCACCTCACCGTCGTCGAGCGGGCAGCTCGCCGTCTCGCTCGTGTCGCCGGAGGCGTTTCCTTCGTCATCACCCCCGCAGGCAGACGCGGTCGCGACCAGCAGAAGCGCCAGCGCGAGGAAGACGACGAAGAACCTCGGCCGGCGGTCGTCGCCGCCGTGCGAGGCGAAGCGATGTTGCGACATGTGCCTGTTCCTCTCTTGTCCCGAATTGACCTGCGATTCGGTGGTCACGCGGCCACCGTCGTCTGCTTGCCTTCGGCTTTCCACTCGCCGACTAGAGGAATCGCCGTCGACTCCCTAGACTCGGGCGAACGTGGGGTGGGTAGTCGATGAAACCCTGGCGCGCCGCACGCATTGGAAGCGCGCCGCTGCGCTGCCTCCTCCGACGTGACCACTCGAGGCGCAGACGAGAGTCTCATTCGCCTACCTCCCATGGACAGCGGCTTCGCACGCCTGCGACCGGGCGGGCTAGTGAAGATCGATGGGCCGAGCCTAGGCAATGTGAGACCTTATATGTAAAATATCGATGCTCTGTCAAGCGTGAACGCACCCACCTACCGCCAGCTGGAGCGTGAAAGCCTGCGCGACCAGGCGCGCCAGGCCATCCGCACGAGCGTCATTACGGGCGAGCTCGAGCCCGGTCCGCTGTACACGATCGGTGCGTTTGCGAGTCTGCTCGGCGTCTCCGCGACGCCCGTGCGCGAGGCCTTGGGCGATCTCGCGAATGACGGACTCGTCCAGATCATCCGCAACCGCGGCTTCGTCGTGCCGCCGGTCAGCGAGCATGACCTCGACGAGATCTTCGAGCTGCGCCTGATGCTCGAGGTCCCGGCCGTCGGTCGCTCCGCGGGCCGCCTGGACGAAGCGGGCCGGGCAGCCTGCCGGCGCAACGTCGAAGACGGCAAGGCCGCCGCCCAAGCGGGCGACCTCGTTGCCTTCCTCGAGTACGACGCCGCGTTTCACCGAGAGCTGCTGCTCCCCCTCGGCAACACTCGCTTGGTCGAGATCATCGGCCGGCTTCGCGACCAGACCCGTCTCTACGGCCTACCCGACCTGGCAGTCCAGGGTCTCTTGACGGTCTCTGCGAAAGAGCACGAATCGCTACTGGAGGCCGTTGAAGCCGGCGACGCAGAGCGAGCTCAGCAGGAGATGACTCGCCATCTCAAGCACACGCGCGGCTCGTGGGCAGGCCGCTCCGAGCAGGCGGGCTGATCCCGGCGCGTGCAGGCGATCTCATCGGCACAACTCCGTCGGCTGGTGCCGATGCCGGACGCAATCGACGCGATGCGCGACGCGTTCACCAAGGTCGCAAACGGGGCAGGCGATCTTCCCCACCGGCTGACGCTCGCTGACGGCACAGCCATCGCGATGATGGCGCGCGGCTCCGCCTCAGCAGGGACAGCCATCAAGGTCGTCTCCGTCCGAGAGACGAACCACGGAAGCTCGATCCCGACAATCCACGCCGTCGTCGTCTGGCTCGACGCCTCGACCGGGGAGCCGACGCTGCTGATCGAAGGCGCGTCCGTCACCGGCTTGCGCACGGGCGCCGCGAGCGGGCTCGCCACCGATCTCCTCGCACCGCCGACAGCCGAGGTTCTGGCCGTCGTCGGCGCTGGAGGCCAAGCGCCCGATCAGATCCGCGGCGTGCTCTCGGTGCGCGAGATCTCCGAGATCCGCATCTGCAGCCGAGGCGGCGACAGCGCCCGCCTGCTCGCTCGCCAGCTGGCCGACGAGTTTCCGCACGTCCAGCTCGAGGTGACGCCCGATGTTGCGAGTGCGGTCCGGGACGCCCATGTCGTCTGCTGCGCCACGACCGCCAAGGAGCCGCTCCTCGCGCGAGCCGACCTCGGAGAGCGTGTCCACGTCAATGCGATCGGCTCGTATCGACCTGAGATGAGGGAGCTCGAACGCGAGCTCCTCGCGCACGCGAGCATCGTCGCGGTCGACCAGCGGCTCGCATCGCTGAGCGAGGCCGGAGAGGTCATTGATGCGATCGAGCACGCAGCCCTCAGCCAGGAGTCGCTCGTGGAACTCGGCGAGCTCATCGCAACGCCACCGGACGAAATCAACGGGCTGACCGTCTTCAAGTCGGTTGGCCTAGCGATGCAGGACTGGGCGATCGCCCAGCTTGTCAGCGAGCGGATCGGCGGTCTTGACGACGTCGTCGACGTTCACTTGAGATGAGCACGCCAGATACCGCCGAAGTCGTCATCGTCGGTGGTGGCGTCGTCGGCTGCTCTCTCGCGTACGAGCTCTCCGCACGAGGCGTGGACACGATCGTCCTCGACCGTGGTGCGCTCGGAGCGGAGTCGACAGGAAAGAACGCCGGCGGCGTCCGTCAGCAGTTCTCAACCGAGATCAACGTCCGGATCCAGATGCTGAGCGTCCGCATCCTCGACGAGTTCGAGGAGACAGTCGGAGTCTCACCAGGCTTTCGGAAGCTCGGCTACCTCTTCGTCCTCCGCGAGCCCGAGGACGCCGCTCGCTTCGCCGAGCTCATCGAGCTCTGGCACGGCCTCGGCCTCACCGAGGCCCGCTGGGTCACACCCGAGGAGGTCGCCGAACTCGCCCCGGCCGTCGCCGTCGACGGCGTTCTCGGAGGGACGTTCTGCCCCAGCGACGGCGTCGCCAGCCCCGCAGACGTCACCTACGGCTACGCCACCGCCGGCAGGCGCCACGGCGTCCGCTTCTACGAAGGGCGCGAGGTCACCGGGATCACGATCTCCAAAGGCGTGACCTCCGGCGTCTCCACCCCGCGCGGCCCAATCGCCTGCCCCGTTGTCTTCATCTGCGCCGGCGCCTGGGGCGCCCAAGTCGCCAACCTCGCCGGCATCGAGCTACCAATCGCGCCCTACCGACGACACGTCTTCCTCACTGGCACCGTCGCCGGGATTGGACCGGAAACGCCGTTCACGGTCGATGCAGCCACCACGTTCTACTTTCACCCCGAAGCAACCGGCGCGCTAATGGGGATGAGCGATCCGGCCGAGCCCCCCGGCTTCGACACCCGCACGAACTGGGCTTTCCTCGACCGCATCTCAGAGGTGGCGGCAACGCGAGCCCCCGCCTTCCTCGAGGCGGAGATTCGCACCGGATGGGCGGGCCTCTACGAAGTCACGCCCGACAACCAACCGATCGTCGGCCCCATCCGAGAGGTCGACGGGCTCTGGGCAGCCTGCGGTTTTTCGGGGCATGGCTTCATGCAAGCGCCAGCGATCGCGCGTCTGCTTGCCGAGCGGTACGCCGAAGGCAAGTCGAGCATCGACCTGACCCCATACGCATTCAAGCGCTTCGCGGACGGCGCGCTCGTGCCTGAACAGAACGTGATCTGAGCAATGCTCGCCCAGCTTCGCAGCTATTAGACGCACGCCTCCCGACCGCCGATGAAGCGCGGCTGGCCGGTGCTGTTTGGAGAATGGCGACTCGTGGCCCAAGCGTTGGAGCTGGAAGTGGGACGGACTCGGCTTTGTCGCCGGCTACGTCCTCTTGATTGTCGTCCTCGTCCTGGCGGCAGTTGCCAAGGCCCTGTCGTGACGAGACGCCAGCACGCCCAGATCCTCCCTCGTTCGGGGGTTTCCTAGAGACGAGCACTGCCGACCTAAGGGGCGCGGCAGTGCTCATCCAGCTCAGCGATCCGACCCGAATTCCCGACCTCGCCTACCACTTCGCGCGCTCGGGCTTCATCGTCGATGACGAGACCGCCGCCGGCCTGACGATCAGCGGCGCGCGCTGCGACGAGATCCGCAGCCACCTCGCCTCCTGGCGCAGACGAAACCCGCACATCGCCGCGCTCGCGATCGAGACCGTCGCCGACCCGGACAAGCTCCCCGTCTAACGAAATGCCCGCCTGCCGGATCTGCGGAGCACTCTGCTCCAACCTCGAGCTGCGCAGCGTCGAGAGCGGCGGCGGTTGCGTCTCCTGCTCGGGCTCACCAAAACTGCGCCGACTGCGGACACCCGCGAAGCGACCACGCCGGCACCTTCACACCGGGCACGGCATCCGGCTGCAACGCACCCTCTAGGACATCCAAAGCCTCACCGTCTCCAGCTGCACCTGCACCGGCTTCGCCGCGAGTCGATAACGCGCCCGCTCTGCTCGCGCGTCGGCCAGAGACGGGCAACAATGGGGCAAAGGTACGGCCGCGAGGAAGCTCCGGTGAAGACAGAAAAGCCCCGTTTCCGGGGCCTTTCCAGTAGCGGGGGCAGGATTTGAACCTGCGACCTCCGGGTTATGAGCCCGGCGAGCTACCTGACTGCTCCACCCCGCGTCGCTGTCGGCATTGTAGCGCCTCTTACGAGGCGCGCACGAGGCCGGCCGGGCAGCTGACGCCCGTGCCGCCGAGGCCGCAGTAGCCGTTCGGGTTCTTCGCGAGGTACTGCTGGTGGTAGTCCTCGGCGTAGTAGAACGGCCCCGCCGGCGCGATCTCGGTCGTGACCTCGCCGTAGCCCGCCTCGCGCAGCTCGCCCTGGAACATCGCCCGGGACCGCTCCGCGGCCTCGCGCTGCTCGTCGTTCTCGTAGTAGATGGCCGAGCGGTACTGCGTGCCGACGTCGTTGCCCTGCCGCATGCCCTGCGTCGGGTCGTGGTTCTCCCAGAAGAGCCGGAGCAGCTCGTCGTAGCTCGTCTGCTTCGGATCGAAGACGACGAGGACCGCCTCCGTGTGGCCGGTCTGGCCGCTGCAGGTCTCCTGATAGGTCGGGTTGGGCGTGTAGCCGCCGGCGTAGCCGACCGCGGTCGTGTACACGCCCGGCGCCTGCCAGAACACGCGCTCGGCGCCCCAGAAGCAGCCCAGCCCGAAGACGGCCCGTTCGAGCCCCTCGGGGAACGGCGGCGTCAGCGGCGTGCCGAGCACGTCGTGCCGCGCGGGCACCGGGATCGGCTCGTCGCGGCCCGGCAGCGCCCGGTCCGGCTTCACCATCTCGACGTTCTTCTCGCGGAAGAGGAACATGCGACTAGCGTAGCCATCGTCATGCGAGTCGCCGGGATCGACCAGGGCACCAATACGACGCGCCTGCTCGTGGCCGACGTCCACGACGGGCGGGTCGAGGACGTCCACGCCCGGTCGGAGATCACGCGGCTCGGCGAGGGCGTGGACGCACGGCGACGGCTCCTGCCTGTTCCGGTCGCCCGGGTGCGCAACGTGCTCACCGACTACCGGCGCGAAGCCGAGCGGCTCGGCGCCGAGCGCGTCCTGCTGACGGCCACGAGCGCCGTGCGGGACGCGGAGAACGGCGAGGCGTTCCTCGGCGAGGTCGAGTGGAGCTACGGCTTCGCCACGCGGCTCCTGGACGGCGAAGAGGAAGCGGACCTGACGTTTCGGGGCGTGACCAGCGATCGCCGGATCGAGCGACCAACGCTGGTGCTCGACATCGGCGGCGGCTCCACGGAGCTGATCGTTGCCGGGCCCGGCGGCATCTCCTCGCGCCGCAGCGTCGACATCGGCTCGGTCCGCCTGACCGAGCGGTTCCTGCACAGCGACCCCCCCACGGCGTCCGAGCTGGAGGCGTGCGCGGCGCACGTGGTCCGCACGATCCCGGAGCGGCTGGACGTGGAGGACGCGATCGGCGTCGCCGGGACGATCACGACCCTCGCCGCGATCGAGCTCGGGATGGACGTCTACCAGCGCGACCAAATCCACGGCCACCGGCTGACACTCGAGGCGATCGTGCGGGAGGTCGCCAGGCTCGCGGAGCTGCCGCTGGAGCGGCGCGTGCGCGTCTCGGGCCTCCATCCCGACCGGGCGCCGGTGATCGTCGCCGGCGGGATCGTCGTCCGCGAGACGCTGAGGCAGCTCGGGCTCGACGGCCTGACGGTGAGCGAGCGCGACATCCTCCACGGGATCGCGCTGGAGGCGGCGCAGCTCCCGGAGCCCGCCGAGGGCGACGCGCCGCCGGGCGCGTACACCTGCTGCTAGGGAAGGATCGGCAGGTCGGGCAGGTCGGGAAGCTCCACCTCGATCGGCGGAACCTCGGGCACGTCGACCGGAAGCTGATCCGTCGGCAGCGGCGGCACCTCGACCTTCACCTTCTCCGGGAGCTCCGGCAGCGGCACGCCCGGGACCTCCGGCAGCTCGACGTTCGGCAGCGTGACCTCCACCGACGCCGTCGGCGGGGGTGCATTCGGCGTCTGGGGAGCCGTCGGCTCCGACGTCTGCTTCGGAGGATCGCCCGGAGTGGGCGCCTGGTGCCCGGCCCCCGGAGC
>DATBMH010000089.1:0-33777 GCA_036554945.1 Gaiellaceae bacterium | reverse complement strand
CTCGTCCAGCTCCTTGCCCACGTCGCCGAGCGTCTTCTTGAGCCCGAGGGCGGCCAGGACGATGCCCGCGACCATCGGGAAGTGGATGTAGGAGTAGACGTCACGCGCCCGCTCGTTCCGTTCGCGACCGGCGGGCAGCCGCGCGAGGTCTCGCTCCGAGAGCAGCGCGACGACGTCGAAGTAGAGCCACCAGAGCGCGCTCGCCACCGCGATGCCCAGCACGGCGGCCGCCACGACGCCGGCGTCCACCACGAGGCCGGCGCCGACGCCGATCGCCACGATCGACTCGCCGAGGGCGATGATGAGGATCAGCCCATGACGCTCGGCGAAGTGGCTCGGATGCTCGAGGCTCCAGCCTTCGGCGCCGAAGAAGTACGGACCAGCCATGTCCAGCACCAGCGCAAGGGCCCACACCAGGAGCTGGGCCCCGCCGTCCAGGCCCGAGGCGACGATCAGGAGGCCGACGCCGATCGCCGTCCCGGCCGCGAGCGCCTGCACCGACTGCCGGAACTTGGGGTCGTCGCGGCTCGCGATGACGAAGAGCGCAATGTGCGCGGCGCGGACGACGCCGTAGGCGACGGCGAACAGCAGCGCGTCGTCGCCGAACGCGCCGGGCACGCACAGCGCGACGACGAGCAGCGCCCCGATCGCCGTGAACATCACGAGCCGGACGCCGCCCTCCTCCGGGTCGACGACGCTCGTCAGCCAGGCGTAGCCGACCCAGGACCACCACAGCACGCCGAGGACGAGCAGGCCTTCCACGAGGTTCCTCCACGACGACTCCGTCGCCATCAGCGCGGTGCACTGCGTGAGCGCGAGGACGAAGACGAGGTCGAAGAACAGCTCGAGCGGCGTGACGCGTTCGGACTGCCGGAGAACGGCGGAGAGACGCGGGGCTCGGCCCGTGCGGGTGCTCATCCGGGGACCTTTGCGATCCCGCTTGACGCCGCGTCGGAAGTGTGAGAGGGTCGTCCGGTCAAGTCCTGTGGGCCCTCGGGTTCGCAGGACTTGGCGTTTGTCGGGGCAACATCGGGGCGTTCCAGAGGCGGATGACCGCCGTCTCCCGTTCGTGGCCCAGAACGCCGACCGTCGCCGTGTCCAGCGCGAAGAGCCTTCCCGCCTCCGGCTCGAGGGCGACCCAGCGCGCGGCGAGGACACGCAGCAGGTGCCCGTGGGCGAACGCGAGCACGCGTCCGTCGTCCCGCCGGAGCTCGTCGAGCAGGCGGTCGACCCGGGCGCCGACCTGCGCCGCCGTCTCCCCTCCCGGCACCCCGTCCCGCCAGAGGGTCCAGCCCGGCCGCTCTTCGCGGATCTCGGCCGTGCGCCGCCCCTCGTACTCGCCGTAGTCCCACTCCCGCAGCTCGTCCCGCGGCTCGGCGTCGCCGTACCCGGCGAGCCGCGCCGTGTCGGCCGCGCGCGCAAGCGGGCTGGTCAGGACGCGGCCGAACGACTCGCCCGCAAGCGCTTCGCGGACCGCGCCGGCCTGCTCTCGGCCGACCTCGGTCAGGGGAACGTCAGTCGCGCCCGTGTGCCGGCCGTCGCGGCTCCACTCGGTCTCCCCGTGCCGGACGAGGACGAGCTCGAGCGGCATTCAGCCGGCCCAGGGGCCGACCCCGCCGAGCCGCTCGGGCGTCGTGCGGATGACGAAGCCCGGCGGGGGATCGTCCATCGGCGGGAACTTCACGTCCGGGCCGAGGTAGACGTGCGCCAGGCGCTGCAGGAGCTCCGGCGCACCGCCCGGCTCGACCCTCGCCCGGCCGTGGACGACGAGGTACTCCTTGAGCCCCGGCGGGTGGATCTTCGTCCCCTCGAACGAGACCGTCACACGAGGGTCGCGGCGGACGTTCCGCAGCTTGCGCTGCCGCTCGCTGAGGTGGGCGGAGACGAGCTCGCCCTCCTCGACGCCGACCCACACGCAGGAGACCTGCGGCGAGCCGTCCTCGTTGAGGGTGACCAGGTGCCCCAGCGCCCCGGACTCGATCAGCTCGCGGGCCTCGGCGGGCAGTTCCATGCGCCCGACGATAGCCGCCGGTGCGTCAGCGGTCGTCGTCCTCGTCGGCGTCCGGGCGGGTGCGCGGGGGCGAGTCACCGAGAGTGGCGGCGATCGTCTGCTCCGCCCTTCCGAAGATGACGTTCGTCCACCGCTCGTTGAAGCCGGCGAGGAACGCGAGCGAGCCGAGGAAGAAGAACGTCTCGCTGTCCGAGTCCGGCAGCTCGATGTTGAGGATCCCGCTCTTGACGAGGAAGAACAGCATCACGCCGAAGACGGCGCCGATGAAGGGCCGGAAGCTGCCGAGGCGGCGGATCGTGGAGCGCCCCACCTCGTAGTCGACGCGGAACCTGCTCGCGCTCATCCGCATCAGGACGCTGACGAAGGCCCCGAGCGTGCCGGCGACGAAGCAGATGAAGAACGTCTGGGCCGTCCGCGTGTTCGGATGGTCGAACCAGCCCGACTGCCAGAGGAGACCGGCGAGGAGCAGGCCGATCGCGAACGAGGCGAGCGCGCCGATCACCATGCCCCAGAAGTAGACGATGCGCGCGGCCTTGGTCGCCGCCCGCGCGTAGTAGCGCTCGATCTCGATCAGCTCGGCGGCCTGCGTGCGGCAGACCTCCTGGATCTCGGCCTTGCTCGCCCTCGACCCGGTGCGCTCGACGAACCCGAGCAGATGGCTCTGAACCGAGAAGATCCACTGCATCGCGATGCGCTCGGGGGAGCCGCGGAGCACCTCCGACACCTTGATCGCGAGCGTGTCGCAGTGGTGCATGAGGTCGGCGAGCGGCGATTCCCGCGCGAGCCAGTCGGTCGCGCGGTGCAGCTTGATGAGGGCGTCCTGGTCGGAGAACAGCCTCGACGGCCACGACCGCTCCTTCACCGTGAGCGCTACGGCGGAGGCGCGCCGCGTCGCCCAGTACGCGTGCGTCAGCTCGCCCTGCTGCTTCTGGAACTCCGCCAGCGCCTTGTGGAAGCGGCTCTCGGTCGCGCCGTTCGCACCGCCGGACCGCTCCCACTCGTAGTGGGCGCGCACGAGCTCGGGGAAGGAGACGGCGCCGAGCTGGCCCCGCGAGTAGACCTCGTCCTGAGAAGCCTCCGCAGCTGGCTCGACCTGCGCGACGTCCGTTGCCGCGTCCATAGCGAACCTCCCGGGTTCGCCGCAGCCGACCCAGGGTAGGACAGTCGCCGCGCCCGCGTCAACCGCGGGGTCGCCGGCCTCGCGGCGAGGGGAAGCCGGATCGGCCGAGGAGCGATGAGTTTTCGGTCGTTTGTCAGTCTCTACCGCGTACGGAGCCAGGCTGAGCTGCGGCCGGAGCAGGCCGCCGAGAAAGGAGCCACGAGATGACGCGGTACCTGATTTCGTTCCCGAGCGGCGCGATGGACCACATCCCCGCTGAGGAGTTCCCCGCCGTGGGAGCGGCTGCTCATGCGGTCGTCCAGGAGGCCATGGACGCAGGCGTGTGGGTGTTCGGCGGCGGGCTGGCCGAGGACGTCGATCCCGTCATGGTGGCCGGCGACGGGACGATCACGGCCGGCACCTACCCGCAGACCAGGGAGTTCAACGGAGGGTTCACCGTCCTCGACGTGCCCTCCCGGGAGGCGGCCCTTGAGTGGGGCGCCAAGATCGCGGCCGCCTGCCGCTGTGCTCAGGAGATCCGCGAGTTCATGCCCGACCCGGCGGTGGGCAACTGACGGGCTAGGGTCGGCACGTGCCCGACCGGCCCGCGTTCTCGTCTCCCGACGACCTGCCGCAGCCGTCCGGCTACAGCCACGTGGTCAGCATCCCGGCCGGACGCCTCGTGTGGACCTCGGGCCAGGTGCCGCTGGACGCCGACGGCCGGCTCGCCGAGGGCTGGGAGGCGCAGACGCGTGCGGCGTTCGAGAACGTCGGCCGCGCCCTCCGCGCCGGCGGCGCCGACTGGCCCCACGTCGTCAAGCTGACGATCTACGTCGTCGACGTCTCCGAGCTCGCGACGATCCGGGCGGTCCGGGACGAGTTCGTGGACACGTCGAGCCCGCCGACGAGCTCGCTCGTCCAGGTCGCCGGTCTCTTTCGGGCCGACGTCCTGATCGAGGTCGAGGCGGTCGCGATGCCGCCTGCGTAGAAAACCGTCCTCTAGAGATCTCAGATCCGATATGAGAGGATCGGACCGATTACCCGTCCGAGTCAGAGGGGAGAGGGAATGACGCGCTCGAATCCGCGCCGCTTGCGGCGCCGGGGGACCTTTCTCACGGCCGGCCTCGTCCTGGCGCTGATCTGCGGGCTGACCGCGGGCGCCGGCGTGGCCGCCAAGAGCCCCGCGCCGAGGGACTCGGCGAAACAGCTTCGCGCGCTCAAGGACGTGCTCGGCACGAAGCACGCCTGGGCGAAGGCGGCGAAGCCGAGGCGGGCCGGCAGGAAGCTCGGCGTCAACGCGCGCAAGATGCGCACGCTCAGCCTGAGCGCCGCGCGTCTGCGGTCCATGCTCGCCCGCGCTCCGATGGAGCGCACGGCGGCCGCGCGCACCAATCCGCTCGTGATCTCGCTTCCCGCGCCGAACGGCTCCTTCCACCGCTTCGCGATCACGCAGTCGCGGATCATGGCGCCGGGCCTCGCCAGGAAGCACCCCGAGATCAAGACCTACCGGGGGATCGGCCTCACCGACCGAACGGCGACAATCCACGCCGACCTGAGCCCGCTCGGGTTCCACGCGTCGGTCCGGTCCTCGTTCGGCTCCTGGTACATCGACCCGTACTTCATCGGCCGCACGCCGTCCGTGCACGCCAGCTACTACGGACGCGACGCGAGGAACTCGAACGCGAACTTCGTCGAGCGCGAGTCGCACCTCGCCGAGCTGTCGGTCGACAAGGGCTACTACCACGCCTCTGACACCGTCACCCTCAGCGGCTCCGGCTTCGCCGAGAACGCGTCCGCGACGATCCAGATCAGCGACCCGACCGAGGACGCCGCGACGCGGACGCTGTCCGCGAGCACCGACGGCGAGGGCTCCTTCCAGGCGAGCTTCGTCGCCGACCCGGACGGCAAGCTCGACGTGCGCGTCGTGGCCGTCTCGGACGGCTCGAACGAGGCACACACGAGCTACCAGGTCGTTCGCGACGACGATCCGACCACGGATCCGCCGACCGGGCCCGAGCTCCGGAACTACCGGCTCGCCCTGGTCACCGACCCGGGCTACTCCACGTTCTTCGGCGGACCGGCGAACGTGACGGCCGCGAAGGTCGCGCTCATGAACCGCGTGAACCAGGTCTACATGGACGACCTGACGATCCGGATGCAGCTGATCGCGAACAACGACCTGCTCAACCTCAACGACTACGGCCTCGCCGCGGCGCCGAACGGGCCCTGCGGCTCCGCAGGCTGCTTCACGCAGGCGCAGATCCTCAGCTGCTCGACGGCCCGGCAGCGCATCGTCATCGGCCAGATCATCGGCGCGTCGAACTACGACGTCGGCCACCTGGCGCTCGGTCAGCCGGGCGGCGGCGTCGCCGGTCTCGGGGTCGTCGGCCGCAACAACAAGGCGGCAGGCTGCACCGGCCTCGCGACGCCGGTCGGCGACTTCTTCGCGATCGACTACGTGGCGCACGAGCTCGGCCATCAGTTCTCGGGGAACCACACGTTCAACGGGAACCAGCTGAACTGCTCGGGCGGCAACCGCAACGCCTCGACGTCGGTCGAGCCCGGCAGCGGCTCGTCGATCCAGGCCTACGCGGGCATCTGCCTGACGGACAACCTGCAGCCCCACAGCGACCCGTACTTCTCGCAGCGGAGCCAGCAGGAGATGACGACCTACGTCGCCTCGGCCCAGAACCCGATCAACGAGGTGCAGACCGTGGCCCTCCGCCACTTCGGCGGCGGCAACGAGGTCCAGGTCGCCACCCTCGGGCCGGGCTTCACGCAGGCCTCGACCGTCCAGCCGCTGAACGTCGCCGTCGGGCCGGCCCCGAGCGCGACGCAGCTCGGCGGCGCCTCGCAGACGGGCAGCGTCGTGACGATCGCGACCGGCTCGACCGGCGCGACGCACACGCTCCAGCCCGGCGACCAGGTCGAGATCACCGGCGTGCCGGTGCCGGAGTACAACGGGACCTGGACGGTCGAGACCGTCCCGAGCTCCCGCTCCTTCACGTTCACCCACCCGACCGCGACGGGCCTCGCACGGACGGGCGGCGGCAACATCCGCCTCCTCGCGCCGGGCGCGAGCGCGGCCGAGACGTCGCCGGGCGTCTGGACGGCGACGATCAGGACCGTCCTCGCGCACAACCGCTCGGTCGGTGACGTGGTCACGATCTCGACCGGCGGCGGGTTCGCCGGCACGTTCGAGATCACCGCCGTTCCGACACCGCGCTCCTTCCAGTACGTCCTGCCGGCGGCGCCGACCACGAACCCGACCGGCGGCGGCACCGCGACGTACTTCTCGCCGTTCCGCTTCCGCCTCGGCGGGAACGAGTCGGCGACGGTGGGCACGCTCGCGCTCCCGTACAACAACGCGAGCCTGACGACGGCCCTGAACGGCATCGCCGGGTTCCCGGGAACCGCGACCGTCACGAACGCCGCGAGCACCGGCTTCACGATCACGTACACCGGCGCCTCGGCCGGCCTCGACGTCCCGAGCCCGGAGATCGTCGGCCTCAGCTGCGGCGGCTGCTTCAACTCGATCGAGGAGACCAACCACGGCGGAGCGATGGACTCCTTCCGCCTCAACTACGGCGGCGCCCTCTCGGCGCCGATCGTCAACGGCGTCAACTACAGCGCTGCCGGGATCCAGGCCGCGCTGACCCCGCTGCTCCCGGCAGGCGGAACGGTTGCCGTCGCGGGCTTCGGCGGCGGCGGCGTCCTCAACACCGGCTTCCAGGTGACGTACGGCGGCACGCTCGCCCTCACGAACAACCCGGTCATGCTCGGCGTCGAGGAGTTCACGCCCGGCGCCTCCGGGTTCACGATGGAGACCGACAAGGGCGGCCCCGTGGACAACGGCGGGACGATCACGCCGACCGGAAACACCTGGCCGACGGTCAGCGTGCCGGGCGGCTTCACGATCCCGATCCGGACGCCGTTCGCGCTCACCGGAAGCGCCACGGACGCCGAGGGCGACACGGTCCTCTACGCATGGGAGCAGAACGACCGCGGCGGCACCGCCGGCACGGCGCTCATGCTCAACACGAAGGTCAACGGGCCGCTCTTCGCGATGTTCCCGAAGTCGGCGCCGATCAGCGAGTCGGACACGCTCCAGTACAACTCGCCGAACCAGAACCACGTGACCCCGAGCCCGACGAGGGTCTTCCCGGACCTCCAGCAGATCCTCGACAACAACACGAACGCCGAGACGGGCTCCTGCCCGCTCGGGCCGATCGCCATCCCGGTGCCGATCCCGACCCTGGAGTGCTACTCCGAGTTCCTGCCGACGGCCGACTACCTCGGCTTCGCCGGCGTGAACCTCGGACAGCTGCACTTCCGGATGACGGCACGCGACATGCGGGTCGGCGGCGGCGGCAACAGCGCGGCGGACGTGACGCTGACGCTCGCGCCGACGGCCGGGCCGTTCCTCGTCACGGCTCCAAACACCGCCGTGACGTACCCGGGCGGCTCGACGCAGACGATCACGTGGGACAAGGCGAACACTGATCTCCCGCCCGTCGGCACGACGGACGTGAAGATCAGCCTGTCGACGGACGGCGGTCAGACCTACCCGATCGTCCTCGCGGCAAGCACGCCGAACGACGGCTCCGAGGCGGTCACGATCCCGAACTTCGCGACGAGCCAGGCTCGCGTGAAGATCGAGGCGGTCGGCAACATCTTCTTCGACGTCTCGAACGCGAACTTCCGGATCACCGACACGGTCAAGCCGACGATCACGGCGACCGTCGCGCCTCCGGCGAACGCAGCCGGCTGGCACAACACCAACCCGACCGTGACGCTGACGGCGACCGACGACGCCAACGGGTCCGGCATCCAGAGCATCACCTACTCGGCGACCGGCGCGCAGCCGATCGCGTCGACGACGGTGAACGCCGCGACCACGAGCATCGTCATCAGCGCCGAGGGCATCACGACGCTGAGCTACTTCGCGACCGACAACGAGGGCAACACGAGCGATGTCGGGACGACGACGATCAGGCTCGACAAGACCGCACCGGAGGCCTACCTCCAGTTCGACCCGGCGAGGAAGGACTTCTCGCTCTTCGGCCGCGACGCCGGCTCCGGCGTCCCGACCGGCGCGGTCACCCCGTCGTCCATCCGGCGCAACCCGACAGGTGACAAGAACCTGCGGGCGGAGAACCGGACGTACGACCTGGTCGACACCGCGGGCAACACGCTCCAGCTCGTCGTGTCCGTCGGCCTGACCAAAGACGACGCGGTCGCGGGGATCCAGACGATCCAGTACCGCGGCGGCAACGTCGTCCGGCCGGCGTACAACGCGCTCTTCGCCGAGTGGAAGCTGAAGAAGAACGCGTACGACGAGCTCAAGCAGGAAGGCGTCGTGACGACGCCGGCCTCGAGGGCTCAGGCGCGCTGGACGGCGAAGTCCAACCAGACCGTGATCACGACCTCGGGCGGCACCACGACCGTCCCGGGCATGTTCCTGCTCCGGCTGGCGACCGCCAACGGCACCGCCAGGGTCGAGTCGACCCCGTAGCGGCGACGCAGTAGACGACAGCGAGAGGGCCCGCTCCGGCGGGCCTTCTCCGTTCTCGGACCCACGCCGTCTGCTGAGATCTCGGGATGGAGTTCGGCGCCGACGACAGCCTCGTCCTGCTGGCGATGCTGGCCGCCGGCGCCGCGCTGCTCGCGGTCTCGCAGGTGGTGCGGATCCCGTACCCGATCCTCCTCGTCCTCGGCGGCCTCGCCCTCGGGCTCGTGCCCGGGATGCCGACGATCGAGCTCGCGCCGGACCTCGTCCTCATCGCGTTCCTGCCGCCGCTCCTCTACGGCGCGGCGTTCTTCACGTCCCTGCGCGAGCTCCGGGCGAACGTGGTGCCGATCTCGCTGCTCGCCGTCGGCCTCGTGCTCGCGACCACGGTGGCGGTGGCGGTCGCCGCGCACGAGGTCATCGGCCTGTCGTGGCCGACGGCGTTCGTGCTCGGGGCGATCGTCTCCCCCACCGACCCGACGGCGGCCACGGCGATCGCCCAGCGGCTCGGCCTCCCGCGCCGCCTGATCGCCCTGATCGAGGGCGAGAGCCTCGTGAACGACGGCACCGGGCTCGTGGCGTACCGAGTCGCCGTCGCCGCGGTCGTGACCGGCAGTTTCTCCCTGGCCGAGGCCTCCGGGAGGTTCGTCCTCAACGTCGCCGGCGGCATCCTCGTCGGGCTCGCCGCCGGGGTCGTGATCCGGCAAGTCCGCCGGCGCCTCGACAACCCGCCCGTGGAGATCACGATCTCGATCCTCAGCGGCTACTTCGCGTACCTGCCCGCGCACGCGCTCGACGTCTCGGGCGTGCTCGCGGCGGTCACCGTCGGGGTCTACATGGGCTGGCACACGCCGGAGCTCACGAACTCGCAGACGCGGCTCCAGGGCCAGGCGGTGTGGGAGATCGTCTTCCTCGTCCTGAACGCGCTGCTGTTCGCGCTCGTCGGCCTGCAGCTCCCGTCGATCCTGGACGCGCTCGCCAACCGCTCGAGCGCATCGCTCCTGGGCTACGCGGCGCTCGTCACGGCGGCGGTCGTCCTCGTCCGCTTCGCGTGGGTCTTCGTCGGCGCCTACATGCCCCGGATGATGCGCACCGACGGCGAGCCGCCGTGGAAGGGCGCGGTCGTCCTCGCGTGGTCCGGGATGCGTGGCGCCGTCTCCCTCGCCGCGGCGCTGGCGCTGCCGCTCACCACCGACGCCGGCGCGGCGTTCCCCGACCGCGAGCTGATCGTCTTCCTCACGTTCTCGGTCATCCTCGGCACCCTGCTCATCCAGGGCCTGACGCTGCCGGCGCTGATCCGCTGGCTCGACCTCGAGGACGACGGGCTCGCCGAGAAGGAGGAGGCGAAGGCGCGGATCCGCGCGGCAGAGGCCGCGCTCGCCAGGCTCGAAGAGCTCGTGGACGAGGACTGGGTGAACCCCGACACGGCCGAGCGGCTGCGTGGCTCGTACGGCTTCCGGCTCAGCCGCTTCCGCTCCCGTTTCGACCCCGACAGCGACGGCGCGATCGAGGACCAGTCGCTCAACTTCCAGCGGCTCCGGCGCGAGCTCCTCGACGCCGAGCGGCAGGCGGTGCGGCAGCTCCGCCGGGACGGCTACATCGACGACGACGTCATGCGTCGCGTCACCCGCGACCTCGACCTCGAGGACCAGCGTCTCGACATCTGAACGAGGACGCCCGGCCCGGACGAGGGGCGCCCGGGCCACTGAGCCTGCCTTTGCCCCCGAGCGACAGGCCGATGCCGTCGAAGTAGCTCGGGTGCCTCGTCTCCGGGTAGATGCCGACCCCGAAGTCCTGGGCGAGGTCGATCACCTCCTGGAGCGTCGGCACCTCGTACAGCCCGTCGAAGGCGGCGTTCGTCGGGCTGAGCGCCGGGATCTGCTCCTTCGCGCGAAGGGTCTTCAGTCAGGACCGCCGGCTTCGGCACTGTGCGGATCCCCGACGGCGTGCGGATCTACGGGCCCGGCGCGACGCCGGCCCAGGATCTCGAGCCGGAGTACATCACCGTCGACAAGCGCTCCCGGACCGCGTGGGTCACGCCGCAGGAGAACAACGCGCTCGCCAAGGTGGACGTCAAGCGCGCGAAGGTGAAGTGGATCAGGGCCCTCGGCTTCAAGGCCTCGAGCGCATCGGCGGCGTGATCGCCTACGACGTCAGCCGCCCCTGGGATCCGGAGCTCGTCCAGTACCTGAACCCGGAGCCCACTGTCGACCAGACGCCGGAAGGGCTCGTCTTCATCGACGGGGACGACAGCCCGAAGCGCAGGACGCCGCTCCTCGTGGTCACGAACGAGGTCAGCGGCACGACCTCGATCTACGCAGTCGGGCGGTAGCGCCTGTCGAGAGAGGGCCCGCGATGCGTGGGCCCTCTCTCGCCGCGTAGTTGGCCGCACCTGGGTTCCGCGCCGACCCCGATGGAGCGTCAGGTCCGCGCGATGACGCTCTGTCCGACAAGGAGGTACGGACTGTGGCGAGGAAGCGCATCGTCATCCTCGGCGGCGGCACCGGCGGCACGATGACCGCCAACCGCCTGCGCCGGCGCTTCGACCTGGACGAGGCCGAGATCCACGTCGTCGACCGCGACGACCGCCACGTCTACCAGCCCGGCCTGCTCTTCGTTCCCTTCGGGATGGCGCAGCTCGACGAGATCGTTCGGCCGCGCGCACGCCAGCTCCGCGACGGGATCGTCTTCCACCAGCAGGACGTCGAGGCGGTCTGGATCGAGCGCGACGAGGTTCTCCTCGAGGACGGCACGGTCCTGCCGTACGACGCGCTCGTCGTCGCGACCGGGGTGCGGCTGCAGCCGGAGGAGACCGAGGGCCTGCTGGACGCAGGCTGGAACGAGCGGGTGTTCACGTTCTACAGCCCCGAGGGCGCCGACCAGCTGCGTCGCGCGCTCGAGCGCTTCGACGGAGGCCGGCTGGTCGTGAACCTCGTCGACATGCCGATCAAGTGCCCGGTGGCGCCGCTCGAGTTCGCGTTCCTCGCCGACTGGTACCTCCGGGACTGCGGGGTCCGACGCCGCACGGAGCTCGTGTACGCCACGCCGCTCGACGGCGCCTTCACGAAGCCGATCGCCTCCGAGCACCTCGGCGGCCTGCTGGCCGAGAAGGAGATCGAGCTCGTGACCGAGTTCAACGCGGGCGAGGTGGACGGCGTCGGCGGCAAGCTCGCCTCGTACGACGGGCGGGAGCTCGACTTCGACCTCCTCGTGACCGTCCCACTCCACGGCGGCGCCGCCTACGTCGAGCGCTCGCCGGGCCTCGGCGACGCGCTGGGCTTCGTCCCCACCGACAGGTCCACGCTGCAGACGCCCTCCAAGCCCAACGTCTTCGCGCTCGGAGACGCCACGGACCTCCCCACCTCGAAGGCCGGCTCGGTCACGCACTTCGAGGCCGAGGTGCTCACGGAGAACGTCGCCCGCTTCTTCGCCGGCCGCGAGCTCGACGCCGGCTACGACGGCCACGCCAACTGCTTCGTCGAGACCGGCTTTCACAAGGCGCTGCTGATCGACTTCAACTACGACACCGAGCCGCTTCCCGGCCACTTCCCGGCCGCCGTCGGCCTGCCGCTGCTGCGCGAGTCCCGCCTCAACCACCTCGGCAAGCTGCTGTTCCAGTGGGTCTACTGGCACGCGCTCCTGCCGGGCAGGGAGATCCCCGCGATCGGGCCGGAGATGCCGACGGCCGGCAAGCACGTTCCCGTCCACACGAGCTGAGGAGGACGAGATGTCCACCACCCTGATCCCCGACACGAGCGTCGACGTCGACACCGAGGGCTTCCTGACCGACCCCGCCCAGTGGAGCGAGGAGCTCGCCGCGCAGATCGCCGCCGAGAACGGCATCCCCGAGCTCACCGACCGCCACTGGCTCGTGGTCAGGTTCATGCGCGAGCGCTACCTCGCGAGCGGCAACGCGCCCTCGATCCGAGCGCTCGGCAAGGAGTCGGGCGTGCCCGTCAAGGAGCTCTACCAGCTCTTCCCGAAGGGACCCGCGAAGCTCGCCGCCAAGATCGGCGGCATTCCCAAGCCCAAGGGCTGCATCTAGGAGGGAGCAGCGATGACCACCACGTTCGACCACCCGGACCTCGCGGCGACCGAGCCGAAGACGATCGAGAAGGTCGCGATCGTCGTCTCGAAGGGGTCGCTCGAGGGCGTCTACCCCGCGCTGATCATGGCGAACGGCGCGCGGATGGAAGGCATCGAGGCCGATCTCTTCTTCACGTTCTTCGGGCTCGACGCGATCCGCAAGGACCGGTACGCGAAGCTCAAGGTGGCCACGGTCGGGAACCCCGGCCTGCACATGCCGACGTGGATCGGCGCCATCCCCGGCTTCTCGGCGCTCGTCACGAAGATGATGCAGCGGCAGATGGAGAAGATCGACATCCCGCCGGTGCCGGAGTTCATCGAGCTCGTCGCCGACTCGGGCGTCCGGCTCTATGCCTGCAAGGCCACGGTCGACATGTTCGGTCTCGGCATGGAGGACTTCGTGCCCCAGGTCGAGGACGTCATCTCGGTCGGGGAGTTCTACGAGCAGGCGGCAGGCGGCGAGATCATCTTCACGTAGGCGATGAGCGACGTCTGGATCCGACCCCCGCTCTTCGCCGACAGGAGCGAGGCCGGCCGGCTCCTCGCCGGCCTGCTGGAGGAGGAGCAGGGCGGCGACGCGGTCGTGGTCGGCCTCGCGCGCGGCGGCGTCGTCGTCGCTGCCGCGGTCGCTCGGGCGCTCGGCTTGCCGCTCGACGCCGTCGCAGTGCGCAAGGTCGGACATCCCTGGCAGCCGGAGTACGCCATCGGCGCGGTCGCGCCCGGCGACGGCGCCTACGTCCGGGCCCAAGACGGTCTCACGGACGAGCAGCTCGCCGCCGCGGTGGAGGCCGCGAAGGAGAAGGCCGCGGCCCTCGACCTCCGTCTCCACGCGGACCGTCCGGCCGTGGACCTCACCGGCCGCCCGTGCCTCCTCGTCGACGACGGGCTCGCCACCGGCGCGACGATGATCGCGGCCGTCCGCTGGGCGCGCAGCCGTGGAGCGGCGCGGGTCGTCGCGGCGGTGCCGGTCGGCGCGAGGGACACCGCGAACCGGCTCCGGCGGGAGGCGGACGCGGTTGTCTGCCCGCACGAGCTCGACGCCTTCCTCGCGGTCGGGGCCTGGTACGAGGTCTTCGGCCAGGTCGAGGACGGCGAGGTCGCCCGGCTCCTCGCGGAGACCCGGCCCCTGGAGGTTCCGGCGGCCTGAGCCCCTGGCGGTGGAACGCATCGCCCTGCCGCGAGAGGATGGAGTGCGCAGCGACGAGCGAAAGGAGCACACGATGGCAACCGTCCTTTGCGTTCTCTACGACGACCCCGTCGACGGCTACCCGCCGCCGTACGCGCGCGACGGGATCCCGCCGATCGAGCGCTATCCCGACGGCCAGAGCACGCCGACGCCCCAGGCGATCGACTTCACGCCCGGTGACCTGCTCGGAAGCGTCTCCGGCGAGCTCGGGCTTCGTCCGTTCCTCGAGGCGGGAGGCCACGAGCTCGTCGTCACCTCCGACAAGGACGGCGCGGAGTCGGAGTTCGACCGCCGGCTTCCGGACGCCGAGGTCGTGATCTCCCAGCCGTTCTGGCCCGCCTACCTGACCGCGGAGCGGATCGCGAGCGCGCCGAACCTGAAGCTCGCGATCACGGCCGGGATCGGGTCCGACCACGTCGACCTCCAGGCCGCGATCGACCGCGGGATCACCGTCGCCGAGGTGACGTACTGCAACAGCATCAGCGTCGCCGAGCACGTGGTCATGGCGATCCTGAGCCTCGTTCGCAACTACATCCCGTCGCACCAGGTCGTGAACGAGGGCGGGTGGAACATCGCGGACTGCGTCTCCCGGTCCTACGACCTCGAGGGGATGCAGGTCGGCACGGTTGCCGCCGGGCGGATCGGGTCGGCGGTCCTGCGGCGGCTCAAGCCGTTCGACGTCGGCCTCCACTACACCGACCGGCACCGCCTCCCGGCCGAGGTCGAGGAGGAGCTCGGGGTCACCTTCCACGACGACGTCGAGTCGCTCGTCTCGGTCTGCGACGTCGTGACCATCAACGCGCCGCTGCATCCGGAGACGGAGCACATGTTCGACGCGGAGCTGATCTCGAAGATGAAGCGCGGCGCGTACCTCGTCAACACGGCGCGGGGCAAGATCTGCGACCGCGACGCGGTGGCCGCGGCGTGCGCGTCAGGGCAGCTCGCCGGCTACGCGGGCGACGTCTGGTTCCCCCAGCCGGCGCCGCAGGATCATCCGTGGCGCACGATGCCGCACCACGGGATGACGCCGCACATCTCCGGCTCGAGCCTCTCGGCGCAGACCCGCTACGCGGCCGGGACCAGGGAGATCCTCGAGTGCTGGTTCGAGGGTCGCCCGATCCGCGAGGAGTACCTGATCGTCGAGGGCGGCCACCTCGCAGGCGCGGGTGCGCACTCGTACAGCGAGGGCGACGCGACCGGCGGGTCCGAGGAGGCTGCTCGCTTCAGGGGCTAGAGGCTTTCGCGAGCGGCAGGGTGAACGCGACCCGGGCGCCGCCCGAGCTGCGGTTCTCCGCCCAGATCGTCCCTCCGTGGGCGTGCACGAGCCCCTGGGCGATCGCGAGCCCGAGCCCGGCGCCGCCGCTCGACGTCGTCCGTGAGTCGTCGGCGCGCCAGAACCGCTCGAACATCCGCTCGACCGCTCCGGGGGCGAGCCCGGTGCCGGTGTCCTCCACCGCGACCACGACGTGATCGGAGTTCGGCTCCACGACGACCGAGACTGCGCCGTCCGCCGGTGTGTGCCGGACGGCGTTCGTGAGCAGGTTCAGCAGCACCCGCTCGACCTTCTCCGGGGCCATCCGCACCTGGGGGTCGGCCGGGTCGAGGCGGGCCTCGAGCCGGATCCGGCGGGCGGCCGCCTCTGCCTGCATCCCCCGGAGGCACCCGGAGATCAGGTCGCCCAGCGGCTGCTCCCGTACCTCGAGCTTGAGGATCCCCGCGTCGATCCGGGCGAGCTCGAAGAGATCCTCGACGCGCACCGAGAGCGTCTCGAGCTGGGCCCGGATGTCCGGCAGGTACTCCTCCGGCTTGGCGAGCCCGTCCTCGAGCGCCTCGATCATCGCGCGCAGCGACGCGAGCGGCGTGCGGAGGTCGTGGCTCGCCCAGGCGACGAGCTGCCGGCGGGCGTCGAACAGCTGCTCGATGTTCGAGGCCATCTCGTTGAACGACGCGCTCAGCTCGGCGAGCTCACGCGGGCCAGACTCCGAGGCCCGGGCGTCGAGCTCGCCGCGGGCGAGCTGCGCCGACGCCGCGCGCAGCCGCTCGAGCGGCCGGAGGATCCAGCGCGAGAGGAGGAGCGCCCCCGCCAGTGCAGCCAGCCCGGACGCGATCGCCACCGAGAGGATCTTGGCGGCGTCCATGTCGAACATCACGAGCCCGGACGCGATCACGACCCCGAGCGGGAGGCAGACCGCGAGCAGGGCGAGCGCCCCGATCTGGAGCCGAAGGGTCGGGACGAAGCGGAGGACCGCCGCGGAGACGACACCCGCGGCGAGCAGGCCGACGACGAGTGCGAGCGCGAACGCGGTCATGCGCGGAACCGGTAGCCCACGCCCCAGACCGTCTCGAGCAGCTGGGGCCGCGACGGATCTTCCTCGAGCTTCTCCCGGAGACGCCGGACGTGGACGGTCACGGTCCCCGTGTCCAGGGCCGCGGAATAGCCCCAGACGCGCGCCATCAGCTGGTCGCGCGAGAAGACCTGGTTCGGGTTGGACGCGAGGAACCAGAGCAGCTCGAACTCCTTCGCCGTCAGCGGCAGGAGCTCACCGTTCCGTCGCGCCTCGTGCCGCTCCGAGTCGATGGTCAGGGGCCCCGCCTCGACCCGGGCCGGCGGGGCGGCGACGGGCTGGGCACGCCGCAGGACGGTCCGGACGCGGCTGGCCAGCTCGCGAGGCGAGAACGGCTTCGTGACGTAGTCGTCCGCGCCGAGCTCGAGCCCCACGATCCGGTCGGTCTCGTCACCGCGCGCCGTGAGCAGGATCACCGCCAGGTCGGAGGTCGACCTGATCCAGCGGCAGAGCGCGAGGCCGTCGGTCCGGCCCGGAAGCATCACGTCCAGGACGACGAGGTTCGGCTCCTCGCGGACGATGAGCCCGCGGGCCTGCTCGCCGTCGGCCGCCTCGACGATGCGGTGACCGTCGCGCTCGAGGTAGCGCGCGACGACGTCGCGCACGATCGGCTCGTCGTCGACGACGAGAACGGTGGCCATCTCCACAGTCTGCTGCCCCGAAACCGCCGGCGTCCCGATTTCGCGTTACGACTTCCTTAATTCGGCCCGGCGGAGTTCTCCGAATCGTAAGCGCGGCCGCCCTTACTCGCCCCTAGCGTCGTCAGCGTCCGCAATCCAAGGGGGAATCCATGAGATCGAGGGTGATCTTCACCGTCTTCGCGGCACTGGTCGCCGCGGCGCTGCTGACGAGCCAAGCGGTCTACGCCGACAACGGCAAGCGCGGCGGCGACCGCGACCGCGGCTCGCGGGACAGCGCGGTCTTCGTGCAGACGAACGAGCTCGACGGGAACCGCGTCGTGGTGTTCAAGCGTGCCCGCGACGGGCGGCTGACCGAGGAGGACGACTACAGCACGGGCGGCAACGGCGGCATCGCCGCTCCGGGGAACGAGTCCGACCGGCTGGCCACGCAGGGCTCGCTGGTGTACGACGACGACCACCGCCTGCTCTTCGCGGTCAACGCCGGCAGCGACACGTTCGCGGTCTTCCGCGTCCACGGCACCCGTCTGAAGCTCGAGCAGGTGCTCCCGTCCGGAGGCGACTTCCCTGCGAGCGTCGCCGTCCACGACGACCTCGTCTACGTCCTCAACGCCGGCGGCGAGGGGATCGTCAAGGGGTTCGAGATCCGCGGCCACGGCCTGCGGCCGCTGAGCGGCTCCGCCCGCAGCCTGGGGCTCGCCAACACGGACCCACCGAACTTCCTGACGTCGCCCGGCCAGGTCGGCTTCACGCCGGACGGCCGGAAGCTGATCGTGACCACGAAGGCAAGCCGGAGCACGATCGACGTCTTCAGGGTCGGGCGTGACGGGCGCCTGTCCGACACGGCGGTGCGCAACACCTCCGCCACGCCGGTGCCGTTCGCATTCACGTTCGACCCGGCCGGACGGCTGGTGATGGGCGAAGCCGCGACCAGCTCGCTCACCACGTACCGGATCAACCGGGACCGCACGCTGTCCAACCCGCAGTCGCAGACCGACAACCAGATGGCGCTGTGCTGGATCGTCGAGGCGCGCGGCTTCTACTACGTCTCGAACACCGCCAGCAACAACCTCAGCGGGTACCGGATCGACGGCAGCGGCAGGCCGTCGCTGATCGGGCCGACCGGGATCGTCGCGACGACGCCCGCGGGGCCGATCGACCTGACCACCGCGGCAGGCGGGCGCTTCCTCTACGCCCAGACCGGCACCGCCGGGACAGTCGAGGAGTACCGCGTCGAGGACGACGGCACGCTCACGCCGCTCGGGAACGTGGCCGGCCTCCCCGTCGGCCAGGAAGGCATCGCCGCAAGCTGACGAGCAAGGTGAAGGGCTCGTCTTCGGGCGAGCCCTTCGCTCTAGCTGGTCGGGCGCAGCGTACGGTCGAAGAACCCGACCACCCGCCGCTCGTACTCCTCCGGCGCCGCGTCGATCGCGCCGGTGTGTCCGCCCGGCGCAGCCCAGAGCTCCTTCGGGCCCCTCGCCGCCTCGTAGTACTGCTCGGTGAGCATCTCTCCGCCCTGGCCGGGCGTCGCGTGGACGAAGAGCACCGGCTCCGTGATCTCGGAGCTGAGGTCGATCAGGCTCCGCGGCGGCAGGTTGCTCGTGAAGACGGCCGTGCCGACTGTGATGAGGCCGAAGAAGTACGAGTACAGCGCCTTCTCGCCGCCTTCGACGTGCACGGCCTCGCGCAGCGAGCGGATGCCCGCGCCTTCCGAGACGACCGCGCGGAGGCCGTCGGTCTCCGCCGCCTCCTGGAGCATCATCTCTCCGCCGACCGAGAGGCCGAGACCGCCGATCCGGCCGTCCTCGACGTCCGGCCGCGACTCGAGATACGCCACCGCCGCCTCGATGTCGCGGGTGCCCTGCCAGCCGAGGAGGTTCGGGTCGCCCTCGCTCTCGCCCTCGCCGCGGCGATCGAAGAGGAGCACGCCGTAGCCGTGCTGCGCGAGCAGCCTCGCGGGCTTCTGAGGGCCCTTGCGGCCCGGGAAGGAGATGACCGCCGCACCATTCTTCGACGGCACGTACCAGCCGACGAGCTTCAGGCCGTCCCCGGTCGTGAAGGTGACGTCCTCGTACGCGGCGCCGAGATTCTCGGGCGGGACGAACGCGCGGCCGGCATGGGTGATGACGTACGACTCGGCCAGCGGGTAGACGACGAAGTAGAGGCCGAGGAGGATCCCCAGCGCCGACAGGACACGGCGCGTGTACCGCCAGAGCACGGCGCCGCCCTTGCGGGTCCGCCAGAACGTCGCGAGCCCGACGCCGACGAGCAGCAG
The DNA here is from genome assembly GCA_036554945.1 of Gaiellaceae bacterium. Classification (GTDB taxonomy): domain Bacteria; phylum Actinomycetota; class Thermoleophilia; order Gaiellales; family Gaiellaceae; genus JACDAN01. Next base: position 14,628 of record DATBMH010000089.1, on the reverse strand, counting down.
GCCGGCCGGGAGACAGAGCAGCCCGGTGTAGTCGTCGCCGGAGAGGCTTCCGTCGCGGTACTCGTTGATCGCCTCGCCGGCCATCGCGCCGACGAAGGCCCCGACGAGGATCGCGAGCGTCGCCCGGGCTCCCGCCCGGAGGCGCGGGTACGCCCACGCGAAGAGGACGAAGAGCGCGAGCTGCACGAGCCCGCCCCAGAGGTGGTCGCCCGCCGAGGTCCCCGGCTGGGGCTGGAGGAAGTTGTCGTCGACGACGTGGAGAGCGCCGACGCCGAGCGCGATCCGGGCCAGGCCGACCTCGGAGAGAAGGGCCGCCGTGACGGCGGCCCTTCTCGTTTCCGCGGCTGGATGAGCGACGGTCGACACGACCCGCCGCTAGGAGCCCACCGTCGGAACCGGCGGGGCCTCCACGGGCTCGAGCTTCTCGCCGTGCTCGAAGTGCGGCATCCACTCGAGCCACTTCGGCAGGTACCAGTTCCAGTCCCCGAGCAGCTTCATCGTGGCCGGGAGCAGGATCGCCCGGACGATCGTCGCGTCGATCAGGATCGCCGAGGCGAGCCCGACGCCGAACTGCTTGAAGATCATCGCCTGGAGCACGCCGAAGATCGAGAAGACGCCGACCATCACGATCGCCGCGCTCGTGACGACGCCGGCGGTCGTCTTGATCCCGTGTGTGATGGCCTGCTCGGTGGCCATGCCCGAGTCGTAGCCCTCACGGATCCGGCTGAGGATGAACACGTGGTAGTCCATCGAGAGCCCGAACAGGATCACGAAGAGCAGGATCGGGAGGAACGGGTCGATTCCACCGGTGAACTCGAAGCCCAGCAGCTCCTTCCCGACACCGTGCTGGAAGACGAGGACGAGGATCCCGTAGGCCGCTCCGACGGAGAGGAGGTTCAGGATCACCGTCTTGATCGGGATCACGATCGACCGGAACGAGATCAGCATCAACAGGAACGCGAAGAGGAGCACGAAACCGAACACGACCGGCGCCGCGACCTTCATCTGGGCGTTGAAGTCCTCGGACTGCGCGGTCATGCCCGAGACGGCTACTTCGGCGCCCGCGAGCGTCCCGACCGTCGGCGGGACGATCTCGTCCCTGAGCGCCGTCAAGGCCTGCTTGGACGTCGCGTCGAGCCCGTCGCCCTCGATCGGGATCGAGATGACCGCAACCGTCTTCGCCGCGTTGACGTCGACGTCGATCGGCTCGTTCATGACGCCGCTGTCGAGCGCGCGCCACTGCAGCTGACCGATCGCCTCCTGTACCTCGGGCGCCTCGACGTTCGCCGCCTTCACGACGACGCTCGCGCCGATCTCGGTGCCCGGGAACGCCTCCTTCATGCGGTTGTACGTGGTCAGGAGGCTCTGCGGAAACGTGTCGATGCTGGGCTGCGCCGCCTTCAGCTGGAAGGCGGGGATCGCGAGTGCGACGAGCAGCCCGCCGGACACGACCACCGAGATCACCGGCCGCTTGAGGACCCGGTTGATGATCGCACCCCAGATCCGGCCCTCGCCGTCGTCCCGGCGCAGGCGGTGGACGAACGGCACCCGCCCGCGGTCGACCTTGTCGCCGAGCTTGGACAGCACGGCCGGCAACACGGTGAGCGAGCCGAGCATCGCCACGGCGACGACTGTCATGGTCGCTACGCCAAAGGAGGCGAAGCTTGCGTCGCCGGTGAGGAACATCCCTGACATCGCCACCAGCACGGTCAGGCCGGAGATGAGCACGGACCGACCCGACGTCGCAGCGGCCGCCTCGAGCGCGGCGTCTTCCGTCCGGCCCTTGGCCCGCTCCTCACGCTCGCGCTTCAAGTAGAACATCGAGTAGTCGACGCCCACGGCGAGCCCGATCAGCAGGATCATCGCTCCGACCGCCTCGTTCATCGGGAACACCTGGCTCCAGAGGGCGACCAGGCCGAACGTCGCGAGCACCGCGGTCACACCCAGCATGAGCGGGATGCCTGCTGCGACGAGCGCGCCGAAGGCGACGATCAGGATGATCAGCGTCAGCGGGATCGACAGGAGCCCTGCCTTGGCCAGGTCCTCCATGAATGCGTCCGTGACCTCCTTGTTGGTGCTCTCGCCAACCGACCCGATGTAGTACTCAGGATGTGCCTTCTGGAGCTCGTCCACCGCGGCCATGACGGGCTCGACCTTGTCGATCGCCTTGTCCGAAGGGCCTGCGATCTCGGTGCCCACGAGCACCGAGTGCCCGTCGTCGGAGACCTGTCCTGAGTTCCCCTCGTCGAACGGCGACTCCACCTTGGCGATCACGCCGACCGCGCCCATACGCGTCACGACGTCCTGCACGGTGGCCTGAAACTCGGGGTTCGTCGCCGACAGCTGCTCGTTCTGGATCAGGACCGTCTCGCCGCCGGGCTGCTTGAAGTCCTCGTAGAGGATCTTCTCCGCCCTGCCCGACTCCCCGGGCTGCGACGTCTCGTAGACGATGCTCTGCATCGGGACGACGAACTGCAGCGCGAAGGCGACGAACACGAACCCGAGCCAACCGAAGATCGCCTTCTTTCGGTGGCGGGCGCTCCAGTGGCCCATCCGGGCCGCCAGGTGATGCCTCGTCGGACTGCTCATTGCGGCGTTCTCCTCTCTGTTCATGGAGCCGGAATGGCCTGTGCCTCGGGCGCCTCCACGGCCTCGCGCCTGACCTCGAGCCAGGCGACGCCGAGACCGAACAGCGCGATCCCGATCGGGCCGGGTGGCGCCGGGTGGCCGACGGCGAAGATGGCCGCGCCGATCGCCATGAGCAGCGTCGGGCCGAGCCCGCCGATCCGCTTCACGGCGAGGGCGGCGGCGAGCGCCATGACGAACCACGCGAGGCCGGCCGCGACGTAGACGCCGGCGCTGACGGTCTCGGTCAGCAGGTCGCTGTCGTCGAACACCCGCTGCACGGCGGCGCCTTCCGCCGCGCTCATGCCGTTCGCCTCGCGAATGACGATCCCGATCGCGATGCCCGCGATGGCGTCGAAGATCGAGTAGGCGATCGCGAAGGGAACGATCGCGACGCGCGCGACCTGGGCCGCCCGTCCGGGCAGGTCCTTGACGAGGAACCACACGCTCCAGGCGAGCAGGAGGATCAGGACGGGCTGGAGCAGGTGGAGCCACAGGTAGAGGGCGGTCTCGTCCCCCACCTCGATGTCCGCCGGGTGGACCACGCCGACGACGATGTAGCCGGCGACCGCGGTGAACACGAGCGCACGACGGAGCCAGGCCTCGTGGTCACCTGCGATGGGCGCGGCGGCCTCGGCCTCGCCCTCGGGCTCGGGCACCGGCTCGGGCTGGATGATCCGTGTCTTCATGCCTTCAGCCTCCCGCGCCCGACGCGGGCTGAGAAGACGGGAGACTTCCCGTTCGGGGGGCGGGTTTCTGGTGTCTCTCTCAGGAACGCAGGTACAGGAGCACCGCGAGGACCCGGCGCGACTCGCTGCCGGTCGACGGCAGGCCGAGCTTGCCGAAAATGCTGGAGACGTACTTCTCGACGGCCCGCACCGTGATCACGAGGCTGTCGGCGATCCCCTGGTTGGAGCTCCCGGACGCCATCAGCTCGAGCACCTCGCGCTCACGCGGCGTCAGCTGCGCGATGGGGTCACCGGGCCGCTGGCGCGCGAGCAGTGTCGAGACGATGATCGGATCGAGCGCGGATCCGCCCTCGCCGACGCGTCGGACGGCCGCCACGAACTCGTCGACGTCGCTGATCCTGTCCTTGAGCAGGTAACCGACGCCCTCGGCCGAGTCCGCCAGGAGCTTGAGCGCCAGGCCGACCTCGACGTACTGCGACAGCACGAGGACGCCGACCGAAGGGTGGCCGCTGCGGATCTCGAGCGCGGCGCGCAGACCCTCGTCGTTGTGTGTGGGCGGAAGCCGGATGTCCACGATCGCGACGTCCGGCGGAAAGCTGCGCACCTTGAGCAGCAGGTCGTCGGCGTTCTCGCACTGCGCGACGACGTCGAAGCCGGCATCGTCGAGCAGCCGCGCCAGTCCCTCGCGCAACAGGACGCTGTCCTCGGCGAGCGCTACACGCACGGGATCTCCGCCCTGACGCGGGTTCCACCCTTGAGCGGCGTCCAGACCCGAAGGCGCCCGTTGAGCGCCTCGACCCGGTCCGCGAGCCCGCGGAGCCCGGAGCCGCGCTCGCTGTCGGCTCCGCCGACCCCGTCGTCGACGATCTCCAGCACGAGCTCCCCGCCGTCCTGGACGACATCGACGCTCGCGCCGCTCGCCTGGGCGTGCTTGGCGACGTTCGCAAGGCTCTCCGACACCACGTAGTAGGCCGCGACCTCCAGCGGCTCCGGCAGCCGCCCGTCGACGTCGACCGTCAGCTCCACCGGCACCGGCGCCCGCGCCGCGAGCTGCTCGAGCGCAACTGCGAGGCCGTGGGCGCTGACGACGGCGGGATGGAGGCCGTGGGCGATCTCGCGCAGCTCGGCGAGCGACGCGGCGATGCCGCGGCGCGCCCGCTCGATCCCGGCCTTGGCTTCGGGGTCGCTTCCGATGCGCGCCTGGAGCATGCTCAACTCGAGCGACAGCGCGATCAGCCGCTGCTGCGCGCCATCGTGGAGGTTCCGCTCCAGCCGCTGGCGCTCGTGCTGCGCCGCCTCGACGATCCGGGCTCGCGAGCCCCGGAGCTCGTCCAGCCGGGCGCGGAGCTCCGCCTGGAGGCGGTTGTACTCGAGCGCGATGCCCGCGGCCGCCTGCACGGCGTCGAGCAGCTCGGGCTCGTCCTCGAGCGCCGGATCGTGGATCAGCGCCGCGACGTGCTCGCCGTCGCGGTCGATCAGCGTCGTCGTCCGGCCCTCCAGGTCGGGGAGCTCGACCGGCCGGCCGTCGAGATTGGCGAACACGCCGAAGTCCGGCAGCCAGTACGCAAGCTCGAGCGAGGGATCGTTGAGGGCGCGGGCGAGCGAGTCGCGGAGGTCGGCCGGAGGCGGCTCGGCCCGAAGCTCGAGGACCAGGTCCCCCACCGCGGAGCGCGCCAGCCGTGCGTTCAGCAGCGCGAAGAGGAAGACGAGGGGCGCCACGCCGAGCGTCGCGAACGTGGCCCACCGGATCTCCTGGACGAAGGGGCCGCCGAACGACGCCGAGACGTACAGCCAGGCGATCATCACGAGCCCAACCGCGAACAGGTCGACGAGGACGACGGAGGAGCGCCGCAGAGGCCGGGCCCGGCCGCGCATGCGCACGAGCAGGAGCGTGGCGCCGAACAGGCACAACGCGCTCATCGTCAGGAGCGCGACGCGAAGCGTCAGCAGCGCCGCATCCTCGTGGGGCGCGAACTCGAGGAGGTTGTTCTCGCCGAAGCCGCCGAAGACCATCCGGTTCAGCTGCAGGGCCACTGCGGCGACGTAGGCGCCGATGACGAGGCCGCGCTCCAGCGGGCTGCTCAGCCTCCCCGAGGGGAACGCGAGGAACACGTGGAGGAAGATCACAGGCGGCACGAGGTCGAGCGCCTGGCCGAGCGTGAAGGTCAGGTCGTTCGTCGTCCACGACAGCGTGGAGACGAAGTTCGCGAACCCGGCCGCGACCAAGAGCGGGCCGAAGCGGCTCTCCGGCCGCCGCCACCACGCGAAGAGCCCGCAGAGGACGTACGACGCCGTCAGCCAGTTCGACAGGAGCGCGATGACGAGCGCTTCGCCCAGCTCCGCCCCAACCGCGGGATTCCGCAGCGCCGAGGTGAACGAGTAGGTCGCCGCAGCGAGCCCGACGAGCGCGACTCCTGCGATGACGACGAGGTTCGGCGGGCCCCGTGCGTCGTGGGGATCCATGTCGAGCCGGGCGATTGCGGGAACGGCCATGCGGCCTCCGTTTCTGCCCCCCAGTGACCCGACCCTACTCCGATGGCCCTCGCGCTACCAGAAGAGCCTTGCCCGGGACCGCGTCCGGTCCCGGGCCGGCCCGGCTAGAGGCTCGGCGCGTCCGAGCCGTCCTGGGTCCCGCCCGAGCCGCTGCTGCCGCCGCGGTCCTTCGGGCAGTCGCGACGAGGCGCCTGGCCGTCGTCGCCGCTCTGGATCAGCGCCCCGTTCCCCGACGGGTCGCCCGAAGAGGACGAGCCGCCGGCCGCGAGCGCGCCGGATGCCCACATGGCCACCGCGACCGAGACGATCGCCGCGGCGGCCAGGAGCAGCCTGAGGTCGAGCTTGCGTGCCTGATCCATCCCTTCACCCCCCTTCAACCCCTGTCGCTCACGGAATCCGTCCGAACCAGAGCGCCGACAGCCCGGCACCGAGGAGCAGGAACACGGCGCCCACGGCGGCGAAGACCGCCGTCAGCTCGCGCTCCTCGTCCTCGTAGGACACCTGGGAGCCGATCTCCTGGTAGACGGCCTCGAGGTCCTCCTCGGTCGGTGCCTCGAAGAACTTCCCGCCCGTCTCCTCGGCCACCTGACGCAGCGTCTCCGGGTCCGGCGGGACGGCGTAGGTCTGGGTGACGCCGAAGTCGTTCGTGATCTCGACCGTGCCCTCGGGCGTGCCGAACGCGATCGAGTAGATCGGGACGCCGGCCTCCTTCGCCTCGTCGAGGACCTCCAGCGGCTCGCGGCCGACGGAGTTCGCGCCGTCCGAGAGCAGCACGATCGCGAACAGCGGCTTGCCGCCGGACAGCTGCTCCTGCTCCTCCGGATCGGGTGCGAGGGCGACGGACTCGACGATGGCGTCGCCGAGCGCGGTGCCGACGTCGCCCTCGAGGTTGTCGAGCGCGTCGCGGACGGCCTCACGGTCGTCGGACGGCGCCTCGAGGACGCTCACGATGCTCGAGAACGAGACGAGCCCGACCCGGAAGCGGTCCGGCAGCTTGTCCAGCAGGTCCTGGGATGCCGACTTGGCGGCCTCCAGCCGGCTCGGCGGGACGTCGGTCGCCGTCATCGACGCCGAGGTGTCCATGGTCAGGAGCACGGTCGCGTCGTCGCGCGGCACGGCGACCACGGTCTGCGGCCTCGCCATGGCGACGATCAGCGCGGCCAACGCTGTGAGGACGAGCAGGGCCGGCAGGTGGCGCCGCCGGCCGGGGGTCGCGTCCACGACGTTGGCCAGCAGGTCCAGGTTCGTGAAGCGCGCCGCGTACTTGGTCCGGCGCCGCTGGACGAACCAGTAGGCGAGCAGCAGCAGCGGGATCAGCAGCAGGCCCCACAGGAGGAACGGGCTGGCGAAGCTCATGCTCATCGCCGCCTCCTCTCCCGTGAGACGAACCCGGCGAACGGGCGCAGCCAGTCGCCGGAGGTGGACAGCACCAGATGCGGGACGCCGAGACCCGCGAGCTCACGCGCGACGGTCGCGCGCTCCTCGGCGGCGGCCTCGGCGAATCGCTCGCGCAGGCGGCGCCGGGCGGTGTCGACGTGCAGCTTGCGCCCCGTCTCCGGGTCGACGAGCCAGATGTGGCCGACATTCGGCAGCTCCTGCTCGCGGGGATCGCGGATCTCGACCGCGACGACCGCGTGCCTCGCCGCCAGCCGGAGCATCGGCGTCCGCCAGTCCCGCGGGCCGCGGAAGTCCGAGACGACCACGGCGAGCGACCGCTGCCGGGCGACCCGCGCGACCCGGTCGAGCGCGGTGCCGATCGAGGTCGCACCGATGCGCTCGGTCTCCGGCTCCCGCCGGACGGCGAGCAGGACGCCGAGCAGCCCGACGCGTCCCTGGCGCGGCCGGAGCGTCATGCTCTCCGCGGCGCCGAAGGTCGAGACGCCGATCCGATTGCCCCGCCGCGAGGCCAGATGGCCCATGGCGACGGCAACCCCTTCGGCCACGTCCCACTTGCGCCGGTCGGCGGTGCCGAAGCGCATCGAGGGCGAGACGTCGAGCAGCACCCACGAGGTGAGCGCCCGCTCGGCGACGTCGACGCGGACCTGGACCTCGTCCGAGCGCGCCGTCGCGTTCCAGTCGATCCGACGGACGTCGTCGCCGGGCTCCCACGGGCGGATCTGCGCGAGCTCGGTGCCGATGCCGAGGGCCGCGGTCCGGTGCTCGCCGGCCAGCAGCCCGTCGATCCGCCGTCCGATCTGGAAGTCGAGCGCGCGCAGCAGCGCCTCGGGCATCGGCCCGGGGCCCGGGCGGTCCGGCGTCCGCTCGCTGCTGAGGGCGGCGGTGGTGCTCATGCGGCGCGATCGGCCAGGTCGATCTCGGGCACCGGGACGACCTCGAGGACGGAGTCGACGATCGAGCCGGGCTCGACCTCGGCCGCCAGGGCCTCGTAGCTGAGGACGATGCGGTGGTGCAGCGCGTCCTTCGCCAGCTCACGGACGTCCTGCGGCAGCACGTAGTCGCGGCCGCGGATCAGCGCGAGCGCACGGGCCGCGGTCACGACCGAGATCGGCCCACGAGGACTGGCCCCGAAGGACACGTAGGCGGCCAGCTCGGGCAGCCCCGCCGCCTCGGGGTCGCGCGTCGCCGTCGCGATCTGCACGGCGTAGCGCGAAAGGGCGGGGTCGACGTACACCTCGGTCGCCGCCTTCCGAAGCTCCAGCAGCTGGTGGAGGTCGAGAACCTGCCGCACCTCGGCGAGGCCCGCAAGGGACCGCTCGACGACGGTCAGCTCGTCCTCGGGCGCCGGGTAGCCGACCACGACCTTGAGCATGAAGCGGTCGACCTGCGCCTCGGGCAGCGGGTACGTGCCCTCGGACTCGATCGGGTTCTGCGTCGCCATGACGAGGAACGGGGTCGGCGCCGCGAAGGACTCCTTGCCGATCGTCACCTGGCGCTCCTGCATGACCTCGAGCAGCGCCGACTGCACCTTCGCCGGGGCGCGGTTGATCTCGTCGGCGAGGAGGAAGTTGCAGAAGACCGGGCCGAGCTCGACGTCGAAGTCGCCGCTCTTCGGCCGGTAGACGCGGGTGCCGACGAGGTCGCTCGGCATCAGGTCGGGCGTGAACTGGATGCGGTTGAAGGTCCCGCCGAGCACCTGCGCCGTGGTCTTGATGGTCAGGGTCTTGGCGAGGCCGGGGACGCCCTCGATCAGCAGATGCCCGTCGGCCAGGAGGCAGACGAGCACCCGCTCGAGCATGGTGTCCTGGCCGGCGATGACGCGCTTGATCTCGAAGAGCGCGCGCTCCAGCGACTCCTTGTCGGTGTTCGGGGTCGCTTCGGACAGCGGTTCGGGCATCTCGGGTGCTCCTCTCTGGTGCGTTGTTGAGCCAGACAGGAAACCCGCGGCGGCTAAGGGCAGCCTGAACCGAAGATGAGAATTTCCTAAGAGCGCTCGACGCCGACGGTGACGCTGCCCGTGGCGCGGTCGCGCCTGATCTCGGTCGCGACGACCGTCGAGCCCTCGCTCTGCTCGTAGATGCCGTCGTCCGCGTTGGACGTCTCGGCGGGCCCGCGCGCGGCGTACGGCTCGAACCCGTACGCCTGCTCCTGCGTCGCCTCGTCGAAGAAGAGCTGGCCCGTCCACGTCTGGCCGCCCTGGACGACCATCAGGTGGATGTGGACCGCCCTGCCGCCGTACCAGCCCGGGAAGACCGTGCGGAACCGGGCCGTCCCCTCGGCGTCGGCGACCTGGACGCCGCGGCAGAACGTCCCGTCGTCGCCCTGGACGCCCGAGTAGACGCCCTCGGCGTCGCAATGCCAGACGTCGACGACCGCGTCGCCGATCGGCTCGCACGACTCGTCGACGACCTTGATCGCGAGGTCGTAGGGCAGGCCGGCGCGACCCTCGGCGATGTCGCTGCGCATCAGGTCGAGGTCGAGGTAGTACGGGCCCTCCGTGAGCTCCGGCGTCAGCACGCAGTCGGGCGCGGCCGTCGTGCCCGCCGTCGTCGTCGCCGTGGCCGCCGAGCCACTCGGCTCGTCGTCGGCGCAGCCGGGGACGAGCGCGGCCAGCCCCAGGGCGCCGAGCCAGCCGAGGAGGCGTCCGCGGGTGAGTGTCGTCGGGTCGTTCACGGCCGTCACTCTCGCACCGCTCTCTGAGAAACCTCTCTGAAACTGCGGTTTTTCACCCAATCTTCAGATTCCCCGGCGGGACCTGTGACACTGGCGTGCGTGGCTCCGATGAGTTCGGAGCCGCAACGCCGTCTCTACTACGGAAGACCCCCGGACGAGGAGATCGACTCATGACGCAGCGACACGGAGGAACCGACGGGAATCCCCCGGGCGCGGCGGGCGTTGGAAACGCCATGCAGCAACGCCGCGCGGCCCACGAACGACTCTCGACCGGCGCCCTCGCGCGCTGGATGCGGGCCTGCGCGACGCATCCGTGGCGGGTCGTGCTCGCCTGGGTCGCCATCATCGCGAGCCTGATCGTCGTGGTGACGGCCTTCGGCGGCAGCCTCAAGGACGAGTTCGAGATCCCCGGCTCCGACACCCAGAAGGCAACCGATCTGATCGAGTCCGAGTTCGCCGAGGAGCAGGGCGGCATCCTGAACCTCGTCTTCGCGGCGCCCGCAGGAGAGCGGCTCGACACGCCGGAGCGCCGCGAGGCGATCGAGGGCGTGATCGCCGAGCTCAAGACAGACGAGTTCGCCCCGACCGGAACGGATCCGGACGGCGAGGCAGGCATCACCAGCGTCGGCGACCCCTTCAGCGAGAACACGTTCTCCGACGACGGGCGCATCGCCTACGCCGAGGCGCAGTTCGACCGCATCATCTTCGAGGAGGACCGCGAACGGGTCCTGGCGGTGCAGGAAGCCGTGCGCGAGGCGGTCGAGCCGGCCGGCGTCACCGCGGAGTTCAACGGCGACGCGGAGTTCCCGCCGATCGAGCAGGGCACGCAGGAGCTGCTCGGCCTGCTCGCGGCGCTGATCGTGCTCCTGGTCGTGTTCCGGACCTTCACCGCCGCCGGTATCCCGATCTTCCTGGCGCTGACAGCGCTCGCGACCGCGTTCATCCTGCTCTTCATCCTCGCCGGGCTGACCGAGATCAACACGATCACGCCTCTGCTCGTGTCGATGATCGGCCTCGGCGTCGGCATCGACTACTCGCTCTTCATCGTCACGCGCTTCCGTCAGCTCCTGCACGAGGGGCTCTCGCCGACCGACGCCGCGGCCGAGGCCGGCGCGTCAGCGGGCCGGGCGACGCTCTTCGCCGGGCTCACGGTCGCGATCTCCGTGACGGGGCTCGCGTTCTTCGGGCTGGACTTCGTGACGAAGCTCGGCATCGGCTCCGCGCTCGGCGTCCTCACGACGGTGCTGATCGCCAACTCGCTGCTGATCGCGGTGCTGGCCAAGCTCGGCCACAAGGTCGACCGCCTCAAGGTGCCGTTCCTGCGCCAGATCGACGACTCGGAGGCCGCCCGGGAGAAGACGCTGGTCGCCCGCTGGGGCCGCTTCGTCACGCGAAACCACAAGCCCGTGTTCGTCGTCCTGCTGCTCGCCGGGCTGGTGCTGGCCACGAGCTCGGCGCTCGTCCGGCTCGGCGCCTCGGACCAGGGGACGCAGCCGACGGAGCAGACCGCGCGGCGGGCGTACGACCTGCTCGCGGAGGGCTTCGGGCCGGGCTTCAACGGGCCGATCCCGATCGTCATCGACGTCAACGACGACGAGCAGGCGCCGCAGCGCGTCTACGACGGCGTGCGGAACCTCGACGGCGTCGCGTCGGCCGGTGAGCCGCAGTTCAACGACGAGCGGACGGTCGCGCTGGTCTTCGTGACCCCTGACTCCGCTCCGCAGGACGAGCGCACCGAGCAGCTCGTCGAGCGGCTGCGCGACGACGTCGTGCCGGCTGCGACGGAGGGGAGCGACGCCGCGGTGTACGTCTCCGGCCTGAACGCGGCGTTCATCGACATCGGCAACCGGATCATGGAGCGGCTGCCGCTCTTCCTGCTCTACATCATCGGCGTCACGTTCATCGTGCTCGCGATGGCGTTCCGGTCGATCGTGATCTCGCTGACGGCGGCGATCACGACGATCCTGTCGGCCTTCGTCGGGTTCGGCGTGCTGACGCTCGTCTTCCAGGAGGGCTACCTGCTCGACGTCGTCGGGCTCGACAAGACAGGTCCGATCGAGACCTTCGTGCCGCCGATCGCCTTCGCGATCCTCTTCGGGCTGTCGATGGACTACATGGTCTTCCTGATGAGCCGTATCCGCGAGGAGCACGTCCACGGCCTGCGGACACGGGAGGCCGTCGAGCACGGCATCGCGGCGATCGGCCGCGTCGTCGTGGCGGCGGCGCTGATCATGGGCACGGTCTTCGCGGCCTTCATCCTCACCGCCGACCGGATCTCGAAGGAGTTCGGCCTGCTGCTTGCGGTTGCGATCCTCACGGACGCGCTCGTCGTGCGGATGACGCTCGTGCCGGCGTTCTTCACCTGGCTGGGCGAGAAGACGTGGTACATCCCGCGCTGGCTCGACCGGCTGCTCCCGAACATCACGATCGAGTCGCCGCACGAGCGGGAGGCGCCGCAGCGCGTCGCCGAGCCCGCGGAGGCGCCGAGCCGGACCTAGGAGCTCACGGAGGGGCGGCGGCCAGGCCGACGTAGTTCTCGGCCAGCGACGCCGCCGCCCTCTCCGACGAGCAGACGTACGCGAGCTGCGCGAGCTGCAGCTTGACGTCGAAGTCGTCGGCGCCCTCCAGCCGGTGGAGCATCGACGTCATGAACCACGAGAAGTGCTCGGCGCGCCAGACGCGCCGCAAGGCGTCCGACGAGTAGCGCTCGAGCAGCGCGTCGTCGCCGTTTCGGTACCAGGCGACGAGCGCCTCCGAGAGCAGCCGCACGTCGGCGACCGCCAGGTTCAGGCCCTTCGCGCCGGTCGCGGGCACGATGTGCGCGGCGTCGCCCGCGAGGAAGAGCCGGCCGTGCTGCATCGGCTCGACGACGTAGCTGCGCATCCCGGTGACGCCCTTCTCCAGGATCTCGCCGGTGTGGAGCGTCCAGCCCTCGAGGCCGAGGCGACGCTCCAGCTCCTCCCAGATCCGGCCGTCGGGCCACTCGGCGAGGTCCTCGTCCGGCCGGACCTGGAGGTACATGCGCGTGATCTCCGGCGACCGCATGCTGTGGAGCGCGAACCCGCGCTCGTGGTACGCGTAGATCAGCTCCTCGTTCGACGGCGGGGCGGCGGCCAGGATCCCGAGCCAGGCGAACGGGTACTCGCGCTCGAACGGGCGGAGCACGCCGGCGGGGATGCTGTCGCGGGTGATCCCGTGGAAGCCGTCGCACCCGGCGATCACGTCGCAGCGGAGCTCGACGTCCTCGCCCTCGTGCCGGTACCGGATCGACGGCGCGTCCGACTCGAAGCCGTCGACCGACACGCCGTCGACCTCGAAGCGCAGCGGGCGGCCGGTCTCGAGCCGCGCCGCGATCAGGTCCTTGACGACCTCCTGCTGCCCGTACACGGTGATCCGGCGGCCGCCGGTCAGCGAGGGGAAGTCGATCCGGTGGCGCTCCCCCTCGAACTGGATCTCGATGCCGTCGTGGACGAGCCCCTCGCGTGCGAGCCGCTCCCCCACGCCCATCTCCTGCAGCAGGTCGACGGTGCCCTGCTCCAGCACGCCGGCGCGGATCCGCTGCTCGACGTACTCGCGGCTGCGGTCCTCGAGGACGACGGAGTCGATGCCCTCGAGGTGGAGGAGGTGCGCCAGCACGAGCCCGGCGGGACCGGCGCCGACGATCCCGACCTGCGTGCGCTCCTCCCTCAGCTCCAGATCTCCTCCGCGGTCTCGACGATCAGCCGGAGCTTCGCGACCTGGTCGTCGTAGGTGACGAGGTTGCCCTCGACCGTCGACGAGAACCCGCACTGGGGCGAGAGGCAGAGCTGGTCGAGCGGGACGAAGCGCGACGCCTCCTCGACGCGGCGCTTCAGGTCGTCCTTCTGCTCGAGGTCGCCGCGCTTCGTCGTCACGAGCCCGAGCACGACCTGCTTCCCCTCGGGGACGAAGCGCAGCGGCTCGAAGCCGCCGGACCGCTCGTCGTCGTACTCCAGGAAGAACCCGTCGACCTGGAGCTCGTTGAAGAGCGCCTCCGCGACGAAGTCGTAGCCGCCCTCGGCCGCCCAGGACGAGCGGAAGTTGCCGCGGCACATGTGGGTGGTGACGCTCATCCCGTCGGGCCGGTCGGCGAGCGCCTCGTTGATGTGGCGGATGTAGACCTCGTGCTGGTGCTCGGCGTCGCCGCCGATCTGCGCGATGTACTCGCGCTGCTTCGGGTCGTTGAGGTAGGCGAGGCTCGTGTCGTCGAACTGGAGGTAGGTGCAGCCGAGCCGGCCGAGCCGCCGGACCTGCTCGCGGTAGGCGGCAACGAGGTCGACCCAGAAGTCGTCGATGTCCGAGTAGGCGTCCTCGTCGATCGCCGCCCGGCCGCCGCGGTAGTGGACCATGCTCGGCGAGGGGATCGTCAGCTTGGGCACGGCGCCGTCCGCGCACTCGGCGAGGAACGAGAACGCCTCGCCGAAGATCGTCTCGGACACACCGACCGTGCCGTCCACGTGCAGCGCCGCGGCCATGAACTCGAGGTCGCCCTCCTCGTTGTGGAACGAGACCTTCACCTTGTCGTCGGCGGTCGAGATGCCGTCGAGCCCGTAGATGAAGTCCATGTGCCACGACGTGCGGCGGAACTCGCCGTCGGTCGCGGACTGGAGCCCGACGTCCTCCTGCATCCGGACGATCTCGCCTATCGCCTCGTCCTCGACGGCACGCAGCTCCACGGCGTCGATCGAGCCGTCCGCGAACCGCTGCCGCGCCTCGAGCAGCTCGGGCGGCC
>DATBMH010000059.1:0-22161 GCA_036554945.1 Gaiellaceae bacterium | reverse complement strand
CGCCAGCTCCGGGCTCGATCGCGCCGGCTGGCGCCGGAACAACATCAGGGCCCTGTGGCTGATCGTGATCGGCGCCTCGATCGTCGCGGCCCTGGTCGGCTACCTCGGGGCGACGGCCGTCGGGACCGGTGGCGGCTTCGTGCCGGCGTTCGCGGCCGGGGCGATCCTCACGATGCTGGCCGACACGATGATGCCGGAGGCCTTCGAGAAGGGCGGGCGCGCGGCGGGGCTGCTGACGACCGTCGGCTTCGCCGCGGCAGTGCTGATCAGCTCGTTCGAGTAGGCAGCTGAGGGGGTCAGGCGGCGCGCAGGCGCCGCGGCAGGTTCTTCACCTCGAACGCCATCATGATCTGCCAGACACCGGTCACGATCGCCCAGACGCCGGCGAGGGTGACGATCACCGCCAGTGTCAGGCCCGGCCGTCTCAGGGCCCAGATCCCGATCGGGATCTCGACGAGCCCCAGCGCGAGCACGAGCCACCAGTGGGGCGCATGCCGGTTGACGATCGCGCCGACGACGTGCAGCACGCCGCTGACGACGATCCAGACGCCGATGAACGCCGCGAGCACGTAGAGCCCGGCGTCGGGCCAGATCAGCAGGGCCAGGCCGGCGCCGGCTCCGACGAGGCCGGCGACGACGTTCGCCGTGCGGTCGCCGCCGTCGAGCGACCTGGTCATCAGCCATGCGACGCCCTGGAGGATGAACAGGGTGCCGATGAACGCGGCCAGGCTGTCGACGCCCCAGTCGACGGCGAGGATGAGGGCCCCGAAGACGAGCGAGACGATCCCGGCGACGAGGTAGAGCCACCAGGTGGCCGCGAGGGACTCGGCCTCGGCCACGCCGAAATCGGCCTTCGGGCTGATCGGGCTCAGGAGCATGGGGGCGAGTCTACGACGCGCGGACAGCAAGGGTCGAGCCAAACCACCGCGAACCTGACGGCATGCGTCTGGGACTGAATGTCCGGGTCGAGCGCTGGTACGAGCGGCTCTCGTTGTGGCGGGCGGTCGGCACCGTCGTCAGCGTGGCGCTTGCCCTCGTGCTCATCGCCGGCTTGCTGGCCCGGCTCGTCGAGCCGGACACCTTCACGAGCATCGGGCTCGCGTACTGGTGGGCCGTCGTGACGGTGACGACCGTTGGCTACGGAGACGTCGTGCCGCACAGCCCGGCCGGTCGGGCCGTCGGCTCGATGCTGATGCTGACGGGCCTGGCCTTCATCCCGACCGTGACGAGCGTGACCGTCTCGGCGCTGCTCTCGAAGCGGCGGCGGACCGACCAGGAGCGCCTCGAGGAGCTCGAGCGGCAGCAGGCCGAGATCCTGGTCCGGCTCGACGAGCGACTCGCCCGTCTCGAGCAGCGATGACCGAGCGTGCGCGGGACCCGCAGATGATCGCGGGCGCGGTCTACGGGACGATCGTCACGATGGGCGCGATCGCAGCCGGCGCCCAGGGCGACACGATCTCCGCCGGCGAGGTCGCCGGGATCGTCGCGGGGACGGTGATCGTGCTCTGGATCGCGCATGTGTACTCGCACTCGCTCGCGGAGACGATCGTCCGCGGACGGCGGCTCGACCGGGCGGAGCTCACCAGCGTGGCGCGCCGCGAGCTCGCGATGCCGATCGCGGCGGTGGCGCCGGTCGCCTCGCTCGCGCTCGGCGCCGTCGGCGTCCTCAGCGACTCGGCTGCCGGCTGGCTCGCGATGGGCTGCGGGCTCGCGACCCTCGCGCTGGCGGGCATCCGCTACGCGGCCGTGGAGCGGCTCGGGCTGCTGCCGACGGCCTTCACGGTCGCCGTGAACCTCGCCCTCGGCCTCGTCATCGTCGGCCTCAAGGCCGGGCTGTCGCACTAGTCGACGGCGAGCTCCTCGCCGGGCTGCAGGATCCTCACCTCGACGTCGGGCGCCGTTTCGGCGGCGAATCGGCGGAACGCGTCGGCAGGCGCGGAGAGGAACGGGGCTCTCGCGCTCTTGTGAAACGGGCGGTAGGTGCCCCAGTGGATCGGGATCGCGATCCGGGGCGCGAGCCGCCGCACCGCCTCTGCGGCGCGCTCGGGATCGAGGTGCTTGCCGCGGCCGAGCGAGGGGCCCCAGCCCCAGATCGGCACGAGCGCGACGTCCAGGTCCGGCACGAGGCCGGTCATCTCGTCGAACAGATCCGTGTCCGCGGCGAAGAAGACCCGCTTCGAGCCGATGATCGCGTACGCGAGCGCCGTCCCCGAGCCGAAGGGCGGCCGCCCGCCCTCGTGCTCGGCGTAGGTGGCCCGGACGGTCACCGGCCCGAACTCGAGCTCGTCGCCCTGGTCGACGCCGACGACGTCGAACTCCGACAGCGCGGGCGCCAGCCCGGCGGGAGCGACGACGCGGACGCCTTCGAGCCTTCGCAGCGACGGGCGGTCGAGGTGGTCGTGATGACCATGCGAGATCAACACGGCATCCACCTCGGGCGTCGGGCCCTGCACGCTGACGACGCGGCGCAGGTGCGCGACCCGGTTCCGGAGCAGCGGATCCGTGAGCAGGCGCACCCCGTCCAGCTCGACGAGCACCGTGGCGTGACCGATGTAGCGAACGACCAATAGCCCAGATGAGACGATGACGCAGGTTGTCGACTCGCGATACCACCCTAGGCATGGGAAGGATGCTCGTCGTGCGCATCCTGGTGCTGCTGGGTGCGCTGCTCGCGATCCTCAGCCTGCTCGCGGGTTACATCCGCTTCCAGGCCCTCGACACGGACACGGTCGAGGCGACCGCCGGGGAGCTGATCGCCGACGAGGACATCCGCAACGAGATCGCCGCGACCCTAGTCGACCAGCTGTTCGCGAACGTCGACGTCGAGCAGGTGCTCGAGGAGCAGCTCCCGGCCTCCCAGAAGGGCCTCGCGCTGCCGATCGCCGGGGCCATCCGGCTCGGCGCCGACCGCGCGGCGCAGCAGCTGCTCGAACGTCCCAGGGCGCAGGAGCTCTGGGTCCGGACGATCGCCGCGTCGCACCGGAACCTCCTGCGCGTGCTCGAGGACGACACGGGCCCGATCTCGACGGAGGACGGGAGCGTCGTGCTGGACCTCCAGCCGCTGCTGATCCAGTTCGGCGACCGCGTCGCCATCCTCGGGCGGGTCAACGAGCGGATCCTCGCCAGGCCGGACGCCGGCCGGATCACGATCGTCGAGGCCGACCAGCTCGAGACGGCCCAGGATCTGACGCAGCTCCTGAAGGTGCTCGGCATGTGGCTCTGGCTGATGCCGCTCGCCCTCTGGGCGCTGGCGCTCTGGCTCGCCCGGGGCCGGCGCCGGGACATCCTCCGCATGATCGGCATCTCCGCGATCGTCGCAGGCCTGCTCGTGCTCGTGATCCGGCGCATCGCTGGGTCGGTCGTGGTCGACGAGCTCGCGGACACGGAGTCGCTCCAGAAGGCGGCCGGCGACGCCTGGGACATCCTCACGCAGCAGCTCCAGGACGGCGGGATCACGCTGACGGGCATCGGGCTGCTGCTGCTCGTCGCAGTCTGGATCGCGGGGCCGTCCTCGAGCGCGACCGGCGCGCGGGGCCGGCTCGCTCCGTACATCGCCCGCGCCGAGATCGCCTTCGGCGGGGCGGCCGTGCTGCTCGGGCTCCTGGTCTGGTGGGGGCCGACCGTGCAGACACAGCGGTGGCAGCTGGTGCTCGCGACCGCGATTTTCCTTGCGCTCGGGGTGGAGGTACTTCGCCGTCAGACGGCGAAAGAGTTCCCGGACTCCCCGACGAAAGGAGCACCACGTGTCCACGATGGACCGGACTGACCACGCGGTCAGCGGCTGGGCCTACGGCTTCGCCGCGTTCGCGGGCGCCATCATGCTGCTCATCGGCATCTTCCAGGGGCTCGCAGGCTTGGCCGCGATCTTCGAAGACGAGTTCTTCGTCGTCGGCCCGAACTACATGTACGACGTCGACGTCACGACCTGGGGCTGGATCCACCTGATCCTCGGGGCGATCATCGCCTTCGCGGGCATCTCGATCTACACCGGCGCGGTGTGGGCCCGCAGCGTGGGCGTCTTCCTCGCGATCCTCAGCGCGGTCGCAAACTTCTTCTTCATCCCGTACTACCCGGTCTGGGCGGTGCTGATCATCGCGCTCAACATCGCCGTGATCTGGGCGCTCGTCGTGTACGGGCCCGAGGAGGCGCGGGGCTAGGAGCTCTCCCGCTAGTCCCGGTTCCCGAAGAAGATCAGCGCGTAGTAGAGGAGCAGCGACAGCGCTGCTAGTGCGCCGGCGACGTAGGTGAATGCGGCGGCCCTGAGCACCTTGTTCACGCCCTCCTGCTCGCCGGCGCCGACGATCCCGAGCTCGCGGAGCTGGGCCGAGGCCCGGCGCGAGGCGTTGAACTCGACCGGCAGGGTCACGAGGTGGAACGCCACGGCGACGGCGTAGAGGAGCAGCGCCAGCGCCACCAGGTTCAGGGCGTTCAGGACGGCCCCGATGATCAGGAGCCAGATCCACGCCGAAGACGCGAAGGCAACCGCGGGGTACATCGCGGAGCGGAGCTTCAGCGGGACGTAGCCGCGCTCGTCCTGGAGCGCATGGCCCGTCTCGTGGGCCGCGACGGCCGCCGCGGCGATCGACGGCGGGTTGTACACCGGCTCGGACAGGAAGAGCGCCTTCTTCCGCGGGTCGTAGTGGTCCGACAGCGGGCCGCCGGGCGACACCTCGACGGGCACCTCGGTGAGGCCGTTGCGGTCGAGGATCGTCCGCGCCACCTGCGCCCCGTGGAGCCCGGCGGCGATCGACACCTGCGAATACTTCGCGAACGTCCGCTTCAGCCACTGCTGCACGACGAGGCCGAGGATGAGCGGTGGGGCCAGGAAGGCGATGTAGAGCGCGAAGTCGCCCATCCCGCGGAAGCGTACAGAAGGGCCAGGTCCGAGTGACTGTCACTCGGACCTGGCCCTTTCGGGCGCGTCAGTCCCTCGCCTTCCTCTCGAAGCCGTGCTTCGCGACCGACATCGTCGCGAACATCGCGAACACCGCGATCACCACGACGGACGGGATCGTCGCGTGAGCGCCGCTTGCGTCGAAGGTCCGGATGTCGGGCGCGAATGCGGCAGAGAGCAGCACCGCGGCCCAGATCGCGACGATCGCGAGCGACGCCCACATGTCGCGGGCGTCGATCCACGACCGCCTCCGGACGAGGGAGGAAGGCTCGTGCGGAATCGTGGTCATTCTTACCTCCTCTTCCGTTCGATCCTGGCACCGGCGGGGCGTTCCGGCATCGGCGAAAACCCCGACGCCGCCGCCGCGGACTACGGAGGCCTGTCCGAACCGGACAGTACGGTCGCCCGGTGCGCCTGATCGTCGCCCGCTGCGAGGTCTCCTACACCGGTCGCCTGGCCGCGTTCCTGCCCGAGTCGACGCGGCTCCTGATCCTCAAGGAGGACGGGTCCGTGCTCGTCCACGCGGACGCCGGCGGCTACAAGCCGTTGAACTGGATGACTCCGCCGACGGTCCTCGAGGAGGACGGCGAGCTGCTCGTCGTGCGCAAGCGTGCGGGTCGGACCGAGGACCGGCTGGAGATCCGCCTCCTCGAGGTCCTCAGCGACGTCGAGCACGAGATGGGGGAGGCGGCCGCACTCGAGAAGGACGGTGTCGAGCGCGACCTCCAGGAGGCCCTGGCGGCCGACCCGGGCCACCTGGGCGAGGAGCTCCGTCTCGTGCGCCGCGAGTGGGCGACCGAGGTCGGCCCCGTCGACCTGATGTGCCGGGATGCCGGGGGCGGCTGGGTCGTGGTCGAGATCAAGCGCATCGCGACGATCGAGGCCGTCGAGCAGCTGTCGCGCTACCTCGAGTGCATCCGGGTCGATCCGGCGAAGGCGGAGTGCCGCGGGATCCTCGCCGCACAGATGCTGAAGCCGCAGGCGATCGCCCTCGCCACCGCCCGTGGGATCGGCTGCGTGGAGGTCGACCTCGACGTCCTGCGCGGCCTCCGCGAGCCCGAGCTCACGCTCTTCCCCTAGTCGAAGCCGCCTCTCCGGGCCGACCCTATGATGGGCCATGGCTCGCGACCCTCGGAGGCCGATCCTCCTCGAGCTCGCAGTCGCCAACGCGCTCGCAAGCCAGATCTTCGTCAGAGAGCTGCTCCGAGCGGGCTACCCGTTCACGCAGGTCGGCATGCTGACGTTGATCCGGATCCACGGGCCGATCACGCCGAGCGACCTCGAGGCCGAGACCGGGATCCCGAAGACGACGTTGCGCGGCCGGGTCCTGAGCCTGCTCCGCTCCGGCTACGTCCGGCGCGTGCCGAACGCCGCCGACCGCCGCTCGCACTTCCTGGAGGTCACGCCCGAGGGCGAGGCGTTCCTGGAGAAGATGGACCCGGTGCTCGACGCCGCCGAGCAGGCGATCGAGCGGGAGCTCGGGACGCCGCTCGAGGAGTACCGCGAGCCGCTCGAGCGCCTGCGCAAGGCGAACCGGGCTCTGTTAAGCCGGGATTAACTAGGGCGGATCCGTCCTAGATTAGGGCGGATCCGCCCTTTATGCTTCACGCCCATGGTGCTCGCGATCATCTATGCGCCGGGGCTGACCGTCGATCCGAAGCCCATGCTGCGACCGCCGTGCGTGACCGCTCGATCAGCCGTTCCTGCTTCTCTTCGGGCTCCTCGGTTCGGATCACCTCGACGATCAGCCGGTCGAACTCGGCGCTCTCCACGTACTCGACCATGACCTCCTCGAGGTGCGGAAGCGCCTCGGCGCAGAAGGCGTCGAACAGCTCGGTCTGGAAGTACGCGTCCGCGAGCGCCCGGTAGCGCTCGAGCTTCTCCTCGTACGGCAGCTCCCCGTCGCCGAGCTCGAAGTAGTCGCGCGTGTTCTGGTTGACGCGCATGATCCGTCCCGTCGCCGCGCAGAACGTGCACCAGGCGGCGAGCGCCTGGATCGCCCACGGGAAGTAGTAGTGCAGGCTCACGAGCGCCATGTCCGGTGAGGCGTTCGCGTAGTCGATCGGGTGGGCCTCGCCGCCCTTGACGATCACCTCGCAGGAGTTGAACTCCCAGCGGAAGAAGGCGTTCACGACCTTCCCGATCGTCTCGACCTCCCGCAGCTGCTCCGCCGGCAGGAAGTCGTCGCCGACCTTGTAGCGGTAGTGCCCGTCCGCGGAGGGGTCGTACTCCATGACCTTCGTCTGCGGCCCGATCGAGAGGCTCCGCGTGAAGACGTCGAAGTCCTCGACGGCCGCCTGGAGGTGCATCAGCCGCTCCCCGGACTCGTCGTAGCTCCGGTGCA
The DNA here is from genome assembly GCA_036554945.1 of Gaiellaceae bacterium. Taxonomy (GTDB): domain Bacteria; phylum Actinomycetota; class Thermoleophilia; order Gaiellales; family Gaiellaceae; genus JACDAN01. The sequence goes on along the minus strand of DATBMH010000059.1, from coordinate 14,923 downwards.
GCTCCTCGCTCGAGCCGATCCGGGTCACGCCGACCCACATGCCGCCGTCGAACGGCTTCATGTAGAGCGGGTACCCGACCTGCTCCGCGACGTAGTCGAGGTCGAACTCCGGGCTGTACCGCTCCGCCATCGGCACGTACCGAGGGTTGTCCGGCGCGACCTTGTGCGGGATCAGCCAGGTGTCCGGGACCTTCAGCCCGAGCCGCATCATCGCGCAGTAGGCCGAGTGCTTCTCCATGGCCTGGAACGTGAACGGGTTGTTGAGGAGGTAGACCTCGTCCATCAGGGCCATCTTCTTCAGCCACTCGCGCGGAACCTCGTACCACCACGCGAGCCGGTCGATGATCAGCGCGTGGCGCGGCCGGTAGCGCAGGTCGAACGGCTCGTGGACGATTCGCTCCGTCGGGAACTCGTGCGTCTCGCCGTTCCACCGCACGGGCCCGAGGCGCCGCAGGAGTGACTCGAAGGCCGTCGGCCAATCCTCCTCCGTCGCGAGCAGCAGGCCGATCAGGTGCTGGCTCGGCACCGGTTGAAAACGAGTCTACGCCGGTTTGAGCGAGGTGAGGACGTCCTCAGGCTGCGACCAGAGGAGCAGGTGGCCGCCACCCGGGACCAGGTGCAGCCGGCCCCCCGGGATCGTCTCCGCGAAGAACTCCGCAATCCGCGGCGAGACGGCCTCGTCGGCGTCTCCCTGCCAGATCTCCGTCGGCACCGCGATCTCCTCCGGGCGGAAGCCCCAGGGCGTGATGTAGAGCAGCACCAGGTCATGTGCGTAGCCCTCTGGGCCGCGGGAGACGGTGTCCTGCTTCGCGGCCTCGAAACGGGCGCGGACGTCCTCGTCGCTCATCACGACCCGGTCGGCCTTCGGGCCGCCTTGGCCCTTGGCGGGCTGGTCTCCGTCGCCTGCGAGCTCGGCGCGGCAGTCCTCCAGGATCTGCGCCACCACGAGCTCCCGGTCGCGCTCCGCGGCCTCGATCATCGGGCGCCGGTGGGGTGGGGCGGAGAAACGGAGCTCGGGCCGGTCCCAGACCGGGGCCGGTGAGCTGACGAGCCCGAGGGCGCGGACGCGCTCGGGGAGCGCGTAGCCGCACGCGGCCGCGTGCGGGCCGCCGCCCGACATCCCGAACACGGCGAAGCTGTCGATCTCGAGGCCGTCGGCGAGCTCGGCGACGTCCCTCGGCCAGTCGAGGAGCCGCCGGTCGGGCAGGAAATCCGAGAGCCCGTACCCGGGCCGGTCGACGAGGATCAGCCGCACGCCGGCGGCCCGAGGCGCGTCGGTGCCGAGGTGCGCGAGCCACGAGAGACTCGTCCCGAGGAAGCCGAGGACGGGGAACCCGTCCCGCGAGCCCCACTCGGAGTACCCGAGCGCCCGTCCGTCGGAGAGCGTGAAGACCTCGGCCAAGGCCGGAGGACGTTAGCGGCGGAGGCAGAGAGCGGGGAAGTCCCACCCGTACACCGGGTGATGGTGGTAACAGCCGAGCCGTGAAGAGACGTAGTGCCGGTCGTTCTGCACGCCGTAGACCGCGACGGGCGCGACGTCGCGCATGAGCTCCGCGTCGAGTCGGCTGAACGCCTCGTATCGCGCTTCCCCCACGAGCGCGGCAGCCGCCTTGATCCGCCGGTTGAACCGTGGGCTGTCGAAGTAGGAGACGTTCGTGTTGTTCGCCGGCCGGATCGTCGTTCCGTCGACGAGGAAGAGGAAGTCGTAAGGGTCGAAGTAGTCGGCGCGCCACGTCCGGGTGACGAGGTCGAACGGCCGGCCGCGCCTGTGCGACTGCTCGCCGAATCCCGCGGGGAAAAGCCTGATGTCGAGGTCGAGGCCGATCTCGCGCGCCAGGGACTGGACGTGCTGGCAGACCTGAGGGGCCGGCGTGCGATTCTGGCAATAGAAGATTCCCTTGGCCGTCCGCAGGTTTCCGGCGGCGAGCCCTCGCGCCTTCGCGAGGTTCGGTCGACGCGGGTAGAGGCGGACGTCCCTGAATCCGAGCGTCGTCGGCGGCAGCAGCTGGTCGTGCACGCTGCCGGCGTACGCGCCGTACTGGTTCATGAGATCGCGGCGGTCGATTGCGGTGCTGAGCGCCTGCTTGAGCCGGACGTTGCCGAGCGGCGTCGGTCCGCCGAAGAGACCGCGTTCATGGTTGAAGGCGAGGTAACTGATGCCGCCGACGGGGTTGGCGAAGTAACGGCCGGGCGACCGACGTCGGACCCCGTAGCGGCGGCCGAGCTCTGCGTGGGCGGACGGCGGGATGTCGCCGGCGTCCGTTGCTCCGCGGTCGATGTTCAGCTTGATCGTCTCGAGCGGAAGCCCGATGTCGACCTCGACCCGCTCGACTCCCTGCGGACGGGGGCCACGGTAGAAGCGATTCCGCTTGAGGATGATCCGCCGGCTCTGCTTCCACTCCGCGATGTAGTACGGGCCGGCGCTGACGATCGGCGGCCGAACGCCCTCCCGGTTGAGATCGAGGTCGGCTGGAACCGCCGAGAAGAACGGCATCGCCAGGCGCGCGAGCAAATCGCCGCTCGCCTTCTTGAGTTGGATCTGAAGCTTCTGCGGTCCAAGGACTCGAACGCCCGACAGCGAGAGCGCCTTCCCCTCGTTCAATGCCTGAGCGCCGACGATGTCCGCCATGAACGGGAACCCAGGTGAGTCCATGCGCCGCGACGCCACCCGGAAGAGGGCGTGGGCGAAGTGCCTGGCCGTCACCTGCTTACCGTCGCTCAGGCGGTACGTCTTCTTGAGGCGAAACGTGTAGAAGCGGCCGTCCTTCGAGACGGCGGGAAAGCCCGCTGCGACCTCGGGGACCAGACGTGAGCCACGAGTCGCGGGCGCGTCGGGATAGTTGTAGAGCTTGGCGCTCGTTGCGTAGGTCAGCGCCCAAGTCGGGGCGTAGTAGCCGAGCGCGGGGTCGACGTAGTCGATGTCGACCGCCAGCGACCAGCGAAAGGTGTTCTGCGGCGGCTCCTGCGATACCGAGGCGAGCGCCGACGCAGCCAGGAGGCCGAAGCCGGCCACGAGGGCGACGAAGGAGAGGGTCTTTCGCATGCCGCTGTGCATTCAGACGTGGCAACACGCTTCCAGTTTGCAAACGAGGAAGGCGGCCCGGAGGCCGCCTTCCCGTCTCCTCCTCCGCTTCGTCCGCTTAGCGGTTGAGGCAGAGCGCGGCGTAGTCCCACGTGAAGACCGGGTGGTAGTGGTAGCACCCAGTCCGCGCGGAGACGTAATGCCGGTCGTTCGGGCTCGCGTAGGTGGCCAGCGGCGCACCGTTGCGAACCAGGTCGTGATCGAGGTTCGAGAACGCGCGATACCTCTCGACGCCGACGAGCGTCTTCGCCCGCGTGATCTTGCGGTTGAAGCTCGGCGAGTTGAAGTACGAGAAGTTCACGTTGTTGGCAGGCCGGATCGTCGAGCCGTCGACCAGGAAGATGAAGTCGTACGGATCGAAGTAGTCCATGTGCCAACCCTCGAGCGTCATGTCGAACGGCTCGCCCTTGCGGCCGGCCAGCTCGAACTGGGTCGCCCGCGGGAACAGCTTGATGTCCATGTTCAAGCCGATGTTCCGCAGGTTCGCCTGGACGACCTGGCACCGAGCCGGGGACGGAGCCCGGTTCGAGCAGTAGAACACCCCGTCGCCGCCGCGGGTCTGACCCGAGGCGAGGCTCCGAGCCTGGCTCAGGTTCGGCCGGCGCGGATAGATCGGGAGGTTCCGGAAGCCGCGCATCGTCGGCGGCATGTACTGGTCGTTCGTGACGCCGGCGTACGCCCCGCCCTGCGCGAGGACGGCCTGCCGGTCGATCGCGAAGTTGACGGCCTTCTTCAGCCGCACGTTGCCGTTCCCGCCGCCGCCGAACAGCCGGCGATCGTGGTTCATCGCCAGGTAGAGGATCGTCGGTGCGGGGTTGGCGAAGTAGCGGCCCGGCGACTGCTTCTTGACGCCGTAGCGGCGACCCAGCTCGGCATGCGCTGCCGGCGGAAGGTCACCCATGTCCGTCGCGCCGCGGTCGATGTTCAGCTTGATCGTCTCGAGCGGGAGCCCGATGTCGATCTCGATGCGGTTGACGTTGCCGCGAACGGGACCGCGGTAGAAGCGGTTCCGCTCGAGGATGACGCGCCGGTTCTGCGTCCACTCCCTGATGTAGTAGGGACCGGCGCCGTGCACCGGAGCGCGCACGCCCTCCGGGTTGATCGGCAGCGCCGGCTGAGCGGCGAAGAACGGCATCGCCAGCCGTGCGAGGAGGTCCGGCGAGCGCTTCGTCAGGCGGAGCGTGAGCGTGTTGCCACGCGCCACGATCCCGCTGGCCCGCTGAGCGCGGCCTGCGATCACTGCCTGGGCGCCGACGATGTCCTCGATGAACGGCTGCGCGGGCGAGCTCATCCGGCGGTTCAGCGCGCGGTTCAGAGCGTTGGCGAAGCTCTGGGCGTTGACGCGCTGACCGTTGCTGAGCCGGTACGTGTTCTTGAGCGTGAACGTGTACGTCAGCCCGTTCCGCGAGATGCGCGGGAAGCCCTGCGCTACCTCAGGCGTGAGCCGCGACCCACGGGGGGCGGGCGCATGCGGGTAGTTCAGGAGCATCGCGCTCGTGGAGTACGCGATCGTCCAGGACGGCACGTAGTACCAGAGGGCCGGATCGACGTAGTCGATGTCGACCGTCAGGCTGTGCTTGAGCGTCCCGCCGACCCGTGCTTTCCCGGCGTCCGACGCCTGTGGAGCCGCGCTGCTCGTGGGGCCCGCCACCGCGGACGCCGCAAGCAGCCCGGCGCCGACGAGCAGCATCGCCACCGAGAGCGTGAGCCGTCTATGCACTGAGACTCCTTTCGGATTTCGCGAGCGGGCAACCGCCTGCCCTGCCCGAAGCGCCCCGCTGGGCACTCGACGGCTCAAACGGCTGCGATTTCCCCTGGTTAGGCCGAGTTCACGGACGCGAATGACCTGTTCAGCGCAGGTAATCACTCGATCTGCAAACCAATATCGCTCTTCTCCGTCAACGGTAAGGGATGGGCTGTTCGACCCCCGCGAACCGTCCCAGCGGCTGCTGCGCCCACGACGCTGGGAGACGCGCCCGATGCAGCAGCTGAAGCGCTGGCCGGGTATCGAGCTCCGCCACCTGGAGGCGCTCGCGGTCGTGTCCGACGAAGGGAGCTTCCGGCGCGCGGCGCGCAAGCTCGGGTACACGCAGTCCGCGATCAGCCAGCAGATCGCGGCGCTGGAGCGGGCCGTCGGCCACGCGGTGCTCGAGCGCCCGTCGCGCGGGAGACCGCTCGCGCTCACCGAGGTGGGCGCGCGCCTGCGCAGGCTGCACGACACGGTCGAGAACGCAATCGCGGCGGCGCGCGCCGACGTCGCAGCTGCCGCGGCCGGCGTCGGGCACGTGGTCCGCGTCGGGACGCCGTTCTCGTTCCCGCACCTCTCCGAGGCCGTGGTCGCGATGCGCGTCCGTCACCCGCGCGTGGTCGTCGAGGTCGTCAGCTCGGTCGACGACGACCGTCTCCTGCGCCTGCTCGAGACCGGCGCCGTCGACCTCGCGATCGTGCGGTCGGCCGGCGCAGCGGCACAGGTCGACGTCCGGCCCGCGGCGATGTGCTCCTACACGGTGGCCATCCCGGCCACGTGCACGCTGGCGAGAGGCAAGAAGCGGATCGCGCTCGCCGACCTCGAGTCGCTTCCGCGGATCGCCACCGCGGACGGCACGGGGTTCGCCGACGACGTCGCCGCTCCGGTGATCGCGTCCGACGCCGAGATGGCGCTCGGCCTCGTCGGCGCCGGCGCGGGCGCCGCGGTGCTTCCGGCCGTCTTCGCCTCCGCGCCGCCGACGGGCGTGGCCGTCCGGCCGCTGCGGGACATCCTCCCGCCGTTTCGGCTTTCGATCGCCACGACCGGGACGCTCGTCCCGCAGGCGTCGGACCTCGCCGACCTGCTGGTCGCCGCCATCTCCGGCTGGCCGAGCGCCGGCGCCGCGGAGACGGACGCCGCTCCCGCCTGAGCTCCCGACCTCGCCTAGGATCCCGGCGTGAGCGAGCCGGAGAGGGAAGGCGACGCACCGCTCGAGCGCGAGGCCCGCGAGGCCGCGCGCGGGGAGAGCGAGAAGACGCCGCTGCTGCTCCTGGGAGGCGTGGGCGGCGCGATCGCGATCGTCGCCGGCGTCCTGATCGCGCTCATGCTGCTGGTCTGGTACCTGGTCTGACCTGAGCCGCCGCCGCGATCCGCGGCAAGGCCGAGCTCCGCTGCCGAGGTGCGTTTTTCGGCCGCGATATCACGAGAAACCCCTGCAAAACAGCGATTGATCGGTCAATCGGGTTTACGCCTGCAGCGGAGCAGGAATTGCCGCTCATCGGACGCGGTCCGCGACGCCCAGCCGCGGGCACCACAGCACGAACGAAGGAGATAGTCGAATGAGGAAGCGTCACCGCTTCAGGCTCCTCGCGGCCGCCTTTGCCGCTGCCGTCGTGACGATCGGCGTCGGCTCGGCGGCGGTCATGAAGGAACGTGTGGCGACGTCAGCCGCATGCCCGGCCGGCTACCAGCCCGCGGGCACCGCCTGGTGCATGTCGATCAAGCACCCGGAGTCCCTGCTCGAGCTGGAGACCCGGGGCCGGCAGCTCGATGCCGTGCGGGCCGCGCCGCACCAGCGGATGCATCCCGGCGCCTTCGCGGGCGCGCTCGGCCAGCGGGCCGCGATGCCCGCCTCCGTCAAGGGGAGCGAAGGCACCGCGAAGCCGCTCGGCCGTGGGCCGCTGCGGATGGACGGGGCGGACTACGACTCCGTGAACGGTCTCGGCCTCGCGAACCTCATGGGCCGGATCGACAGCCTCGAGTTCGACCCGCAGAACCGGCGCCTGTTCGCAGCGAAAGGCACCGGCGGGATCTGGATGTCGACCGACTACGGCGACACGTGGCGATCCGTCGGCGACTCGCTGCCGAGCCAGATCGTCGGCGCGGTGGCCTGGTCGGCCGCGAACGGCGGGACGCTCGTCGCCGTCTCCGGCGATCCGACGTATGGCTCCGGCGGCTACACGGGCTTCGGAGCCTTCTACTCCAACGACCTCGGCCGGACGTGGCGCAAGGCCGGCGGGATCCCGGACGGCGCCCTCGGCTTCGAGATCGAGGTCGACCCGACGAACCCGCTCGAGGTCTACGCGGCGACGGGTCTCGGCCTCTTCCGCTCGACCGACGGCGGCAAGAGCTACGCGAACGTCAACCTGCCGACCGGCGAGTGCTCCGGCGTTCCCGGCGGCGGCCACTGCCAGCTCGCGAACATGGTCACCGACGTCGCGATTCGCGGCGCCGGCGGCGTTGGCCAGGACGTCTCGCCCGGCACGGTGATCGCGGCGATCGGCTGGCGCGCCGGGACGAAGCGGAACGCGGACGGCTCGATCCAGTCCGAGCACAACGGCCTCTATCGCTCGACGAGCGGCGCGCCGAACACGTTCGTCCGGCTGAACGCGCCGGGCTTCACGCCGCAGAACCGCATCGGCCGGACCGAGTTCGGGCCGACCACCGGCGCGACCCAGGACAAGGACTTCCTGTACGCGATCGTGCAGGACGCGGTGGCGCTGAACGGCGGGGTCGACGTGATCGACGCCCCCGACGACCTCGCGTCGCCGGTTCCCGGCGGCACGATGCTGAACGGCGTCTACGTCTCGAAGGACTTCGGCGCGACCTGGACGCTGATGGCGGACGACAACGTGATCGCGAAGAACCCGGCAACCGGCACCGCGCTGGTCGGGGCGCCGGGGCTCGAGCCGGGCGTGCAGGCCTGGTACAACCTCTGGATCGCGCCGGACCCGACGCGCGCGAGCGCGGGAGGCGTTCCGACCCGGCTCGCGTTCGGCCTCGAAGAGGTCTTCCAGAACGAGCTGCCGGTCCCGATGGACGGCCCCGCGACCTTCAAGGTGATCGCCCGCTACTTCAGCGGGACGTCGTGTCTGCTCCGGCCGCTCGGCCTGCCCGAGTGCCCGCACCACCGCCCGCCGACGACCTCCAAGACCGCCCACCCCGACCAGCACGAGGGGCTGTGGATCCCCGACACGCTCGGCGGCGTCAGCCTCGCGATCGGCAACGACGGCGGCTTCTACAAGAACCACGTCGCACCCGGTCACGAGCTCGACAACGGCGGCTGGGGCCTCGGCAACCAGGAGGGCTTCAACACGCTCCTCCCGTACGACGTCGCGATGGCGAACGACGGGACGACGTACGCGGGCCTGCAGGACAACGGTCACATGAAGATCACGCCCGAGGGCGACCAGTGGGCGGTCTTCGGCGGCGACGGCACCTTCGCCGAGGTCGACCCGGCCGACTCGAACGTCGCCTACGAGGCGTACGTCTTCAACGAGATGAAGGCGTCGACGGACGGCGGCAAGTCCTGGCGCGACATCAACCCGGGCCTGACGAACACGCGGTTCGTCAACCCGTTCGAGATGGACCCGACCGACTCGCTGCACCTCGTGACGGGCGGGAACGAGATCGCGGAGACCACGGCCGGCCCCGACACCGAGCCCGGCCACGACGGCGGCGACAACAGCTGGAAGGTCGTCTTCGACCTCGGGACGCAGCAGCGGCCCGGCGACGCGGCGGCCGTCCCCTCGGCGACCGATCCCGCGAACGGGATGACCGCGATCGACGTCGTCGGCGACGCCGTGTACGCGGCCTACTGCGGCGTCTGCGACACGCTCAACGCCCAGGCGCCGTTCCGCTCCGGCATCGCGACCAACGTCGGAGGCGCCGAGGCGCCGCAGCGGATGACGTCCAAGGGCTGGCACGTGGCGGCCGCCAGCGGCCTTCCGGAGCGGTTCGTCACCTCGGTGCACGTCGACCCGGCGAACCCGCGGACGATCTACGTCACGCTCGGCGGCTACACGCGGCGCTGGCTCCCGCCGAACAGCGGCGGGGACCAGAACCCGGACGCGGGCGAAGGGCACCTGTTCAAGTCCACCGACGCCGGTGAGACGTTCGTCGACATCACGGGCAACCTGCCGGACGTGCCGGCGACGTCAGTCGTCCTCCGTGGCAGGCAGCTGATCGTGGCCACGGACGTCGGTGTCTTCGCGAACACCCTCGGCGGCGGGACGCGGTTCGCGCCGCTGCAGGGCCTGCCCGTCGTTCCGGTCTCGATGGTGAACCTCAAGCCGAACGACCCGAACCTGCTCGTGATCGCCACCTACGGCCGCGGCGTCTGGACGTACGCGTTCACGCGGAAGCTGCCAGGCGGCGGCGATCCGGGCGGCACGGATGAGCCGCCGCCGGTCGCGACCGGCGTTCCGCTCGCGGGGCCGTTCGGGTTCGAGCTCAGCGACGAGGGCTGGACGACGACGCAGACCGGGAACCCGCTCCATGCGTGGAGGCGCGCCGCTCCAGGCCACGCGTCCGGATCGAGCTTCCAGCTGACGCCGTACTTCGACGAGTCGTCGGCGACGCTCAGGTCGCCCGTGATCGCCCACTCGGGCGGCTGGGTGTACGTGAGCTTCCGCAACCGGCGCGACACGGAGCCCGGCTTCGACTTCCTGACCGTGCAGTACACGACGGACGGGACGGCGTGGAGGTCGGCCAGGTGGGGCTGGGACGACACGGCGCAGGCCTGGAGCGACGAGAAGACGTTCGACGGCCAGAACCCCGGCTACCCGACGTTCTCCCTCGAGCGGGTCGCCTTCGACGCGCCGGCCGGCGCGCTGCAGGTGCGGTTCCGGTTCGCGTCCGACCAGCTGATCTCGTCGCCGCTCTACACGGGTCTCCACGTCGACGACGTGTCGATCACCCGCTGATGCGACCTGGGGGAGCCGGGCAGCCCGGCTCCCCCAGCTTCGCTGACTGCAGTTAACCGTTGAGCGCATAAACGCTCCCCTGAACGGAGGATCGCCCAGCCGGGCGCCGGCGCCGACGATTGCTGCAGCGTGAGGTCTGCGGCCCTCTCCCTCCGCCGTCACGCCGGCCTGCCCTTCGGGGCGAGGACGACGACGGCCATGCATCCCGCTTCGGGAGGCATGTACGCGCGCGAGGGCCTCGCGCGCCGAAGCGCCCCCTTCCTCGGCGTGATGATCCTCGCGATCGCGCTGCTGCCGCTGCCGCCGGGTGTCGGCGGGGTGACGGAGATCGCGATCGCGTCCGTCCTGACCGGCCTGATCGTCCTCACGGTCTGGTTCGCGCCGTGGGATCGCCTCCCTCGCTACGCGGAGGCGGTGCCGCCGCTCTCGTACTTCGTCGTCATCGCGCTGCTCCGGGAGAGCCAGGGTGGCGCGCTGTCGGGCTACTCGGCGCTCGCCATGCTCCCCGTCTTCTGGCTCGCCCTGTACGGGACGCGCCAGCAGCTCGCGATCGCGATCGCCGGCCTCGGCGCCGTCTTCTTCGTCCCGCTCGTGCTGCTCGGCGCGCCCGAGTATCCGGAGACCGAGTGGCTGCGCGCGATCGTGTGGATCTGTGTCGCGCCGATCGTCGGCTTCACCGTCCAGGCCCTGGTCGCCGAGCTTCGCTCGCGGGCAGAGGAGACGCGGCTCGCGCTCGCCAACGTCGAGTCGATCACCGTCGCGATGCGCCAGATCGGCTCGAGCACGAGCCCGGAGGCGGTCCGTCAGGCCGTCTGCTCCTCCGCGAAGTCGATTGCCACCGCCGACGTCGTCCAGCTGCTCGAGCCCGGCGCCGACGACCGGCTCGCGCTGACCTCAGCCGTCGGGATGCGGGTCCCGCGCGCCGGCGAGGAAGCCGGCGCCGGGCTCGCCTACATGTCCTGCAAGCCGGTGTTCCTCCGGCACGCGACCCACGGAGCGCGCCACGGCGTGCGCTCGATGCACTTCGAGCCCGTCGTGCGCGACTCGACCGCGGTCGCCGTGCTCGTGCTCGGCTGGTCGAAGCCGGTGAAGCGGCTCTCGCAGAGCGTCGAGTCGGGGATGCGCATGCTCGCGGCCGAGGCTGCGATCGCGCTCGACCGCGCGCGCCTGCTCTCCCAGCTCGAGGAGACCGCCCGGACGGACGACCTCACCGGCCTCCCGAACCGCCGCGCCTGGGAGGAGGAGCTTCCGCGCGAGCTCGCCCGGGCCGCGCGCGACGCGCGTCCCGTGTGCGTCGCCATGCTCGACCTCGACCGCTTCAAGCGCTTCAACGACGACCGCGGCCACCAGGCCGGCGACCGGCTCCTGAAGGAGGCGGCGGCCGCGTGGGCGTCCCAGCTCCGTTCGAGCGACATGCTCGCCCGGTACGGCGGCGAGGAGTTCGCGCTGCTGCTGCCCGGCTGCACGATCGACGGCGCGCAGTCGATCGTCCAGCGCCTGCGCGCCGCGATGCCCGAGGGCGAGACGGTCTCGGCCGGCATCGCCTGCTGGGACGAGACCGAGAGCGCCGAGGCGTTCGTCGGCCGCGCCGACGGCGCGCTCTACTCCGCCAAGCGCGGCGGGCGCGACCAGCTCGTCTCCGCGACCTAGCGGCGCGGCGGCCGCAGCACGGCGAAGGGGTCCGTGACCTCGAGCTTCGGCGAGCGGAAGCGGAAGAGCGACGCCGGCCTTCCGCCGGCCCTGCCCGGCTCACGCCGTCCACCCGTCGGCTCGAGCACGCCGCGCCGGACGAGGACGCGGTGGAGGTTCGTGGCCGAGACGTCGTGGCCGAGGGCGGCCGCGTAGATCTCGCGGAGCTCGGAGAGCGTGAACTCGGCGGGCGCGAGCGCGAAGCCGACGTTCGTGTACGAGAGCTTGGCGCGGAGCCGTGCGAGGCCGGACCGGACGATCTCGCCGTGGTCGAACGCCGTCTCCCGCAGGCGCTCAACGGGGACCCAGCGCGTGTCGTCGGGGATCGCGGGGTCCACGTCGCTCGGCACGAGCCCGAGGTACGCGGTCGCGAGCTCCCAGTGCTCCGGATGCCGGTCCGGGGCGCTGCGCGTCTCCAGCTGCTCGAGGTGGGCGAGCTCGCGGACGTCGACCTTGGCCGCGAGGTGACGGCGGATGGACTGCTCGAGCGTCTGGCCGGGCTCGAGGTAGCCGCCCGGAAGCGCCCAGCGCCCGGCGAAGGGCTCCTTCGCGCGGCGCCACACGAGCACCTGCAGCGTGCCGTCCCGGACCTGGAAGACGACCGCAAGCGTGACGTGCCGTGGGGCGGGTCGGATAGACTTCGCCACCAGGTTTGAGACTATCAGGCGAAAACTTCCGTTCAGCTCTCGTTGCGGCCGCCGCGGTGCTCCTGCTTGCGGGCTGCGGCGGTGACGACAGCGCCGGTACGACCGCCGCCGGGGGCAGCGACGAGCCGCAGTTCAAGATCGCCCTGGTCACCGATGTCGGCCAGCTGAACGACCGCGGGTTCAACCAGCTCGCCTACGAGGGCCTCCAGCGGGCTGAGGAGGAGCTCGGGGTCGAGATCCGGGTCGCGCAGTCCAAGAGCGCCTCGGACTACGTCCCGAACCACACGTCGCTCGCGCGCCAGGGCTTCGACCTGATCATCGGCGTGGGGTTCGCCCAGGGCGAGGCGGTCGCGTCGGCGGCGAAGGCGTATCCAGACACGAAGTACGCGATCATCGACGTCGACCAGACGACGCTGCCCGGCAAGCCGGCGAACGTCCTCGGCGTGCTCTTCCGCGAGGAGCAGGCCGGCTACCTGGCCGGCGTGCTCGCCGCCCGCTCGGTGAAGAAGTCACCGGCCGTCGTCAGCTCGGTCGGCGGCTTCAAGGAGCCGCCGGTCGACCGGTTCATCGCCGGCTACCAGGCCGGCGCGAAGCACGAGGACCCCCAGGTGAAGACGTTGAACGGCTACTCGTCCGACTGGGACGACCAGGCGAAGTGCAAGGAGCTCGCCCTCGACCAGATCCAGCGCGGGTCGACGGTCGTCTTCCAGGTCGCGGGCGGATGCGGTCTCGGCGCGCTCGACGCCGCCCGCGAGAAGAGCGTCTGGGGCATCGGCGTCGACGCCGACCAGTCCTTCCTCGGCGCCCACGTCCTGACGAGCTCGATGAAGCGCGTCGACGAGGCGGTCTTCCGGATCATCCGGTCGGTCACCGACGGGACCTGGAAGGGCGGGCTCAACGTGACCTTCGGGCTCGCCGAGCACGGCGTCGGGCTGGGGACGATCAGCGCCGACGTCCCGCGGGAGGACCGCTCCGCGCTCGAGGACGTCCAGCGCCAGATCCTCGCCGGCGAGATCCAGATACCGCAGTCGCTCTAGCCGCCGGCGACCGCGGCGATCACGCGGATTTCCCGCGCGTCGGCGACAGAGGTGTCGAGCCCGTCGAGCCCTCGCGCGTCCTTGCCGTCGACGTAGACGTTGACGAGCCGGCGCAGCTCACCGGACTCGTCGAGGAGCAGATCCGCCACGGGGAGCTGCCTGAGGGCGTGCTCCACGGTCGCCGCCTCGACGTCGAACCGGCTCTGCCCGCCCGCCTGGGCTGCCAGCAGCGACGGGACGACGACTAGGACCACGACGCTTCGACCGACAGGATCGGCGGAAGCTGGCGCGCGAGCTCCGTCCAGGAGCCGCCGCCGTCGTGCGTCGCGAAGACCGAGCCGCTCTGCGTCCCGAAGTAGACGCCGCCGTCCGCATCGAAGGAGAAGCCCTCGCGCATGACGGCGCCCCACGCGGGCTCCGGCAGGCCGCCCGACGCGAGCTCCCAGCTCGCGCCGCCGTCGCCGGTGCGGTAGACGCCGAGCCGGTTGTTCGGCGTGACGCGGTTCTCCGCGCCGTCCTCCGGGATCACGTACGCGACGTCGGGGTCTTCCGGGTCGAGGGCGAGCGGGAAGCCGAAGCCGTTCGGCAGCCCATTCCCCTCGAGCCGCTCCCAGGTGTCCCCGCGGTCGTCCGACCGGTAGACGCCGCAGTGGTTCTGCTGCCACAGCCGGTCGGGTCGCTCCGGGTGGAGCAGCAGCTTGTGGACGCACTGCCCGACCTCCGGGAAGTTGTCCGGCTCGGGGAAGAAATCGGCGGCCACGCCCTGGTTCTTCGGCGTCCAGGACTCGCCGCCGTCGTCCGTCCTGAACGTGCCGGCCGCGGAGATGGCGACGTACATCCGGCTCGGGTCGGCGGGATCGAGCTGGATCGAGTGGCAGCACATCCCGCCGGCGCCGGGCTCCCACTGCTCGCGCGTCGGCTGCTCGAGCAGGCTCCGCACCACCTCGAACGACGCGCCGCCGTCGCCCGAGCGGAAGAGCACGCCGGGCGTCGCGCCGAGCCAGATCTCGCGGTCCTCGCGGCCCGGCTCGATGTGCCAGGTCTCCGCGAGCTTGAGGCCCGAGTCCTCCGGCAGGCCGAGTCCCTCGGCCCGCGTCCAGGTCTTGCCGCCGTCGTCGGACCGCTGGAACGTCCCGCCGTAGACGAAGTTGTTCGCCGCGACCTGCAGGCTGCCGTCACGCCGGTCGCGGGTCGCGTGGTAGACGGACCAGCCGGTGAGCAGCGGGCCCTCGAGCTCCCAGCTCCCGTCGCCGCCGTGGAGCAGGAAGAGGCCCTTGCGCGTTCCACAGAGCAGGAGCACCCGGCTAGCCTACGCAACCTCGTGGCGAAGCTGACCGATGCCCAGGCTGCGCTCCTCAAGGGCAAGAACTTCGCGGTCGTCGGGACCGTCGGCGAGGACGGCATCCCGCAGCTCACCATCAACTGGATCGACTGGGACGGCGAGCGCGTCGTCTTCAACACGGCCGACGGACGCGTCAAGCCGCGCAACATCCGGCTGAACCCGATCGTCAGCGTCTGCGTCTACAACCACGACAACCCGTACCAGTACCTCTCCGTGACCGGCCCGGCCGAGATCTCCGACGAGGGCGCCGAGGAGCACATCAACGAGCTCTCCCACCGCTACTACGGCCGCGACTACCACTACGTGCCCGGCGAGCGGCGGCTGATCGTGCGCATCACGCCGAAGCGTGTGTTCGCGCGCGGGTTCTGAGCTTGCTGCGGGAGGTGGGGCCCAGGGACGGGCTCCAGAACGAGCAGGAGACGCTGGCGCCGGAGACCCGCGCCGAGCTCGTCGA
>DATBMH010000036.1:0-3604 GCA_036554945.1 Gaiellaceae bacterium | reverse complement strand
AGCGCCATCTATCGGGAGGTGAAACGCCTCTCTTCGATGGGCCTGCTCCAAGCCAAGAAGGAACACGTCGGCAAACGGGCGCGCACGATCTACTCGATCACCGAGAAGGGACGAGAGGCGCTACGAGAGTGGCTCGCCACGCCGGTCTCCCCGTTCGCCATGGACTTCGAGGCGATGATCCGTCTCTTCGTCGCTCCTCTCGGGACGAAGGGCGACATCGTCGCCACGCTCGAGCTGGTGCTCGACGATGCGCGAGAGATGCTCCGGTTCGCAGGACAGGTCAAACAGGAGTTCCTCGGGGGCATGGCGGTCACCCAGGATCAGGTCTACATCCGCGTGCTCGCGGTTGACTTCTTCATCAGCCTCCTGAACACGGTCGAGGCGTGGGCGCAACGGACGTTGGACGAAATCGAATCGTGGGACGACCTCGGCCCCGACGGAAAGAACGAGCGAGCGCTCGAGAGGTTCCGGGAACTCCCTGTACCCACGCCGGGACCCAGTGAAGGAACGCCGGTACCTCCCCGCACTCAGGGTCAAAGGCACCGCCGCGCGTGACAGAGTGCTGCACGCGGTTGCGGAAAGGGCGGTGAGGTCCCTGCTCTTCGTCCGCTGCGAAAGTGAGCGACGCGGACACCGAGACTCTCGCAACGATGCGGAGGAGAAGCGGAGCGCCGTCAGATTGCAGCGGGTCTGCCTTTCCCGGCGTCGGGTCCGGCTTCCGGCTCGTTGACGGTCGGGGCGTTGCCCCCTGACGCCCGATTCGCACGCTCGCCGTTCTTCACCTCCGCGCACCCTTGCCGCCATCGCTCTCCTCCCGATCTCTCGGAGAGTCGCCTGACGCAGGACCCGGTGGGTGCTGTCGCTCACCGTTGATCAGCCACGCCGGGTTATCGAGTGCGCCGTGACTGGGTCGACGCTCGTCGTCGCCGCGGCGGCGGGATCGGTTGCGTCAAGCGGTGCCCGGCGCAGGTTGCCGCGCAGCACGCCCAGAGGACCCGAGGCCGCATGATCTCTTGGGGCAGCGCCAGCAGGTCGCCGACGTCGCCGAATGCTGCCGCGACGATGTTCGGCGACCCCCTCTTCGCGGATGCGTCGGACCGGTCGGTCGAGGGGACGTGGGAGTCCGGGTTCTACGAACCCGTGCGGCCCGCTCCGGGTGAGATCGTGGTCCACCAAGCGAAGCGTGAGCGCACTGGCCGGAACCGAGCCCGACCGCCTCCTCCGGCTCAGGTACATCAACACGCTCGTCCTGACCGGCGTCGCGACGCACTTCGCGGTGGAAGGGACCGCGCGCGAGGCCGGCGATCGCGGCTACCGCGTGATCGTCCTGGAGGACTGCTGCGCGAGCCGCGAGAGGGAGGTGCACGACTTCTCGATCGCCGTGATCCTGCGGAGGCTCTGTCATGTCACCACGGCCGAGAGCTTCATCGGAACGCTCGACGGCGGAACGCATTCGGGCTAGGGGCCGGCGTACTCGAACGGCGCCACCGCCGCGTACCGGTCGGCGTACGCGATGCCGAGCGGCCCGACGCGGTATCGCTTCGACGACGCAAAGTCGCCGCTCTTGAAGATGATTCCCTGCGGCAAGACCGCGCCCGGAGTGACCTCCGCGCCGCTGACCGGGTTCCGGATCGGCTCCAGCTCGAGCTCGAACACCTCGCCCGCGCGCACGCGGGAGTGAATCCCGTTCAGCTCCAGCTCGTACGGCACGGCTTCCGGCCCGCGCAGAGTCGGCCACGTCCAGGCGAGCACGCCCCACGGGCCGCCAGCTTCTCCCCTCACGAGCGTACGGATCGCCTCGATCTGGGCCCTATCCGCCCGCTCGTCGACGAGCAGCACACCCTCGCCATTGCCCTCGTGAATCGCGCCCGGCCAGTTCACGGCAAGCGTGAACGTCACGCCATCGAGCTCGGTGTGGTCGTACGCCCCCTCCTCGACGTGCCACGTCCACTCGCCCTCGCACTTGCCTGTCGTCGGCAGCGCGTTGAAGTTACACGGGCAGCCGTAGTCACAGTTGCACGCGATCAGGACCGTCCCGCTCATCGTCCACGACTCAGCCATTCGATCCTTTCACGCCACCGCGAGAGCGGCGGCGGCGGCGAGCAGGCCGACGCCCGTCAGCCGTGCGGATCGCTCGCCGAGAGGCAGCACCTTCTGCACAAACACGGCCGCGCCGATCGCGGCCGCCCACACGAGACCCATCGACGCCGCCAGTACGAGCACCGCCATCAGCCCGACGCAGCAGCCCACGCACCAAACGGCGTGCGCGACTCCGAGCCGAAGCGGCCCACTGCGGTAGCGCTCCATCAGGAACGAGGCTGCGTTGCGGCAACGGCGCAGACACGCGGTCTTGAGCGGCGTAAGCTCATAGATGCCTGCGAGCGCGAGGACGATCGGCAGCGCGGGCGCGAACCCCCACTCCATCGCGGCATACGGCAGCAGGCCGATCGCGCTCCAGACGACGAGGTAGCTCGCGACCAAGGGTGCGCGCGGCCCCGAATAGAGCAACAAGAGGGGTGCGATCGAGGGGAGCATCATCGCAGCCATCATCAGCGTCCAGCCCGCCAGGAAGCCCGCGAGCCCCATCGGGGGTTCGTATCCCGCCAGGACAACCCAGGCGACGACCGTTGCGGCTCCGAGGGCGACTCCCGTCGCCGCTGTTGTCCGATCACGCGCGACGACGTTCATACCGCCTCCGGGCGTTTCCTACCGGGCGTCGCGGGATCTCCGAGTAGGCGATCGCGGCATCGCGAGGAAAGAACGCCTCGACCGGCGCCTCCCGGCCCGCAGTCGGCGCGTCGCCGGCGAACACGGCGATCGTTCCACTGTCGAGGTACTCGCCCACGTCCGGGGCGTTCATCGTCGACACCATGAGGAACCGCGCCGGCCGATCCGAGTCGTGGCGCAGTCCGTGCGCCCCTTCGGCGCCACTGCGGAACAGAGCAGCCTGCCCCGGCCTGAGCTGGACCTCGCCCTGCGGCAGGCGGAGGATCGGCGTGCCCTCGAGGACGACTACTACCTCCTCGTTGCCATGGTGGAGGTGGTAGAGGCCGCTCCAGCCGGTATCGACCTCGAAGACGGTCGCTCCCAGCAGCTCGCCCCCGAGCCTCCTGCCGATGTGCAGCAACCGTTCTCCGGCGCCGGCCGGCGCGCGCTCGACGTCCCAGTCGAGTCCGTAGACGTTCATGCCTCACCGTCCCAGTAGTCGACCTCCTGCTCGCTGCGGAGGAACGCGTGAATCGAAGGCGGCTGGGCTGCGCCCGGCGCGGCGCCGGCCCAGATGCCGACCTTGCCGCTGTCCGGGTACTCGCACACCTCGGGCTCGACCATCGTCGAGATCATCAGCAACCGGGCAGGGCCGTCCGAGCGGTTCAGGAGCTGGTGCGCGCCCTCCGCGCGGCGCCGGAAGAGGGCGACCTCCCCCCGCTCGAGCGGGCGCTCACCCTCGGGCGTCCGAAGCGTCGGCGTCCCCTCCAGCACGAGCAGCATCTCCTCGTTCGCGTAATGGAGGTGGTAGGGCCAGACGCGGTTCCCGGGCGGGCACTCGTAGAGCGTCGCACCAAGGAGCTCGCCGCCGAGCCGGATGCCGACATCCATGCTCTTC
>DATBMH010000033.1:0-13098 GCA_036554945.1 Gaiellaceae bacterium | reverse complement strand
GCTAGCGCAGCGTCTGGAAGGCGCGGAAGGCGGGCTTCCGCTTGCCGCGCGCGGTGATCACGCCCGACTGCCACCCGGACAGCCGCGCCTCGTCCCGCACGAGGAACCAGACGAGCATGTCGATCCGCCGGGTCCTGCGGGCGATCCGGAACGCCTGGTGGACGTACTTCGCCTGGGTCGCGTACCGCACGCCGAAGAGGCGGTCGGGCGGCGACGTCTGGAAGCCGTACTCCGTGATCCAGAGCCGCTTCTTGCGTCCGTAGAGGCGGTTGAGCCGCTTGATCAGGACGCCGATGTTGCCGAGGGTGATCGCCTTCTTCGAGCGCGGCACGGTGCCCGGCCGCTCGAACCGGCTCATCGAGTACGGATGGTGGGCGTACACGTCGAAGCGCTTCGCGCCGGCGCGGCGGAACCACGTCATGAAGACGAGCGGTGAGGTCGACGGGCGCGAGCTCCGCGGCGCGTCGTTGCCGCGCGGGCCGGTGGCGCCGCAGGCGACCTTGCGGCCGGCGAGGCGCGTCCCGTGGACGCCCGCCCAGACGGCGGAGCAGATCTTCGCGTAGTCGAACGCGCTCTGGGGACGCCAGCTGCCGCGGAACCGCTTCCACTGCGGCTTGAGGAAGACCGGGTTGTTCGGCTCGTTCCAGGCCAGCCAGTGGCGGACGGCCGGAAGCGTGCGCTCGGGCTCGTTCTCGCTCGGCTTGACGCGGTACGTGCCGCTGTAGCGCTTCGCTGCTGCGAAGGCGAAGAGCCGCAGGTCGGTCATGCGCCGCGGGATGCGGTTCTTGGCGCGGCCGGCCCAGCGCGGCGTCCCGTAGATCGTGGCGAGGACGCGCACCTTGTTCTGCGCCGCCTGTGAGATCACGTGGTCGACCGCAGCCCAGTTGTAGGCGGGGTCGGCCGGGTCGGCGGCTCGCTTCGGGCGTCGCCGCGCGACCGTGTCCCAGTTGATGTTGATCCTGACGATGCCGGCGCGCAGGCTCCGCAGCTGGCCGAACGCCCAGTCCGTGCGTCCGTAGACCTGCGCGTCGTCGTAGAAGCCGACGAGCATGCCCGACTTCAGCGCCCGGTACGAGACCGAGCTCGAGGCCGGCGAAGGATTCGCGGTCGCGCTGGCGGCCGCCGTGACGGCGAGCGCGAGCAGCGAGACGAGAACGAGTGCGGTGCGCTTCGACATAGGTCGCGTCCGAGGCTAGCCGGGGTTTCGAAGCGTTAGGACAATGCTTACGAACGCTTTACGGCGCCCGGGCCGGGACAGGCGGATCGCCCATCCACGGCCCGGGCGTCACAGGTCACTACGGGGTAACCGTGAACGTCTGCGACGTCGTGACCACGTTGCCGTGGCCGTCGTTCACGCGCAGGCGCGCCGTCTTGTTCCCCGCGCCGGTGTAGGCGTACGACGTCGTCACGCCGGAGCGCTCGTAGAGGCCGTCACCGCCGGGGGCGATGTCCCACGCGTACGTGAGCGTGTCCCCGTCCGGGTCGGTCGAGCACGAGGCGTTGAACGTGACCGCCTGGCCCGCGCGGCTCGGGTTCGGCGTCCGCGTGAAGCACGGCGTCGGCGCCTGGTTCGTCGGGGGCGGCGGAGGCGGCGGCGGCGGCGGAGGCGGAGGCGGAGGGCCCGAGCCGCTCCGGACCGTCACGACCGTCTGCCCCTGCGTGTGGGTGCCGTTGCCCTTCGGCCCGCCGTTGTTCAGGTGGAGGCCGCCGCCGGAGTTCCCCTCGTAGAGGAGCTGGCTGGGCGTCGAGGAGGCGACCATCGTCTCCTGGCAGTCGAACCGGTTCCCGCGCATCACGGCGTTCGAGTAGCGGAAGCCGTGATCCGAGAACTTCACGGCGTTGGAGACCGCCTGGTCCCCGCACGAGAAGCGGTTGTTCTCGATCAGGATGTTCCGGAAGTCCGTCGCCTGGCTGGCGGAGATGAAGATGTGGAACACCGAGCAGTTGTGGAAGTGCGTGTTCCGGATCACTGCGTCGGTTCCGCCGTAGAACGCGAGGCACTCCATGTGCTGGGTGTTCCGGCGGTGGTCGTGGATGTAGGCGCCGTCGACGAGCGGGCGCTGGGGCATGCAGGTGAAGTTCGTGGCGTCGCAGGTCCGCTCGCTGAACTTCGAGACCTTGTCCACGGTCGGCCCGTAGTCGCCGCCGATCAGCGACACGTCGTTGCCGGCGATCCAGAAGTGCCCGGCGTCGACGTTCCGCAACGTGACATGGTGGGCGCCGCCTCGTCCGACCGAGACGCCGCACTGACGATTCGTGCCGTAGTAGGTCGTCTCGATCCCCGTGACCGTGATGTACGTGCCGGTCACGGAGAGGCAGTTCTCCGAGGCTCCGGAGCTGCCGACGATCACGCGGCCTTGGGCCTGGAAGGTCACGCCCGGGGCCGCCTTCTTGCACGAGATCGACTGCGAGGGATGTGACCCCGCCGCCACCGGGATGAGATCTCCGGGTGCGGCGGCCTCGCAGGCCGCGTTCCACGACTGGCCCGGCTGAACTGCGGGCCGGGTGACCGCATTGGTGCCGCTCGGGAGCAGCACGAACGCCGCAATCGCTGTCGCGATCAGTGCTCTGTTCATAGGTCCTTTCGGGTGGGGACGCGCCGCAGCGCTTCCCGCGTCCCCGAATCGGCAGGACCTAAACCCGAGAACCGGCGGAGACCGCTAGCCCACTCGCTCGACGCCGCGGACGCGGTCCCGGCCGCGGTCGACCCGCGCGTTGTCGCGCCCGGAGCCGCCGTCGAGGCGGTCCCGCTTGCCGTCCCGCGCGCTGAGGCGGTCGCGGCCGGCGTTGCCGTAGAGGACGTCCAGGCCCGGCCCGCCGGTGATCCGGTCGTTGCCGAGCCCGCCGTAGATCAAGTCGTGGCCGCCGCGGCCGTCGATCGTGTCCCCGCCGCCGAAGCCGCAGATGACGTCGTTGCCGGCGGTGCCCCGGAGGCGGTCGGAGCGGGCGGTGCCGTCGATCGTGCAGATGCGGCCGCCGCGGCCTGCGCGCCGCGGGTCGGGCACGGTCCCGGGCGTGCGGTCGGGCGGCTCCGTCGGCGGGCCCGCCGGCGCCTGGATCGTGAAGGACCAGGTGTGATCGCTGGTGAGGAAGTCGGTCGCATCGCCCTCGGGCACGGTTTTGACCATCGGCGCGATCGACGGCTGGGCCTGGTCGATGACGATTCCCCCGGGTGGCTGGACGAGCTCGAGCGACCTGGCCATGCGCGCGTCGTCGGAGGCGAAGCCGGAGAAGTTCGCGCCGCAGTACATCTCGTCGTTCGCCTCTCGTGCGCCGTCCAACTCGAAGCGGACCGTCATCTTCCCGTCGGCCGCGGTGCCGGTGATCCGCACCCGGAACTGCGTCGTCCGCATGGGCACGTCACAGCTGAACGGCCCGTGGCTGCCGTTCGTCCCCTCCAGGTGCCAGGTCGCCGCCTGGTAGGAGCCGTTCCCGGTGCCGCTGATGATCCCGAAGCCGTCGATCCGGAAGCTGTACCGGAACCGCAGCCGGTAGTCGTCCGTCGACCGGACGACGAGACGGTCGGCGGGGTCCGGGTCCTGGTTGTCGACGTTGCGGACACGATGGAGGTGTCCGGAGCCGACGCCCGTGTACGGCCCGATGAAGGTCGCCTTGGCCGGTGCCTGCGGGGCGGACACGCGAGCGGCCGCCGGCGTCGCCAGCGCCGAGAGCAAGACGACCACCGCCGCGAGCGATCGCACGAGCCGAGTGTACTGCGCTCGTGCGACGGCGCACAAGCTTTCGAAATCAGGTGCGGACGGCCGTGAGGTAGGTCCAGCAGCAGTTGAAGGTCGGACGCCCGCCGAAGATGACCGCGAGGGAGTCGTGGAGCAGCCGCAGCCGGTCGGCCGCCGCCTCCTCCGGCGCCTCGGCGCCGTCGACCTTCGCCGAGCCGCCGACCCAGCCGAGGACGGCGTCGGCGTAGGCGGCGAGGAACTCGTACCACTCCTCGACGTCGGCCTCGATCGTCCGCTCGGTGACCTCCTCGACCTCGAAGCCGCTCGCGTTCAGGGCGTCGACGTAGTGCTCGAGCGGCCGCGGCGCCAGGAACACGCGGTCCCGGTACGCGAGGTACGCGCGCATCCGCTCCTCGTCCTCGAGCGCCGGCCGGTACGCCTCGTACCGGTCGTCGGTGCGGACGATCCCGGTCGCGACCTCGTGGACGACGTAGACGGTCTCGTCGATGATCCACTCGTTCTCGCCGGCGCGCGGGTTGCGGAGGTTGCCCGAGTTGATCCGAACCTTCGCCCCGGGCCGCAGCACACGGGCCCACGCCTGCAGCGTGTGCTCGAGGTCGTCGTAGAGGTGGATCGCGTTGGTGGAGACGAGCGCGTCCGCGGCGAAGCCCTCCGGCACCACCTCGTCGACGTACTCGAGCCGCCGCTCGTCCTTGAGGTAGCGGAGCCGCCGGAACGCGACCCGCTCGTCGCTCCGGAACCGTTCGACGGCCACGCGCAGGAACTTCGGCGAGCTGTCGACGATCAGCATCCCGACCTGCCGGTCGAAGATCCGCAGCCGCAGGCGGTCGAGCAGGATCCCGGTCCCGCCGGAGTAGTCGATCAGGATCTGGCCCTCCTGGAGGCCGGCGGCCAGCTGCTCGACGGTCAGGTCCAGGTTCCGGTACCAGCCGTGGTTCTCGACGGTGTCGTAATGAAGGCCGAAGGCGTCCACCGGCTGCTCGACCCAGTCCTCGTCGGGGATGCGCTCGACGTCACCCCAGTCGAACGTGAAGCTTCTCCGGCGCGCCGGGTCCGTGACCGGCCGGGTCAGCTCGACATGCGCGTCCACGAGCCCGGGGACGAGCCGGGGCGGCAGCCTGCCCCAGCCGCACGGGGTCGCGAGGCCGAAGTCCCGGACGGCCTCGCTCGTGGCCTCGATCCGGCGACGGCTCGCGTCCGGAGACTCGCCCGCGTGGAGCGCGCCGACGTAGAGCTCGGTCTCGGCGTGGAGGCGGAGGTCGCGAAGCGGCTCGACGAAGCCGTCGCGGTCTGCCGGCAGCGGGACGTGGATCCAGTTGAGCGGGCGGTCGAGGCTCGCGGCGAGGGCGTTCGCGACGTCGACCATCGGCCGCGCGTCGGCCGGGACGTGGCGTTCCGCCTGCTCGTCGTGCCCGAGGCAGAAGTGGAAGCCGAGCTCGACCTCCGGCGGAACGTCGCGGCTGATCCGGATCAGCCGCTCGAGGATCGCCGCCTTCACGTCGGGGAACCAGACCGGCAGGTCGCCCTGGAGCATCCCGAACTCGACGTTCGTGTCCCACTGGAGCGCGAGCTGGTCGTGGGGGACGGCTGCCAGGATCCGCTCGAGCTCCGCGGCCATCGCCGTCTCGTAGGCCTGCTCGACCGCAGCCTGGTCGTCGACCGCGACGAAGGCGCTCACGGGCGCCAGCGGCGTCGGCAGGCAGACCTGGAACCGGCAGCCGGGCGGGACGACACCGTCGCGCTTCAGCGGGCCGAACACCCGGTACGAGGACGCCGCCGCGTCGGCGTAGCCGAGCGAGCCGAAGCGCAGCTCGCCGGCGTCCGCGCCGTCGCGCAGCCGGAGCCGCGGGAGCGCCCGGTACGAGCCCGGCGCCGGCGGCGCGACCTCGAACTGCGGCTGCGAGCTCAGCACCGGGTACTGCCAGACGATCCAGTCGGCACGGGGGCCGGTCTCGCCGTCCGGCAGGCGCCGGAGGCGATCCCCGAGGCCCTCGCCGAGCAGCCGGAAGACCTCCTCGGCGGTCCGCAGCGGGACGCTTCCGACGAGGTGGGCCCCGAGCGGGGGCGGAGGTGTCAGCTGGGTGTTCTCCATGCGAACAACGGCCCGGTGTGCGCACATTCTGGAGGAAAACGTGTTAGGACTACGGCGTGTCCGCCTGGGGCGTAGCGTCGACGCGCGCGGTCGCGGTTCGGTCGACCGCGGGAGGGATCGCAGCACGGCTCGCGCCACCGCTCGCCGCCGCCGCCTCGGTCGCCGCGTTCCTCCTCCTGTGGCAGCTCGTGGTCACCAAGGGCGTGATCTCGGAGCAGGACCTGCCGAAGATGACGACGACCTTCCAGGAGTTCTGGCGGATGCTCCATACCCGCGAATTCTGGGCCGCGTTCGGGAAGACCGTGCGCGGGTGGGCGCTCGGCCTGGGGATCGCGACCGCCCTCGCCGTCCCGCTCGGGATCCTGCTCGGGGGGAGCCCGTTCGCGCAGCGCGCCTTCCGGATCCCGATCGAGTTCCTGCGCCCGATCCCGTCGGCCGCGCTGATCCCGCTCCTCTTCCTCACGCTCGGGACGACGCTGAAGAGCGAGGTCTTCCTGGCCGCCTTCGGCGCGTTCTGGCCGCTCCTCGTCCAGACGATCTACGGCGTGCGCGACGTCGACCCCGTCGCGGTCGACACGGCGCGCTCCTTCGGCGTCGGCCGCTTCGAGCGCCTGTACCGGATCACGCTGCCGAGCGCGATCCCGTACATCGCGACCGGCCTGCGCATCTCGTCCGCGGTGGCGCTGATCCTCGCGTTCACGGCGGAGCTCTTCATGGGCGTCCCCGGGCTCGGCCAGCTGATGAACGTCGCCGAGTCCTTCGGCCTCACCGTCCAGGTGTACGCGCTCGCCCTCGCCACCGGCTTTCTCGGGCTCGCGATCTACATCGTCTTCGCCTCGATCGAGCGGTGGGCGCTGCGGTGGCATCCGTCTCAGCGGTCGGGCGCCACATGAACCGGCGCGTCTACAACACCGCCGCCGTCGCTACGGAGATCGCCGTCCCGATCGCGATCCTCCTCGCCTGGCAGGCGTGGACGGTCAGGGCCGCGGACCCGCTGTTCCCGCGGCTGTCGACGATCCTCGTCCAGTTCCGGGAGCTGTGGCTGTTCTCGCAGTTCGAGCTGCACGTCGTCCCCAGCCTGACGCGGATCGCCGCCGGCTTCGGCATCGCGGTCGTGCTGGGCATCCTGCTCGGGATCCCGCTCGGGCTCTCGCGGTGGGGCCGGATCCTCGCGATGCCGCACATCGAGTGGTGGCGCGCGATGCCGCCGCCGGCGCTGCTGCCGGTCTCGATCGTGCTCCTCCACTCGATCGGCAACCGCCAGAAGATCGCCTTCATCGCGTTCTTCTGCCTGTTCCCGATCCTGCTGAACACGATCGACGGCGTCCGCGCCATCGACCCGACCATGCTCGACACCGCACGGTCCTACGGCGTCAGACGCTTCGAGCGCATTCGGCGGATCGTCCTCCCGGCGGCGCTGCCGCAGATCTTCGCGGGCATGCGGACCAGCCTCTCCCTCGCCGTGATCATGATGGTGCTCACGGAGTACTTCTCCAGCACGAGCGGCGTCGGCTACGTGCTGCTGATCTCGAAGAACACGTTCCAGCTCGCGCCCATGTGGGCGGCGATCGTCCTGATCGGGCTGCTCGGGTACCTCCTGAACCTGCTCCTGATCCTCGTCGAGCGCCGCGTGCTCGCCTGGCACCGTGGCTGGAGAGCGTCGGCGGTCGTGTGAGCGCCCCGGCCGGTCACCTGCTCGAGATCGAGGGCGTCTCGAAGACGTACGGCTCCGGCGCGAAGGCGACCCAGGCGATCGCGAACGTCTCGTTCACGGTCGACGACCGGGAGTTCGTCTGCGTCGTCGGGCCGTCCGGGTGCGGGAAGACGACGCTGCTCAAGTGCGTCGGCGGCCTGCTCCGGCCGAACGACGGCGAGGTCCGGCTGCGCGGCCGGCGGGTCACGTCGCCGCCGGAGGAGATGGCGCTCGTCTTCCAGGAGTACGGCCGGTCGCTGATGCCGTGGTCGTCGGTCCGGAACAACGTGCTCTTGCCGCTGCGCCACAAGCGGCTGAAGCGGGCCGAGCGCAAGGAGCTCGTCGAGGAGGCGCTCGAGGCCGTCGGCCTCACGCGCTTCATCGACCACTACCCATGGCAGCTCTCCGGCGGCATGCAGCAGCGGGTCGCGATCGCCCGGGCGCTCGCGTACCAGCCGTCGATCCTGCTGATGGACGAGCCGTTCGCCTCGGTCGACGCACAGACCCGGGGCGACCTCGAGGACCTCGTGCTGCAGGTCCGCGAGGAGTTCGCGGTCACCATCCTGTTCGTCACCCACGACATCGACGAGTCGGTCTACCTCGCGGACCGGGTCGTCGTCCTCACGCACGCGCCGACGGAGGTGAAGGAGATCATCGACGTCGACCTGCCGTTCCCGCGCGACCAGCTCGCGACGAAGGAGCTGCCGGAGTTCACCCACCTCCGGGCGCACGTCTATCGACTCATCAAGCGAGAGCAAGGGGGCCCTGATGAGGAATTCGCCACTGTCAGCACTGCCACGAAAGGAGACGAGCATGCGTAAGCGACACCGGCGGGCCGGACGTCTCGGCGTCGTCACGGCCGTCGGGGCGATCGCCGTCCTCGCCATCTTCGGAAGCACCGCCGCGAGCGCTCCCAAGGCGCCGGCGGCCGAGATCCGGGTCGTCACCCTGCCGATCGCCAACGGCTTCCCGCTCGACCTCGGGATCCGAAGGGGGTTCTTCGCGGCCGAGGGCATCGAGATCAAGAAGACGACCCTGCAGAGCGGCAACGACGTCGTCCTGGCGATGGCCAACAACAACGGCGACATCGGCTACCTGGGCTTCGTGCCGATGTTCATCGCCGTCACGAACAACATCCCGATGACGCTCGTGGCCGCGAGCGAGGTCGAGGGGGTCGGCCAGGCGGACAACTGGCAGAACATCCTGGTCAAGGGCTCGAGCTCGATCCGTACGCCGCGAGACCTGGCGGGGAAGACGATCGCCGTGAACGCCCTCAAGGGCGTCGGCGAGGTGATGATCAAGGGCGCGATGGAGAAGGCCGGCGTCCGGCCGACCTCGTTCCGCCTGACGGCGATCCCGTTCCCGCAGATGCGGTCGGCGCTGAACAACGGCCAGGTCGACGCGATCTGGACGCCCGAGCCGTTCCATTCCCAGGCGCTCAACATCGACAACGCGCGGATCGTCATGGCGCCGGGGCCGGTGCTGGGGCGCTACTGGCCGATCGGCGGCTACGCCGCGCGGCAGAGCTGGCGGGCGCGGAACCCGGCGCTCGCGGAGCGGTTCCGCCGGGCGATCAACCGGAGCCTCAGCTACGCGCAGTCGCACCCGGACGAGATCCGCGCGATGCTCCCGCCGGGGACGCAGAACGTGCGCCTCCCGATCTGGAGCCCCGTCATCGACCGCGGCAAGCTCCAGCAGCTCGCGAACCTCACCCGCAAGTACGAGGTGATCACGCGGTCGCCGAACCTCAGGCAGCTCGTGCCGAGCAGCATCGCGAGCGGCCTGGTGCTGCAGGGCACCGTCCAGCCCAGGCGCGTCCTGTTGCGCCATGAGGGACGGGACGTCAAGCGGCTGGCCGTCGGCCCGTACACGTTCGTCGTCACCGACAACCTCCGGAACCGGAACTTCATCCTCCGCGGGCCGGGGGTGAACCGGCAGACGAGCATCCGCGGACGAGGCAGGAGCACCTGGACGGTCAACCTCCGCCGGGGCACGTACCGCTACTGGTCCAGCGGCACGGCCAGGAAGAGCTTCGCCGTTCGCTAGGGACTGAAGGACTGCGTCGGAGCAATCGCCACGTCGAGAAGCAGCGGCTCCTCGCGCGTGGCGAGCTCCGGCGCGGCCTCGTCCAGCGCCGCGACGAGCTCGTCGTGGGTCGTGATCGTGCGCGCCTCGCAGCCCTGCGCGCGGGCCATTCCCGCGATGTCGACGTCGAAGCCCGGCCACGGGCCGGGCGCGCCCTGCCGCTCGGCGAGCCGGTCCATGATCGCGTAGCCGCCGTTCGACAGGATCACGAACAGGACGCCGGCTCGGTACCTGACGGTGCTCCAGAGCGCCTGGATCCCGTAGAGGGACGATCCGTCGCCGACGACGGCCGCCACCGGGCGGTCGGGGAGGGCCATCCGCACCCCGGTGGCTCCCGCCAGCGCGAAGCCGAGGCCGCCCATCGCGGCGCTCAGGAAGCCGAGCGGCTCGCGGGCGAGCAGGCGGTCGTGGAGCTCGGGGCGGTCGACGGGCGCCTCCTCGACGACGACGGTCTCGCGCGGGAGGCGCTCCGCGAGCGCGGCGAGGACGTGGCCGGCCACCAGCGGCTCGCCGGCGGCGGGCGGGTCGGGCGCGGGCGGCGGCCGGAACTGCTCCGGCGGCTCGGCCTCCCGGGGCGGCACGCGCTCCGCGAGCGCCCGGCACGTCGACGCCGGGGGGGCGAGCACCGCGAGCTGCGCCGGGCTCCGGTGGACCTCGTCGGGGTTGTCGCCGACGACCGCGATCCTCGTCCCGGGCTCGGTGAACGCGCCGGGCGCGTACGGGGACTGGCGGAAGACCGGCGCGCCCACGACGAGCAGCGCGTCGTAGGGCTCGAGCTTCTCGCGCAGCCGGGGCCGGTCGGCGGGCAGCACGCCGGCGAAGAGGCGGTGGTCCTGCGGGAACCCGGCGCGGGCGCCGAACGACTCCTGGAAGACCGGGGCGACGAGCCGCTCGGCGAGCTCGACGAGGGCGGCCCACGCCTCGGCGCTGTCCGCGCCCGCCCCGACGACGAGCGCCGGCGACCGGGCGTCCGCCAGAAACGCCGTGAGCTCCTCGATCGCCGCCGGGTCTGCGCCGGCCGCGCGCACGAGGCGCGCGGGAGCCGCGTCCTCGCGCTCCTCGTCCGCCGGCGCGCTCCAGTCGTCCATCGGCACGACCACGATCGCCGGGCCGCGGTGCGTGACCGCCTCGTGCGCCGCGCGGGCGATCGATCCTGGGACGTCCTGCGCCCGCACCGGCTGGTCGCTCCAGACGACGTACGCGCCGCCGAGCCCCTCGAGCCGCCCGGCGAGGAACGGCTCGAGCGCCAGGTGCCTGCGGTCCTGCTGGCCGACGAGCACGACGAGCGGCGCCCGGTTCACACGGGCCGTGGCGAGCGCCCCCACCGCGTTCCCGAGCCCGGCCGTCGTATGCAGGAGCGCGAAGCCCGGCTCGTCCTTGCCGATCGCCCAGCCGGTCGCCATCCCGACCACCGCCGCCTCGTGGAGGCCGAGGACGAACCGGAGGTCGTCCGGAAGCCCGCTGAGGAACGGAACCTCGGTCGAGCCCGGGTTCCCGAAGATGGTGGTCAGGCCGCGGTCGCGGAGCAGGTCGAAGGTCGCGTCGCGCACCGTCACGGGCGCGCAGTATCGCCGAGCGCGGCGTTCGGTATGAGAACATCCGTTCACATGCTGGAACAAAGCGCGCGCAACCCGGATTACGTCCAGTCGCTCGAGCGAGGCCTCGCGGTGATCCGTGCCTTCGGCGCCGAGAGCCCGGAGCTGCGCCTGAGCGACGTCGCCCGCGCGACGGGACTGACACGTGCCGCCGCCCGCCGCTTCCTGCTGACGCTTGTCCGCTTGGGCTACGTGCGGCAGGACGGCACGACGTTCTCGCTTCGTCCCCGCGTGCTCGAGCTCGGTTACGCGTACCTCTCGGCGCTCAGCCTGCCCGAGGTCGCGCAGCCGCACATGGAGGCGCTCGTCGCCGAGGTGAACGAGTCGTCGTCGATCGCCGTCCTCGACGACCTCGAGGTCGTCTACGTCGCGCGGGTCCCGACGCAGCGGATCATGACCATCACGATCGCCGTCGGCACCCGGCTGCCCGCCTACGCGACGTCGATGGGCCGCGTCCTGCTTGCGGCCCTGGACGACGAGACGCTGGACGAGCGGCTGGAGCGGATGAGCCTGGAGCGGTTCACGCAGACGACCCCGTCCGACGCCTCCGAGCTCCGGCGGCGGATCGACGCGGCCCGCGAGGCCGGCTGGGCGGCCGTCGACCAGGAGCTCGAGCAGGGCGTCCGCTCGGCCGCAGTGCCGATCAGCGACGCCACCGGAACCGTCCTCGCGGCCCTCAACGTCTCGGTCCACGCGACCCGGATGACGATGCCCGCGCTGCGTCGCGACGTCGTCCCGAAGCTGCTGCGGACGGCCGAGGCGATCGAGAGCGACCTCCGCGCTGCGAGCCGTCCCGCGGGCGGTGCGAGTACCGCTTGACGATCCGCGCGCGCGATGGGAGAGTGCGGTGCGATAGCCGGATGGTTGTTCTTATGTCGAACATCGCTCGGTGAAGGAAGGGAGCCTGAGATGACCGTCAGCGCAACGGAGCAATCCGTACGTGGCCTGCACATCGGCGGCGAGTGGACAGACGCCTCGGGAGGCGGGACGTTCGAGGACACCGATCCGTTCACGGGGGAGACGGTCGCGACCATCCCGGCCGGGACCAGGGAGGACGCCGCCCGCGCGATCGATGCGGCGGCCAAGGCCTTCCCCGAGTGGTCCCAGACCCCGCCGGCCGCCCGCCAGCAGATCTTCCTGAAGGCCGCCGACGAGCTCGAGTCCCGCGCGGAGGAGGTCGGCTCGTGGCTCACGCGCGAGACCGGCTGCACGTTCGGCTTTGCGATGTTCCAGCTGCACTTCGTGCCGGGCCTGCTGCGGCAGGTGGCGTCCATGGGCTATCAGCCGATCGGAGAGGTGATCCCCTCCGACACCGGCGCCTTCGCGATGGGCATCCGCCGGCCGGTCGGCGTGGTCGGGGCGATCGCGCCGTGGAACGCAGCGCAGATCCTGTCGGCGCGTGCGATCGCGGCGCCGCTGGCGCTCGGCAACACGGTCGTCCTCAAGCCGTCGGAGCACTCGCCGTACGTCGGCGGGCTGATCTGGGGCGAGATCTTCGCCGAGGCCGGCCTGCCCGCGGGCGTCCTGAACGTCGTCACGCACGCGCCCGGCGAGGCGGGGCCGATCGGCGACGAGCTGGCGGAGAACCCGGCCGTCCGGGTGATCAACTTCACGGGCTCGACGGCGGTCGGCCGCAAGATCGCCGAGGCTGCCGGCCGGAACCTGAAGCGTGTCGTGCTCGAGCTCGGCGGGTCGAACCCGCTGATCGTCCTCGCCGACGCCGACCTCGACTACGCGGTCGACGCCGCTGCGTTCGGCTCCTTCCTGCACCAGGGTCAGATCTGCATGTCGACGCGCAGGATCTTCGTCGAGCAGCCGATCGCCGACGCCCTGCTCGAGCGCCTGGCCGAGAAGACGAAGGGCCTCAAGGGCGGCGACCCGAAGGAGCAGGACACGATCATCGGGCCGCTGATCAGCGAAGACGCCGTCGCCACC
>DATBMH010000014.1:0-10030 GCA_036554945.1 Gaiellaceae bacterium | reverse complement strand
TGCCAGGCTCACCGGACACCGGGTTGGGGAACCAGGGCCCGTTGCCGGTTACGGAGAAGGCTGTCGAACCGTCGGGCTGAGCCCGCGCCTGGAAGGATCCGGTGGCGGCCAGGGTGATCGACTTGCCCGTCTCGAGATTGGTCAAGGTCAGCCTGTTGCCGGGAAAGACGCCCAAGAGCTTCACGGGGTTTCCCGCCTTGTCGGTGAACGTCGTGTTGATCTCGACGCCGTCGATATGAGCGTTGACTCGAAAGGCGCACTGGTCGCCGATGACCCTGTCCGGCGGCGCCGGAACGATCTCCCGCGTCGGCTTGACGCCCATGGCCGCGGGCACAACCGCGAGTGCGGCGAGCAGTGTGGACACGGCCACTCCCGCACCGATCACCGACGAGCGCATCGAGTGCTGCATTCGAACCTCCGCCTTCCTTTCAAGACCTCTTTTGCGACACGTTACGTAACGTGTAACGTAACACGTCACGCTACGATTGCAAGGTGGGCCGGCCGCGAGTTCACGACGAGGAGACCCGGGCAACCCTTCGTGCGGTGGCAGAGCAGCTCGTCGCCGAGGGCGGAGCGCCCGCTCTCTCCGTGCGGGCAGTCGCAGAGAGGGCGGGCACGAGCACGAGAGCCGTCTACAGCCTGTTCGGGTCGAAGGAGGCGCTTCTCGTCGATGCGCTCGCGCAGGACGCATACACCTTTCTCGCCGACGGAATGGACAACATGGCCGAGACCGACGATCCCGCCGCCGACCTGGTCGAGAACGGCGTGTCCGTCTACCGGCGTCTCGTCCTCGAGCATCCAGCTCTGTATCGCATCGCCTTCCAGCGAATCGTGCCCGACTTTCGTGTCGGGCCCGAGCTCACCGAGGCGCGAGAACACGCGCTCGCTCGGCTTCTGGCCAAGGTTCAGCGCGTTGCCGACGCCGGCCAGCTCGGCTCGACGTCCGTGCGAGACGGAGCGGTGGCGTTCAACGCCATGTGCGAGGGTCTCGCAAACTCCGAGCTCCGGAATACGGTCCTGCGCATCCTCCCTGCAGGCGAGGAGGAACGTGCTTGGCGCGACTCCCTCACGACGCTGGTCCGAGGCTTCAACGTGAGCTAGGCCGCCTCGACCGCTCCCAGCCCCAGCCACACGAGACTGACGGGTTGAGTCGCCGCGATACGCTGCGCCCTCGCTGCGCGGCCCGACTCACTGATGCGACTCCTATCGTCGTTCGGTCGGGTCGACGGGATCATCGAGCCACTCGGTGCTGAAGCTGGCGCTCAGGTGGATGTCGATCTGTCGAAGCGGTTGCCTGCCCGAGTTGACGAACGAGTGTGGCTGATCCGGGCGCGCGACGACGATGTCGCCCGCCCGAACCTGTTGCTCCTCTCCGGCGACGGTAAACGTCGCATCGCCCTCCTCGACGATGAAGAGCTCGGCGTAGGGGTGCCGGTGCAGCGCGGGGCCGCGGCCGGGAGCTGCCTCGACGAAGAGAACCGTGATGTCGAGCCCGTGCTCGGTGCCGACCAGTTCGTGGGCAATCTCACTCCGCGGCAGCTGGTCGCGCTTGATGACGTGCATCTGCATGCTCCTTTCCCTCGAGGGCGAAGAGCCGACTCATCGGCCCTCGGTCACTCGTCACCTGCTCGGACCGGTGTGCAGATGAGCGCGACCGCGCCACCACGCTCGGCTCTGGCCACGGGTTCGCCTGGGCTAGTCATCTGACGCTGGAAGCTGCGCAGGCAAGCCGAACCGCGGGAACAGCGACTCGGTGTCGGCGAACGCGGTGATCTCCTTCACGCGCTCCCCCTCGAGCGCAAGCACCTCGATGGAGGCGGGCATGAAGACTCCCCGTTCCTCGGCGAGGATGTACCACGCGACGGCCGGCTGCCCGCCCGCGCGCGTGGCGACGTAGCGCAACGTCGGCGTAAACCGCGAGACGAACGCCGCGACGTCCTCCCGACCGCTGAACCAGCATGGGAACGGCGGCATCGCGAAGGTCGCGTCCTCGACGAGCAGCGACACCATCGCGTCGACGTTTCGGCTCTCCCACGCCGCGACGTAGCGCTCGACGAGCCCGCGCAGGGCGTCGTCCCCCAATGACCGTAGCGTCGCCTGTTGCGACTGCTCGGGTAGCACGTCCTCGACCGTCCTTCGCGCGCGCTGGAGCGCGCTGTTGACGGACGCGGCGGTCGTATCGAGCGACTGCGCGACCTCGCGCGCCGAGAAGCCGAGCACCTCGCGCAGGATCAGTACCGCCCGCTGGCGCGCGGGCAGGTGCTGGAGCGCCGCGATGAACGCGAAGCTCGACGCTCTCCCGCTGCTCGTACCGCGCCTCGGGCGCCGCGTAGCCGTCCTCGAGCCCGAGGTGCTCGTCCGGGTACGGCTCGATCCAGATCGACTCGGCGAGCGGCGTGCCCGGGCCGTCGGCCGGCTGCCATGGCGCTTCGTCGAGCCGCACCACGCGCTTCGGTCGCTTCGCGATTGCGTCCAGGCTCACGTTCGTGGCGATCTTGTAGAGCCACGGCCGGAGCGGCTTGCCGCCTTGGAACCCACCGAGCCCGCGCCAGGCACGAAGAAGCGTCTCCTGGAGCGCGTCCTCCGCGTCTTGCAGCGAGCCCACCATGCGGTAGCAGTGCGCATGGAGCTCACGGCGATGCGGCTCGACGAGCCGGAGGAATGCGTCCTCGTCACCGCGGCGCGCCGCATCGAGCACGCGCGGGTCGGGTGCCTCAGCGACGGTCACGCAGGAACTCCTCCAGCACGGGCGCGAGCACCTTCATCGAGACATTGTGGCCCTGGCCCGGGAGTGTGAGCCGCCGCGCGTCGGGCATGTGCGCCGCGAGCGCGTCCGCCGCCTTGCGGAGCGAGGCGGGGCTCTTGCCGCCGTCGACGACGAGCGTGGGCGTCGCGATCGACGCCCACGGCTCGCGCGCGAGCGGCTTCCCGTGCACCGTCCCGTCCATCACTGCATAGTCGTACGGCAGCGTGTGCGCGACCGCCTCGAGGTTCCGCCACAGCGGCAGCGCGAGCCGGAAGAGCACGACGAACCCGCGCGGTACCCCGATCCCCTGGCGCATGAAGTAGCTCGCGGCGGCGCCTCGCCGCCCGGAGCGCACGAGCTCGAGGAGCCGCGGCTCGAAGTCGGGCGGCGGCAGGTGTCCGCTCGCGTCGACGCTGAACGGCGGCTGGTAGACAACCGCCCGCCGGATCGGGACGCCGACCGCGGCTGCCCGCAGGGCGAGCACGCCGCCGGACGACATCCCGAACACGTTCGCCGATCCGTCCGCCGCCTCGACGAGGGCGTCGAGATCCTCGATCTCCAGCTCGACCGCGTACTCGGGCGCGTCGCCCGAGTCGCCGCGCCCGCGCCGGTCGTAGCTGAGCACGGTGAACCGCGGCGCGAGCAGCTCGGTGAGCTGCTTCCAGCTCTTGTACCCGCGGAAGCTGAACGCGCCGCCGACGAGGATCAGCGCGGGCCCGTCGCCGACGACGTCGTAGGCGATCGTCGTCCCGTCCCTCGAGCGGACTGTCCGCTGGCCGCTCACGCGGCCACCGGGCGGTAGGTCAGGTCGAGCACGCCGGTCGAGAACGTCCGCGAGTCGGCGAGCTCGAGCGACACGGGCGGCGAGCCGTCCGGGAACAGCTTCGCGCCCTTGCCGACGACGAGCGGGTGCACGAGCAGCCGCAGCTCGTCGAGAAGACCCTGCTCGAGCAGCGAGCGCACGAGCGTGGCGCTCCCCGACATGCCGATGTTCTCTCCGGGCTTCGCCTTCAGCGCGGTGACGCCATCGGCGAGGTCGCCCTCGAGCAGCGTCGAGTTCTGCCAGTCGACCTTCTCGAGCGTCGTCGAGGCTACGACCTTCGGCGTCTCGTTCATGATCGACACGAACGGATCCGACGCCGGATCCTGGTGCGGCCAGTAGGCGGCCCACTCCTCGTACCCGCGGCGGCCGAGCAGGAGCGTGTCGGTTGCCGCGATCGCCTCGCCCACGGCCTGCCCCATCTCGCCGTTGAAGTAGGGGAAGTGCCATCGGTCCGGCGCCTCGACGACGCCGTCCAGAGAGATGAAGAACGATGCAATGAGCTTGCGCATGAGAGCCTCCAGTGTCGGTACGTCACCTGTAGTACCGGCCCTCCTCGCCAAACTCATCGCGCACGTTCGAGAGAGATAGAGGCGGGCTGCGAAACGGTGGCAGTTGCGGATCGGGTCCCATGCAACCCGGACCGTCGCTCGTTCGACCCGCCGGCATGTTCCCGCGCCGCAGCACTCGCGTTGGTCGACGGATCCCCGACCATCGAGGACGGGGAAAGCGGCGTGTCAGGCCGGAGGGCGCGGGCTCGAGTCCCGTCGCTCCCGTAGCGGCAACCCCGCATGCCGTGCGGGAACGGGACGTTTGGCCCTCACCGCCGAGGTTCGGGGCTCTTACGTCTTCTGGCTGCAGCAGCAGGGGCAGTCGCACCCGCAGTCGCAGCACGCAATCGGCAGTCACCTCACACCGCCGGTCCTACCGACCGCCGGCCTTTCCTTCGTCCCGCCGAGATCCCGCGCCAGAATCAGCCTGAAAATTGGCCGCAAGGAGCCGGGCCGTGCCGGCAATCCCCGCAGAAGGACGACCGGCCAAGGTGGCCGGAGTCTGGTCGGCTCCAACGCAAGAACAACACGTTTGCACGCACCGTCGGCGACCCCGAAGCGAGCACGACGAGTTCCACGGCGCCGAGGGAGCTATCCCCCGGGCGGAATGTTCTGGTTGCGATGCAGGACGTTCTTCGGGTCGTAGCGGGACTTCAGCGCCTGGAGCCGCGCGAACGAATCCGCGCCGAAGGCGGCGCGGACGCGGTCGATCGGTTCGTCCGCCTGCATGTAGTTGGCGTAGCCGCCGCCGACCGACCAGGGCTCGATCGCGGCCGCCGTCTCACGCGCCCAGGCGATGCTCTCCTCGTCGTGGGCCGAGTCGGTCCAGCTCGCCATGGCGCTGACGTTGAAGGCGGCGTCGCGGTAGCCGAGAGCGGCGCTCGCCGGATCGACGTCCTTGGGGCCGCCGTGGAGCGACTCGATCAGAATTCCGCCGGGCGGGCGCCCGAGCGCTGTCATGCGACCGATCAGCTCGTCGATCAGCCTGTCCGACAGCTCGGTGACGAAATGGCCCTTCCAGTAGTTGCGGTCGACGCCGTAGCCGGGATCGAAGATGCGCTGCTGCTCGAGAAAGCCCTGACGCCGGATGCCGTCCTCGACGAGGCCGGACGCCGTGCGCAGCGGCCGTAGCACAGCGGGATCGTCGCCCTCGCCCGTACCGCAGGGGACGACGACGAGCTGCGGGGCGAGCGACTCGTCCGCAGTCAGCTGCGCCTGGATGCTGAGCTCGCGCGGGTCGCCGACCGCGAGCTCGCGGAAGAGACGGAGCGCTTCGGAAACGCCCTCTCCCTGGTACTCGAGGCGCCCGCCGACGACGCGCTCGAGAGGGTGGAGCCGGAACTCGGCCTGCGCGACGACGCCGAAGTTCCCGCCACCGCCGCGCAGCCCCCAGAGCAGCTCGGGATCTTGATCCTCGCTCGCGCGGACGATCCCGCCGTCCGGGGTGACGAGCTCGGCGGCGATCAGGTTGTCGCAGGTGAGCCCGTACTGCGCAGTGAGGTGGCCGATCCCTCCACCGAGCGTGAGGCCCGTGACGCCGGTCGTGCCGACGACGCCGCCGGGAGTGACGAGGCCGTGCGCCTGAGTCGCGGTGTCGAAGTCGAGCCAGGTGGCGCCGCCCTCGGAGTATGCGATCCGGTTCTCGGCATCGACCCGGACGTCGCGCATGCGCGAGAGGTCGATCACGAGGCCGTCGTCGACCGCGCAGTGGCCGGCGGGGTTGTGGCCGCCACCCCGGACCGCGATCTCGAGACCGCGAGCTTGGCCGAAGGCAAGGGCCGCCGCGACATCGCTCGCGTCGACACAGCGGGCGATCGCCGTCGGGCGCCGATCGATCAGGAGGTTGAAGCAGAGGCGCGCCCGCTCGTACTCACGGTCGCCTTCGACGAGCACGTCGCCGGTCAGCGAGTCACGGAGATCGTCCACGGTCCCAGCCATCGAAGTTGAAGACTCGATCACGGAGGAGAAGTAATCGTCGCGCGAACCGGCGCAGCTCGAGCGGCCCATCGTGGGCCGACCAGTCGGCACGTCCTTGGCGGCCGTCGGCGCCCAAGCTGCGCGGGTCATGAAGAGACGAGCGATCTACCGATCCCTGCTTGCGGGACGACGAGCGCTGCGACCACTGCAAGTACATGTCCCTCGGCTCCCTCCGGGTGGCTGCAGGTTGGTTCGCGGACCGATACGAAGCTCGGCCACCTGCGATGAAATCACTCCTCGCGGCACGAGCGGAGACTGAGCCGCGGCTGATCGCATGCCGTGGCCCGGCCAGCGCCTGAGAGACCCGAGCACGTACTCGGCCGCAGCGTCGCCCGAGCTCCGGTTCCTGGAAAGAGGACGACCACGCGCGTCGCTACTTCGCGCGCCGAACCCTGCTGCACGGAGCCCGGCGCTCGCTACCTCGAGCGGGACCGTTCCTCGGCCCCGTAGGCTCGGCGAACGGCCCTAGACGGGCGATTGGGTTCGTGTGGCCCGGTGGGGCTCCTCCCGGCCGGCCACGCTGATCGCCGCGTACGTGGCGGGGAATCCCTTGCGCCAGCTGGGATATCGCAGCGTCCACCCGAGCTCGCGCCTCGCCTTGGCGTTGGACGCACCCCGCGCCTCCGTGGACATGACGACCACGGCCTTGCCGGCGATCAGCCGCACCAGCCAGGCCGGGAGGCGGCGCGGCGGCTTCGCGCCGAGAGCCTGGGCGAGCACCGGCAGCCACTCGCGCACCGGCGCCGGATCGTCGTCGACGATGTTGAAGATCGCGGGCCCGTCGTGTTGGAGCGCCAGAACGGTTGCCGTGGCAGCGTCCTCGAGGTGGATCCAGGGCCAGATCCCACCGCCGTCGCCGACGATTGGATACTGCCGCTTACGCACCGGCTCGATCAATGCGTCGTTGGCAGCTCCGTAGAAGGCGCCGTAACGAAGCGTGATCCCGCCGTAGTCGGCGACCGCCCGCTCGAGGTAGGCCATTGCCGCAGCGCTCTGCGGCAGCGGCGGCCTCGGGTCGAGCGGATCGTCCTCGGTCTTGACAGGTCCCCCTTCCCGGGCATACCGGTAGGGGGCGAAGCTCTGCGCGACGAAGCGGCGAACCCCTGTCTCGCGGGCAGCGGCGAGCAGCGCGTCGGCGCCCTTCGTCCGCAGCTCGCTGGTTCGTGCGAGCGTCTTGTCGAGGTTGCGACTGAACTTCGCGCTTGCCAGCGCGGTTGCCTCGTGCACGATGGCCGCGGGCTCGTGCTCGAGCACGACCTTGCGCACCGCGTCCGCGTCGAGCAGGTCGAGCATTACCGGCGTCGCGCCGAGCGCCCGCAGGAAGCCTGCGCTCGCGGGCGAGTTGTGGGCCCCGATCACCTGATGGCCGGCATCGATCAGCTGGGGAACGAGCCGGCCGCCGATCGCGCCGCTCGCCCCGGTCACGAATACCCGCATGGTGTCCGTGCTGTCGCCGTGGCTTCGCGCGTCCATCTCTCACTCTCCTTCCAGAAGGAGCGGGTGGGGGCGTCCCGCCCTGTCAGTTCGCTGACCCCGCGGGATGGGCCACGCGGGGCACGATACCGAGAGTACGCCCTACGCCGGGTCGCGGGCGGGCAGCTTTGCGAAACGTTTACGAACGGCTGCGGCGCACCTGGGCGAGCTCGCGGCGAAGCGCAGCGCGGTCCTCGTCCATCGCGGCGATCTTCCGGCGCAGCTCTTCCCGCTCCTGACGGGCAGCCTCGAGCGCCGCGGCCTGCTCGGCGTGACCCCGTTCGGAAGCATCGGCCACGTCGCCGATCGCCTGCCGTAGGGCGTGCAGGTCGATCGCCTGCCGGATCACGGTCTCGATCAGCTCGCGGGCTACCTCGGCCGGGTCGACGCCCTGACGGCTCCACGCCGGCCTCTCCCTCGTCGCCGGGTCGATCAGGCCGGCCTCGACCAACGCTCGCAGCGTCACGATGCGGCGGCCGTTCCGTTTACTCGCGGGCAAGCTCCCGCGCTCGATCCGCCGGGCGATGGCACGGGTCGAAAGGCCGGTCAGCCGGGCGGCTTCCGCCAGCGTGAACGACTCGTCAGCAGACATCTGATCGAGGGTACTAAGACAGGATGGAGCCGTAGCCCCGAGGGCGGCGGCGTCCGGTTGCTGGCAGAGAGTGGTCGGCGCCTACGCATCTGTCGTGGGTTGCCGGGGGTGGCCCGGTAGAGCCACATACGGAGGTCGCCGACCATGTACGAGTCTACGACGGTAACTGCGGGGTTGGACGTTCACGCCAGGTCGATCCGGCTGGCGGCGGTGCGCGCGGACGAGTTGGTGGAGGAGCGGACGCTGCCGTATGACGAGGAGCAGGTTGAGCGGCTGTTGCGCCGCTGGCCGGGCGTGCGCTGCTGCTACGAGGCGGGCCCGACCGGCTTTGGTCTCTACCGCCATTTGGTCGGGCACGGAATCGATTGCGTGGTGGTGGCGCCGGGGCTGGTGCCGCGGCGGCCGGGCGATCGGGTGAAGACTGATCCGCGCGACGCGCGCAAGCTGGCGCGGCTTCATGCCGGCGGGTTGTTGGAGCCGATCCACGTGCCTTCGTCGGAGCTGGAGGCGGCGCGCGATCTCGTGCGCGCCCGCGAGGATGCTCGCCTGGATCGGATGCGCGACCGCCACCGCCTCTCGAAGTTCTGCCTGCGCCACGGGCGCCTGCTGCCGACCAGCGGCTGGACGGTGCTGCGGCGCAAGTGGCTCTCCGAGCAGCGCTTCGCCTACCCCGCCGAGCAGCTCACGTTCGCTACCTATCTGCACGCCGTCGACCTCGTCGAGGCGCGCATCGAGCAGCTGGAGCGGGCGATCCGCGAGACGGCCGAGCAGGGGCCATGGCGGGAGCTGGTCGCCCGCCTGCGCTGCCTGCGCGGCATCGACACGCTGAGCGCGCTCGGCCTCGTGGCCGAGATCGGCGACTTCAGCCGCTTCCAGACAGCGGAGGAGGTGATGGCCTTCGTCGGCCTGGTGCCCTCCGAGCACTCCTCCGGCGAGCAGCGCCGCCAGGGCTCGATCACCAAGGTCGGCAACAGCCACGCCCGCCGGCTCTTGGTCGAGTCGGCCTGGCACGCGCGCCGCCGGCCCACGGTCGGCTACGAGCTCGCCCGCCGCCAACGCGGCCACGACGCGGCGGTGATCGAGCGCTGCTGGCGTTGTCAGCAGCGTCTGTACCAGCGCTGGCAACGGATGGCCGCCCGCGGGAAGCCGTCCCAGAAGATCGTCGTCGCCTGCGCGCGCGAGCTGGCCGGCTTCGTCTGGGCGATCGCCACCGACCAGCCGCTCAGGAGCGTCTGAGCCTAGTCCAGCCTCTCGGCCTCGAGCAGCGGATGCGTCCGACCACACGGAGAACCCTCGACAGCTCTTTGCGGCGCCGCCCGCCGGTGACCCGCGACCTAAGACCGAGGCAGCTCCCGACGGTTCCCCTTCATGCCGTCCCGACCGGCGAATGTCAGTCTGATCCACCGTCGCTGCTCCGGACCATCCGCTGCTCGAGGCCGAGAGGACAACCCAGCAACCGCGCGCTACCCCTTGACGTTTTGCTCCATGTCAGAGATCGAATCGGAATGATGACCCGCCGGCTGGGTGCGCCGGGTGGTTCCGGGCAAGGACGCAGGGCGCCGCTCAGACCGAGAAGGTATGGGCGCGACCGAGGACGCAGCCTCGGGCCGTCCAGCGTGACCAGGCGGCACGGTTGACGTCGGGACCTACTCGCCCGGCGGTCGCTGAGCCGCGAGCGACCAGCAGCGCGGGGGGTTGGCACCCAGAGCTTTGGTGCCGGAATCGGCGTCCCCGCTCAGATCCGGGAGACCGTCCGCGCGGGGCGTCGAGCCCGGCCGCTAGGGTCGGGTCCGCGGAACGATGACGGCCGCTGAACCGCACTCGGCCCCGCAGGGCGTCGTCTCGGCGCGCGGCGTGGTGAAGCGCTACGG
>DATBMH010000081.1:0-14447 GCA_036554945.1 Gaiellaceae bacterium | reverse complement strand
AGGTGCCGAAGGTGGGGGTCGAACCCACACGGAGCTTTCGCTCCACCGGATTTTGAGTCCGGCGCGTCTGCCAGTTCCGCCACTTCGGCCTGTGCGAATAGGGTAGCCCTGTGGCTGGCCGGATCGGGATCCTCACGGGTGGCGGCGACTGCCCCGGCCTGAACGCCGTCATCCGCGCGGTCACCCGCCGGTCGCTCGACCGGGGGCACGAGGTGGTCGGCGTCCGCGAGGGCTGGCGGGGCATGACCGACCGGCTCTTCCAGCCGCTCGACTACCGCGCGATCTCGGGACTGCTCCCGCGCGGCGGCACGATCCTCGGCACCTCGCGGACGAACCCGTTCAAGACCGAGGACGGCGTCCCGCGCGTACTCGAGACCGCCGAGGCGGAGGGCTTCGACGCCCTCGTCGCGGTCGGCGGCGAGGACACCCTCGGCGTCGCCGCCAGGCTCTTCGCGGAGCAGGAGTTCCCGGTCGTCGGCGTCCCGAAGACGATCGACAACGACCTCTCGGGCACCGACTACACGTTCGGCTTCGACACCGCGGTCTCGATCGCGACCGAGGCGATCGACCGGCTGCACACGACGGCCGAGTCGCACAACCGCGTGATGGTCGTCGAGGTGATGGGCCGCCATACCGGCTGGATCGCGGTGATGAGCGGGATCGCCGGCGGCGCGGACGCGATCCTGATCCCGGAGCAGCCGATCACGGTCGAAGCCGCCTGCACAGAGCTCCGGCGGCGGCACGAGCGAGGCAAGGACTTCTCGATCGTGGTGGTCAGCGAGGGCTACGAGTTGACCTACGAGTCCGGCGAGCAGCGGGCCGTGCTCCAGGAGGCCGAGACGGACCAGTTCGGCCACGTCCGCCTGGGCGGGGTCGGCGAAGCCCTTGCGCGCGACATCGAGGAGCGCACCGGCTACGAGACGCGCGTCACGGTCCTCGGACACGTCCAGCGCGGCGGGTCCCCCACGCCACGCGACCGGATCCTCGCGACGCGCTTCGGCCTCAAGGCGGCCGATCTGGTCGAGGAGCGGAAGTTTGGCCGGATGGCCGCGCTTCACGGCGACAGGATCGTGGACATCCCGCTCGAGGAGGCGACGCGCGAGCTGAAGACCGTGCCGCCCGAGTGGTTCGACACGGCCAAGGCGTTCTTCGGCTAGCCGAACCGTCCCCTCCGGCCATGACGAGTGTCTGACACTCGTCGCGGCCCGGCGGGACCGGTCCCGCTAGCCGAGCAGCTCGACGAGCGGGAAGCTGCGGTGGGCGCGCGGCGGCACGAGGAAGTTCTGCCGGTGCGTCGTGCGCAGCACGGAGTTGAGGCCCTGGGCTCGTGAGCGCTGCTGCATCGGGAAGGTGGTGCCGTCGGGCAGGCGCCCGTCCATCGCGAGCCGGTTTCGGCGGAAGTCGTCGCTCGACGGGTTGAAGGTGATGAAGTGGAGGCCCGCCTCAGGCTGCTCGGACTGACGGTCGCGCTCG
Organism: Gaiellaceae bacterium; assembly: GCA_036554945.1. Lineage (GTDB taxonomy): Bacteria > Actinomycetota > Thermoleophilia > Gaiellales > Gaiellaceae > JACDAN01. The sequence goes on along the minus strand of DATBMH010000081.1, from coordinate 12,974 downwards.
GGGTCGGCGCTCCAGAAGAACGGGTTGTCGAGCGTGTTGAAGTCGGCCCGGAGCGGGATCGCGCTGCCCTTCGTGTAGAGCTCGCCGTCGGCGCCGCGAATGTCCAGCTGCAGCCGCGAGGTCGGCTGGATCGACCCGCTGTGGCCGATGGAGCCGTGCTGAGCGAAGTCGGCCTCGAGGTCCGCCTGCGACGCCGCGTCCTCGGGCGCCTGCGGCAGGGTCTGCGCCCCCTCCCGCGCCTGGAACCCCGGCCGGAACGTCGTGTCGACGCGCTCGCGGTAGTCGAAGTCGAGGTACCAGGCCTCGACGTTCTCGAAGAGGTGCGAGAGATGCATGTGCGTCCCGCCTCGGAAGTACCCCTCGCGCATGTCGACGAGGCCGAGCGTCTCGAAGCTCGCGATCCGCGACTGCCCCTGAGTGTCCCGCTGCGTGGACGTGAAGCCGAGGAAGAGCTGCGCGCCGTCGGGGATCAGGTCGGCACCCTGGATACCGGCTGCCGTGGCCATCGCCTTCGGGAGACCGGGCCCGCCGGAGAAGCCGCCGCCCTGGAAGCCCTTGCGGATGCTCGTGAGCTCGAAGAGCCCGTCCGTGTCCGCGAAGAGCGACTGGGCCGCGTCCGCCACGTGCTCGCGGTGGTCGCTCCGCAGGAGGAGCGCGAGCTGGTTCTCCTCGAGGAGCGTCGTCTCGGGGTCGCTCGGGAACCGGATCGCGTCGAGGAGCGCGGAGACCGGGCGATCGGCGCTCGTCGAGGCCCGCCGGTCGACCGGGATGTGCCGTGCCGCGAGGTCCGGGACGACCCGGCGGAAGTACGGGAGACCCCAGGCGAGGGTGACCGCCAGCCCGGCAGGGCTCGGCTCGTACCGGCGCTCGATGCTCACGATCGCGTCCTCGAGCGCCCGCTGCGCGTCGAGCAGCGCGCGCCTCGTCGGCTCGAACCCGAGCCGTGCCGTCACCACCTGGTGATGGAGCGGCGGCTCGATCACCTCGACGTCCTCGTGCGTGAGGACCTTGGCGCCCGAGAGCAGGTACTGCTCCTCGCGCAGCTCGCCGGCCTCGGCGCGCGGCGGCGACTCGGCCAGCTGGTCGACGAGCTCGTAGATCCCGGCAGCGCCGAGGGCGCCGGCCGCCGCGCCGCCGAGCAGCTGCTTGCGTGTGAGCTTCAACCTAGGCCTGCGGTTCGATCGCCTCGAGACCGCCCACGATCCGGTCGAGGTTCTTCAGCACCGTGCGGAAGGTGAGCGGCGGCGCGACGTGCTCGCTGACCGTGTACAGCGTGCCGTTCTCGCGCCAGACGTAGGTGACGTGCCACTGGTCGGCGTCGCGCGAGACGGTGTAGACGGTGACCGTCCTGTCCCCGACCTGGCGCGTGCCCTGCGGGTCGCTGAAGCACGGGACCTCGATGCGGCGCGTCGTCCCGCCGGAGGTTCGCGTCTCGATGCAGCGCGGGATCGCGGTCTTCCCCGGGTAGGCGCGGAAGTTCACGTGGACGTCGCCCGAGCCGGCCTCGTGCCAGAGGAACCCGGCCAGGTAGCTCTTGTCCTTGCCGACGACCACGCCGCCGCTGTTCCACTGGCCGTCGATCTCGGCGTCGATCGGGCTCGGCATCCAGCTCGGGCAGTAGACGCGGATCCCGACGTCGTTCGCCAGCCCCTGCCACCCGGGCTTCCACGCGGCAGGACAGGCGGCGGGCCGCTCGCGCGCGGAGGCAGCCTCCTCCACGCCGTCGTCCCCGAGCGAGCAGCCGCCGGCGACGAGCGCCAGCGCGACGATCAAGAGAGCCGTACGCACCCCGGCTACAGGGTAGCCCCGTTATTCGATCAGGAGCAGGGCGTCCGTCGGGGCGTAGTCGTCGGTGAGCGTGGGCACGCCGACGATCGACACGGGCTCCTCGCGCCGGTTCGCGATCGCCTCGGTCAGGTCTGGTGCGCCGTTCGACTCCGCGCGGATCTCGTTCCAGCGCTCGGTCAGGAACTCCTTGGTCGGCGCGGCCTGCTCCGTCGCGACGAGCATCAGGTTGCGGACGCTGTCGTCTCCGCTGTCGCCGTCGAGCACCACCGGGTGGACGAGGACGGTTGGGAAGGCCGTGCGGTAGGTGCGGTAGACCGAGCGGAACAGCCGCGACTGCTCGCCGGTGATCGCGCCGATCGTGTTGGTGATGACGACACCGCCGGGATTGAGCCGCGAGCGGACGAGCTCCATGAACTCGGCGGTGAAGAGGTGGAACGGGATCGCGTCCGCGAAGAACGCGTCGATCATGATCGCGTCCCACTTCCGATCGTCCTTGTCGAGCCAGAGCCGCCCGTCGTCGACGTCCACCTGCAGGCGCTCGTCCCGCGGCAGCTCGAAGAAGCGGTAGGCGACGTCCACGACGTCCGGGTCGAGCTCCACGGCCTGGAGCCTGAGGTCGGAGAAGTCCCGCCAGAGCCGCTTCGGCGAGGAGCCGCCGCCGAGCCCGATGAAGAGGACGTTCTTCGTGCTCGGCCGGTAGGCGTACGCAAGGTGGAAGTAGTCCGAGTACTCGAACGCGGTGCCGAACGGGCGCGCCAGCGGCATGCCGCTCTGGTACGAGGCGTCGAAGCGGAGGTAGCGGGTCGTCGTGTCGTCGGCCACGGTCAGGCGGTGGTAGCGCGTGTCCTTGGAGTAGCGGAGGCGGAGGCCCGAGACCTGCTCCGGCGCCTGGCCGGTGACGGACCCGGCACGCCGGTACAGCGGCGACCAGTTGGTCGCCTGGGCCTCGCTGATCGCCCCGCCGGTCTCGGGCGCCAGCGCGACCGCGGCCGCGCCGGCGAGCACGGCGCCCGCAACGGCGATTCCCGCCGTCGCCGGGAGGCGCTCGGCCACCGAGAACAGCGCGGCGGCCGCGAAGAGCGCGGCCGCGGCGATCCCGAGTAGCTGGTCGGTGCCGAACTCCGGGATCAGCCAGAACGCGGTGGCGAAGGTGCCCGCGATCGAGCCGGCGGTCGAGATCGCGAACAGGCGGCCCGCGGTGTGGCCAAGGGTCGAGAGCGACTGCGCGTGGAGCCTGACGGCGATCGGCGCGACCCCGGCCAGGATGATGCTCGGCGCGCCGAACAGCGCGATCGCCGCCAGCAGCGGATTCAGCCTCGGGCCCGGGTCCCACTCGACGATCGCTTCGAGCACGGGCTCGTCGATGATCGGGATCGCGAGCACACCGAGCGCGCCCAGCCCCATGACGGCGGCGAGCAGGCGCGGCTCGGGCCGGCGGTCGGCGAGGATGCCCCCGGCCCAGTAGCCGATCGAGAGCCCCGCGAGGACGATCCCGATCAGCGCACCCCAGACGAAGAGCGAGTTGCCGAAGAACGGCGCGAGCACGCGGCTGGCCGCGATCTCCATCCCGAGCACGACACCGCCGGAGACGAAGACGGCGCCCGCGATCGCGAAGCGGTGGCGCCGCGTCGCCGCAGGGGCCGGGTCTACAGCTCGTACACCGCTACCCAAGGCCCAGCCAGTTTGCCGATACCCGTGCGGTAGAAGCGCCGGTTCCCCCGGCGGGCCAGCTCGTCGTAGAAGCGGACTTCCCTCGGGTAGTCGTCGGCGGCCTCGCGGACGCGGTTGGCCACCGCGCCCGTCACGACCACGTAGCCGACCCCCAGCTGCCGGAGGCGCTCGAGGTCCCGTTCCGGGTCGGGTGGGCGTCCCGGGCCCGGGAGCGCGAGGCGGATCGTGCGGAGGTCCTTCGGCGTCGCGGTCGAGGGGTCGGCGGCCACGAGGACACCGGGTGTGAGGTTGTCGGCCATCCAGTCGTGCGCGACGACTCGCGTGTCCGTCCTGGTCAGCGGCTCCGTGTCGCCGATCGCCCAGACGAGCGGGATGACGAGCAGGAGCAGCGTCACCGAGGCGAGCGCCCGGACCCGGCCGGCCAGCGCGCCCAGTGCGGGGACGAGCGGCAGCACGTAGCGGTCGAAGTGGGCGTCGAGCGGTAGCAGGGTCGCGAAGTAGGCGAGGACGAACGCGGCGAGGATCCGGTCCGCCTGCGTCCGGTAGACGAGCGCGAGGACGAGGCCGAGGACGCCGACGAGCATGGCGGGCCCCATCCCCTCCCACAGCCGGTCGACGAAGGCGATCGGCGCCGCGTGGTCGTTCTCGAACCCGAGCCAGCCGTCCCGGCCGAGCTGCTGGACGCGGCGGACGTCGCCCAGCGCCTCGCCGAGGTGGACGGCGAAGAACGGGCTCGTGAGCAGGAAGGCCGCCGGCGCAAGCGCCGCCGAGATCGCGAGCCGCCGCCACTGGCCCCAGCCGGCCACGACGAGCGGGACGAGCAGCGTGAACGCCGGGTACTTGAAGCTCGCCGCGACGCCGACGGCGATCCCGGCGGCCGGCAGACGGCCCGTGACCATCAGCGCGAGCGCGACGGCGACGCCGAGCGTCATCGGCACGTCCGTGACCGCCATCCGCGAGTACTCGACGTGCGTCACCTCGACCGCGGTCACTGCGGCGGCGACGAACCCGGCCATCGTCCCGTACGCGCTGCCGCCGAGCCACCAGGCCGCCGCGACGCCTCCGACGCCGAGGGCGACGACGACGAGCCGGCCGGCGAGGTACGACGGATCGTCCGCCCACTGCTCGAAGGGCGCGATCGCGTACATCAGCAGCGTCGGGTAGTCGAACCAGCTCGGGTCGAGCCCGCCGCCATGGCTCATGCGCCAGGCGCGCGGCACGATGCTCTCTTCGTCCGGATTGAGGAGTGGGAACGGCAGCCCGTACTGCACGCCGACGAGACGGATCGCAGCCGCACCGGCGAGCAGCGCCCCGAGGGCGAGCCAGCGGTTCCCCCAGCGGCTCGGCTCCGCTAAGCGGTTGCGCACTGCGGGCGGATCAGACCTCGGGCGGTGCTGCGCCGACGAGATGCGCGACGTTCCCGGCCGCGACGATGACCGCGTCGACGCCGGCACGCTCGAGCTCGACGACCTCCTCGCGCGTCCGAGCTCCGACGTCCGCGATCGCCAGCTTGCCGGCCGGGACGTCGGGGAGCAGCTCGAGCGCCCCGGCGAGCGCCTCGTCGCCGTCCGAGCCGAGGACGAGCACCTCGGGGTCGAGCTCCTCGAGCACGAACTCGAGCTGGTCCTCCGTGCGGATCCGGGGCGCGAGCTCGAAGCGGTGTGCGAGATCCGCCCGCACCGACTCCAGCCAGTCGCGGTCGTCGTCCCGGACGTCGACGATGCAGGCATGCGCGCCGTCGGGGACCGGCCGGCCGGACTCGAAGACGACGAGGATCGGCAGCTCGGTCGCTGACTGGATCTCGTCGAGGCTCGCTTCGTGCGCGCGCAGGACGAGCACGCCCTCCGCCCCGGCGCCCTCGGCCTCGCGGGCCGCGTCCGCAGCGTCCACGGCGACGATCACGGAGATCCCGTCGCCCTCTGAGATCGCCTGGCTGAGGCGCCGCCCCGTCATCTACGTGGCCCCGGAGTCACGCCCGGCATCTTCACGTTTTCGGCGCGCTCCCGTCACACATCCGCGCGTTCGGCGCGACTACGCTCGCATCGGGGAGGAGGCGGGGGCAACCTGATCTAGAGACGAAAGCGGCTCAGACGCCGATCGGGTGCCAGACGGTCTTCAGCTCCAGGAACGCCGCGATCTCGTACGGGCTCTGGCGGTCGGCGCGGCCGCGCACCACCCGCTTGACGTTCTCCGCAGCCAGGCGCTCGAGCTCCGGGATCTCGCCGTCGGCGCCGGCCAGGTCGATCGCGTTCACGTCCATGTGCCCGGCGAGCCACGGCGCGAGCTCCGAGCGGAACCCGGTCAGCACGTTCACCACACCGCCGGGCACGTCGGCCGTCGCGAGCGCCTCGGCGAGCTCGATCGCCGCGAGCGGCTGCGTCTCCGACGCGAGCACGACCGCGACGTTCCCGCCGACGATCACGGGCGCCAGCCGCGCGACGAGCCCGTCCAGCGCCGGCTCATCAGGCGCGACGATCCCGACGATGCCCGTGGGCTCCGGGATCGTGAAGTTGAAGTACGGCGCGGCGACCGGGTTGGACGTGCCGAGCACCTGCGCGTACTTGTCGGCCCAGCCCGCGTACCAGACCCAACGATCGACGGCGGACTCGACCTCGTTGCGGCCGGAGCTGAAGCCGGCGAACTCCTCGGTGCGTGCCTCCATCATCTCGGCGATCCGATAGAGCACCTGTCCTCGGTTGTAGGCGGTCATGCCGCGCCACTTGCCCAGGGCGCCACCGGCTGCGCGGACCGCGTCACGAAGGTCCTTCCGGGATGCGCGCGCGACGTTCTGCCCCTGCGCCTCGTAGGTCCGGCCCGACTCGGAGCGCGGGAAGTCGCCGCCGATGAAGAGCTTGTACGTCTTGCGAACGGGAAGCCGGCTCACCCGCGCACCTCGGACTCGTCGAGGTCGAGGTACGGCTCGAGACCGTGGAGGCCGCCCTCCCGGCCGAAGCCCGACTCCTTGTAGCCGCCGAACGGCGACGCCGGGTCGAAGCGGTTGTAGGTGTTCGCCCATACCACCCCCGCCTCGAGGCGGTTGGCCATCGACAAGATCCGCGACCCCTTCTCGGTCCACACGCCGGCGGAGAGCCCGTACGGCGTGTTGTTCGCCTTCTCGACCGCCTCGTCCGGCGTCCGGAAGGTCAGGACGGAGAGAACGGGCCCGAAGATCTCCTCCTGCGCGATCCGATAGCTCTGTGCGACGTTCGTGAAGACGGTCGGCACGAACCAGTAGCCCTTCTCGGGCAGGCGGCACGGCGGCTGGTAGATCTCGGCGCCTTCTTCCTCCCCGCTCGCGACGAGCTCCGTGATCTTCTCGAGCTGCTGTTTCGAGTTGATCGCGCCGACGTCCGTGTTCTTGTCGAGCGGATCGCCGACCCGGAGCGTCGTCAGCCGCCGCTTCAGCTTCTCGATCACGGGCTCGTAGATCGACTCCTGGACGAGCAGTCGTGAGCCCGCGCAGCAGACGTGGCCTTGGTTGAAGTAGATGCCGTTGACGATTCCCTCGACGGCCTGGTCGAGCGCGGCGTCGTCGAAGATGATGTTCGCCGCCTTGCCGCCGAGCTCGAGGGTCAGCCGCTTGCCGCTGCCGGCAAGCTCGCGCTGGATCGCCTTGCCGACCTCGGTCGAGCCCGTGAACGCGATCTTGTCGACGCCGTCGTGCTTGACGAGCTCTGCGCCGGCGCGGCCGTCGCCGGTGACGATGTTGACGACGCCCGGCGGCAGCTCCGCCTGGCGCAGCACGTCGGCGAAGAGCAGCGCCGTGAGCGGCGTGGTCTCGGCGGGCTTGAGGACGACGGTGTTCCCCGCCGCGAGTGCGGGCGCGATCTTCCACGACAGCATCAGCAGCGGGAAGTTCCACGGAATGATCTGTCCCGCCACGCCGATCGGCCCCGGCCGACGGTTCGGGAATGCGTACTCGAGCTTGTCTGCCCAGCCGGCGTAGTAGAAGAAGTGCGCTGCCGCCAGCGGGAGATCGACGTCGCGCGACTCCTTGATCGGCTTCCCGCCGTTGAGCGACTCCAGGACGGCGAACTCGCGCGAGCGCTCCTGGAGGAGCCGGGCGATGCGGAACAGGTACTTCGCCCGCTCCGACGGCGAGAGCGTCGACCACCCGTTCTCGTAGGCGTCGCGCGCGGCACCGACGGCGAGGTCGACGTCCTCGGCGCCGGCCTGCGCGACCTCGGCCAGGACGTCCTCCGTGGCCGGGTTGAGGGTCGGGAAGTACTCGCCGCCCTTCGGCTCGACGAACTCGCCGCCGATGTGGAGCCCGTAACGCTCCTCGATCGTGACGATGTCGCGCGACTCGGGCGCGGGCGCGTAGTCCCAGCCGGCGGGCACAGGCGCGCGGTCTTGGCGGCGCTCGAGGTCAGTCAATGGTGAAGTAGTCCGGGCTCTGGTACCTGCCCGTCTTCTCCTTCCGGATCTGCATCAGCACGTCGTTGAGCAGCGTGGACGCGCCCAGCCGGTAGAGGTCGGGAGTGAGCCACTCCGCGCCGAGCGTCTCGTAGAGCTGCACGAGGTACTGCACCGCCTGCTTCGACTGACGGATCCCGCCGGCAGGCTTCATGCCGACCTTGCGGCCGGTCTCCTCGTGGACGTCGCGGATCGCCTCGAGCATCACGAGGGTGACGGGAAGCGTCGCCGCGCTGGGCAGCTTGCCGGTCGACGTCTTGATGAAATCGGCGCCGGCGGCCATCGCCAGCAGCGATGCACGGCGCACGTTGTCGTAGGTCCCGAGCTCGCCCACCTCGAGGATCACCTTCAGGTGCGCGTCGCCGCAGGCCTCCTTGACCTGCACGATCTCGTCATAGACCTTCGCGTAGCGCCCGGACAGGAACGCGCCACGGTCGATGACCATGTCGACCTCGTGTGCACCCATGTCCACGACCTCCCTGACCTCGGTCACCTTCACGGACGTCGGACTCTGGCCTGACGGGAAGGCGGTCGCGACGGACGCAACCTTCACGCTCGACCCGCGCACCTTCTCCAGCGCGGCAGGCACGAGGTTCGGGTAGACGCACACCGCGGCGACGGAAGGGATCGTGGCGTCCGACGGATCCGGCCGGATCGCCTTGGAGGTCAGCGCAGCGATCTTCCCCGGCGTGTCCATGCCCTCCAAAGTCGTGAGGTCCATCATCCGGACCGCCATGTCCAGCGCGAAGAGCTTCGCCTCGCGCTTGATCGACCTGCGAGCAAGCGCGGCGGCCCGCTCCTCGACTGCAACCTGGTCGATCGAGCCAATTCTGGGGAGCCTGGGCTCGAGCGGCAGCTCGAAGCCCGACGGAAGGGCAGGGGCCTTGGCCATCGGTTGAGTGTAGCCCTCGACCCGTGGCCGAACGGCTCGCGTGAATAGATTCCGGCGCTGTGAAGCGACGCCTCCTCGGGATGCTGAACCGGCTCGGCTTGCTGCTGCCCGCGTATCGCGGGTACGAGCGGCTGCGTGCACTGCGCGGTCGCGGCGGCACCGCGGACGACGGGCTGCCGCTGCCGCCTGCGCACCTCCGCCTCATGGTCGCCGGCGTGCCGCAGGCGGACTGGTTTCTCGCGGGCGGCCGAGCGGCGGCGCACTCGATCCGCGACGCGGTTCCCGAGCCACTGGAGTCGATGGACGCGATCCTCGACTTCGGCTGCGGCTGCGGCCGCGTCGTGCGCTGGTGGCAAGACCTCCCGGCCGAGATTCACGGATCGGACTTCAACCCGACGCTGATCGCCTGGTGCCGGGAGAACCTGCCCTTCGGGAAGTTCGGCGTCAACGACCAGGACCCGCCGCTCCGCCAGCCGGACGATTCCTTCGACCTCGTCTACGCAATGTCGGTGCTGACCCACCTGCCGGTGGAGACGCAGCAGCGGTGGCTCGGCGAGCTCGCCCGCGTCTCGCGCAAATGGGTGCTCGTGAGCGTGCACGGCGAGCCGTACCGCCTGCGCCTGACCCCGGAGGAGCTCCGCGTGTTCGACGCCGGCGACATCGTGGTGCGCTGGGGGGTCGTGGCCGGGACGAACCTGTGCACGGCGTTCCACCCTCCCGGCTCGCTCGAGCGGCTCGTCGCACCCTGGTTCGACGTGGTCTCGTATCTCCCGGAGGGCGCAAAGGGGAATCCGCCGCAGGATCTGGTGCTCCTGCGCGTCCGCTGACCGCCCCAACCTCGAGCCGCCTGGGGCCACCCCGGGCCACCACCCACTATCGATCCTAGTGAGGACTTCCGCGCCTGTCTGTGCCGCGACGGCGCCGAACGCGCGCCGGGCTCAGAGCCCGAGCCGCTCGAGCATCCGCTCGTCGCGGCGCCACTTCGGGCGCACCTTGACGGAGAGCTCGAGGAAGACCGGATGCCCCAGCGCCGCCTCCACCTCCGGCCGCGCCCGCGTCCCGATCTCCCGGACCATCGACCCGCCCTTTCCGACGAGGATCTGCTTCTGCGAGTCGGTCTCGACGTACACCGCGACCCGCACGACCTTGTCCTCGATCTCCTCCAGCTCGGCCGTGACCGAATGCGGCACCTCGTCCCTCGTCAGCTGGATCGCCTTCTCGCGCACGAGCTCCGCGATCTGCTCCTCGACGGACAGGTCCGTGCGCTGGTCGGGCGGGAAGTACGCCGGCCCCTCGGGCAGCAGCCCTACGAGCTCCTCGCGCAGCGCGTCTACGCCGTCGCCGGTCTTCGCGCTCACCGGATGCAGCGCGTGGAAGTCGCCGAGCCGCGACGCCGTCTGCATCTGCGACGCGACATGCCCCTGCTTGAGCCGGTCGATCTTGTTGACTGCGATCACGACCGGAACCCCGAGCTCGAAGACGCGTCGAGCGATGAAGCGGTCGCCCGAGCCGATCCGGTCCCGTGCGTCGAGCACGAAGAGCACGGCGTCGACGTCCTCGAACGACGAGTCCACCGTCCGTTGCATGTGCTCGGTCAGCGGGTCGCGCGGCCGCTGGAACCCCGGGAGGTCGGCGAGCACGAGCTGGAAGTCCGGCCCGTTCGCGACGCCGAAGATCCGCCGGCGTGTCGTCTGCGGCTTGTCCGACGTGATCGCCACCTTGCCCCCGGCAAGCGCGTTCACCAGCGTCGACTTGCCGACGTTCGGCCGCCCGGCGACGGCGACGAAGCCCGACCTCACAGCTCGAACGTGTCCGGCAGCAGCTCGGCCGGCGTCGTGACCGCGATGTCGCCGTTCGCGCGCCGGTAGATCACCCGGTCGATTCCGAACTCGTGGAACCACTGGCGGCAGCCACCGCAGGGGGACGCGTTCACCGCCAGCGCCTCGATCTCGCCGGGCCGGACACCCGCGGAGGCCGCGGCGCCGATCGCGGTCTTCTCACCACAGATCCCGAGCGGATACGCCGCGTTCTCGACATTGACGCCCTCGAACACGCGGCCGTCGCGCGTCCGGACCGCGGCACCGACGTGGAAGTCGGAGTACGGCGCGTACGCCTGCGCCGCTGCCGCGTCCGCCCGTTCCAGCAGCTCGCGGTCGGCGTCCGTCACGACCAGAAGAGCTGGAAGAGGACGAGCGTCACGAGCGCGCCGAGGACGCCGCCGGAGACGACCTCGACGAACGAGTGGATGCCGGCTTCGATCCGTGTCTGCGCCACGAGCAACGCCATGATGAACGTCAACGTCGAGATCAGGAACCAGTGGGTCGAGTCGCCGAGGATGTACGTCGCGGCCATCCAGCCCGCGAACGCGATCGCGGAGTGCCCCGACGGCAACCCGCCGCGAAGGGGCCGCCCGCGTCCCGTGTAGGCCTTCGCGCCGATGACGAGGATCACGGTCAGGACGAGCGCCACCAACGTGATCTCCGTCGGCGCATCGCGCAGCCGGTCGAGTGCGCGCGAGCTCGGGTCCTTGAGCCGGTCGACAAAGACGAGGTAGCCGACCGCGACCGCGTTGACGGTCGCGATCAGGACGGCGCCGGCGGCGATGTCCTTCGCGAGCTTCGCGAGCGGGTCGAACGACGTCGTCGCGACGTCGATGCCCGCCTCGAGGGCCGAGTTGATCATCTCGGCGATCAGCACGAACGAGATCGCCATCAGCAGCACCACGAGCTCCAGCCGGCTGACGCCGACGATGAGCGCGCCGATCAACACTCCGGCGGCGATCAGGAAGTGGATCCGCATGTTCCGCTGCGTGCGGAGCACGTGGATGATCCCTTCGAACGCGAAGTTGAAGCTCTGGAGAACAGAGGGGCTGCGGCCGACGTTCACGCCCGCAGCGCCTCCTCGCGCGCCGCCATCTCCTCACCGTGGTCGTAGCCGAGAAGGTGCAGGAGCCCGTGGACGAGCGGCTCGCGCCAGCCCTCGCCGACCACGGCCGGGCAGAGGATCACGTCTCCGAGCTGCCGCGGCACGCCGGCCGGGAGCTCGTCCAGCTCGTCGATCGGGAACGAGAGCACGTCCGGCGTCTCGTCGACGCCCAGATGCTCGCGCTTCAACGTCCGGGCCTCCTCGGCGGGGACGAACGAGATCCCGAGCTCGCCCTCGACGACGCCCTCCGCCGCGAGCACTCCACGCGCGAGCTCGACGGCGCCGGGCTCGTCCACCGGGACGCCGCTGCGGTTCGCCACCTCGATCTCGACCACCGCAGCTACCTCCGACGCGTCGTGCCCGTTTCCTCTGCGTGCGACTTGTACGCCGCCACGATCCGCTGCACGAGCTTGTGGCGCACGACGTCCTCGTGCCCGAACTGGATGAACGCGATGCCGTCGATCCTCCCGAGGATGTCGTGCACCTGGATCAGGCCCGACGCCTGCTCCTTGGGGAGATCGATCTGCGTCACGTCGCCGGTGACGACGACCTTCGAGCCGAACCCGAGCCGAGTCAGGAACATCTGCATCTGCTCGGGGCTCGTGTTCTGCGCCTCGTCGAGGATGATGAACGAGTCGTTGAGCGTTCGGCCACGCATGAACGCGAGCGGCGCGACCTCGACGATGCCACGCTCCATGTACGAGGTGAGGCGGTCGGCCTCGAGCATGTCGTAAAGCGCGTCGTAGAGCGGGCGCAGGTACGGGTCGACCTTCGCGAGGATGTCTCCGGGGAGGAACCCGAGCCGCTCCCCGGCCTCGACGGCCGGCCGCGTGAGAATGAGGCGCCCGACCGCACCTTCGGAGAGCGCCGACACCGCGAGTGCCATTGCGAGGTAGGTCTTGCCCGTTCCGGCAGGCCCGATCCCGAACGTGACGGTCGAGCCGCGGATCGCGTCCACGTACCGTTTCTGATTGACCGTCTTCGGGGTGATGTTCTTGCCGCGATGACGCCAGACGACGTCGTCGAACACCTCTCGCACGTCGTCGACCTGATCGAGCGCGGCGAGTACCGCTCCGACGGTGTCCGGGCCTATCTCGTGCCCTCCCTCGACGAGCTCGACCAGCTCGTCGACGACGGCGCGTGCGGCCGCGACGTGCTCCTCGTCGCCGCCCAGCGTCAGCCGATTTCCGCGGAGCGCGATCGTGCACTGCAGCCGTTCGCGGAGCGCGTCGAGGACGCCGTCCTCGACCCCTGCGAGCTCGGCCGCGACCTCGTTCGAAAC
>DATBMH010000075.1:0-5921 GCA_036554945.1 Gaiellaceae bacterium | reverse complement strand
GCGGCGACGCCTGGGCGGCGCATGCCGCCGCGTCGACGAAGCGTCGATTCCGATTCGAGCTCTAAGAGACCGAACCGAAATGAAAGCTTGTGCCGCCGCGGCGCCCTGGACGGCGCGAGGCCGCGTCGGCGAAGCGTCATTCCGATTCGATCTCTAAGAGAGCTCTCACACCCGTCTCATCGGCCTCTCACCGCCCGCGGGAATCCTCTTGGCGTCGAGAAACGCAGCCGAAAAGGAGGAATCTGATGGGCATCGGCAAGCTCGCAGTACTCGTCGTAGCGCTGGGGATTGCGATCGGGGCCATCGGCGCGGCAGTCACAGCGGCTGCCGTCGGTTCTGATGGCTCGGACGCGGGACCCGCCGTCGAGCTCGCCACTGACCTCGACGGGCGCAAGAACGACGCCCCCGACGAGATCGCCGTCGTCGACGACCACGACGGGGACGGCGACAAGACTCGTGGAGACGATGGCACCCGAGGGGGAAACAACACCGGCGACGGCGACCGCACCGCCGGAAACGACGGCACGAGCGGCGGCGACAACAGCCGCGACCGCGACCTCACCGCCGGGAACGACGGCACCAGCTTGGGCGACAACACCGTCCACTTTGGTAGCGGTGACGGCGACGACACCGGCCACGGCGACACGAGCGGCGGCGCAACGACGGGCTGAAACCCCCCGAACGCGGCTGCCAACTCCAGAGCAGGCGACATGAATCGGCTCGCCACGGGGACAACGCCCGCGGCGAGCCGGCTCTAGAAGCGGGCAGCGCGCTCCGAGTGGCCGATGCGCAGCAAAGGACCGAGGGAACGCGAAGAGTCCGTCGTGTCGGGTTCAGCCAAGCGCCTCGCGGCCGCTTCGCTGCCATCCGGCTCTCAAGAGCCATGAGACCGCCGCGAGGGCGGCGACAGTGACGTAGGAGAGGTCGGCGAAGACGAAACGGAACGGATAGCCGAAGCCGATCTCCATGTACCGGTCTCGCTCCGGAACCGTGGCCGGGGCGAACGTCGAGGCCAAGACGAGGCCCAGAGCGAGCCCCGCGAGTCCAGACGCTCGTAGGAGCAGGCCCCGACCAAGTGAAAGAGCGGCCGCCGCGCCGACGAGCGGTACCCACGTGCGGCAAGAACCGGTGAGGCGTGGCAGCCCCACGCTGGGTAGGTTCGACTCCTGCGCCGCTCCGCTTGCAAGCCCGGATCGAAGCCGATGCGCCGCGCCTTTCGAAAGGACGCAGAACGCCGACCCACCCGGTCTCCTAATCTCAGAGGCATTCACCTCGCCGGGCATGCCGAGGGCCTGCAATCGAGAGCCGCAACGTCAGCTGAAACAGCCCTTCAGTCGTGATCCGACTGGCGCACCTGCTCGCGCCGCAAATCTCGCCGATCCCCGCCCGCTCCCGAGTGACCAAGACCAGCCTGTTACGGCGGGGTCGTGGGTTCGAGTCCCGTCGCTCCCGTCTCTCGAAGTTCCTGCAAATCAGCATGCTCTTCGCCCGTTATGGCAATCGATGGCCTTGCCTGGGCGCGGCGCGAGAGCGGTCTCGGCGCCGGCGCGCCGATCCCGGCTCCTTCCTGCTCCTCGAACATGAGAAGAGTCTCACCCTGGCCTCACGCTCGCCTCACCGGCGCGGGAAACGATCTGCTCACACTCGATCGAAAGGATGGACGATGCGAAGCAGACAGAGGCACCGGGCACATTCCTCGAAGTTCGGCCTAGCCCTCGGGCTTGTCGTGGCGGCGGTCGCCGTGGCCTTCGGCGCTGCCACCGCCGACTCCTCGGCGGGTCGGCAGCCCGCCTGCAGAGGCGTCCAGGCCACGATCGTGGGAACGAGCGGCGCGGATGACCTGAACGGGACGAGCGGGCGCGACGTCATCGTCGCCAGAGGCGGCCCCGACGACATCGACGGGCGCGGCGGAAAGGACCTCATCTGTGCCGGGGCGGGCAACGACGAGGTCGAGGGAGGGGCGGGCGACGACCGGGTCTCCGGCGGCTCCGGAGACGACGACCTCGAGGGCGACAGGGGCAACGACCGCATCTTCGGCGGACGTGGCAACGACGAGCTCGAGGGTAACCGCGGCCGCGATCTCCTCGACGGCGGTCGGGGCTCCGACGAGGCCGAAGGCGGACGCGGCAACGACACGTGCCGGCAGGTGGAAGAGCGGGAGAGCTGTTGAGCTGAACCGCTCGTGCTCGCCGGATCGCTTCTGCCGGGCATCCGCCGTCGATTCAGGCGGCGGGTGCCCGGCGAGCTGGCCTCAGTGCCCTGCGCCCTCTGCCCTCGCGGGGGCGTCCTTCGTCAGGCGGTAGCCCATCCCACGGACGCTCTGGATGCGCTCCTTCCCGAGCTTCTTGCGCAGGTAGCCGACGTAGACGTCGACGATGTTCGAGCCGGGATCGAAGTCGTAGCCCCAGACGTGGCTGAGGATCTGCTCCCGGCTCAGTACCTGGCCTGGGTGTCGGAAGAAGAACTCGGCGACGGCGAACTCGCGTGCGCTCAGATCGACGCTGCGCTCGCCGGCGTGCGCCCGCCGCGTGCGCAGGTCGAGGGCGGCGTCACCGGCGCGGAGGAGCGTCGCCTCGCGCCCGTGGCGGTCGCGGAGGCGGACGCGCACGCGTGCGAGGAGCTCTTCGAAGCGAAACGGCTTGGTGACGTAGTCGTCCGCGCCGCCCTCGAGGCCGGCAACGGTGTCAGAGACGCTGTCCCGCGCGGTAAGGATGATGACCGGGGCCCCGAGGCCGCGACCGCGCAGCTCGCGGAGCACGTCGGAGCCGTCGACGTCGGGAAGGCCGAGATCGAGGATGAGCAGGTCGAACTCGCTCGTCCGCACGAGGCGCAGCGCCTGCTCGCCGTCGGCGGCGAGCGTGGTTGCGAACCCGTTCGCCCTGAGGCCCTTCTCGAGGAAGGAGGCGATTCTGGCCTCGTCCTCGACGATGAGGATCCTGCTCACGTGGGGTCGTCCCTTGGCGGCGTGCGGACGGGCAGGATGAGGGTGAAGGTTGAGCCCACGCCGGGTTCGCTCGCGACCTCGACCCGGCCGTCGTGGGCTTCGGCGATCGCCTTCACGATTGCAAGCCCGAGTCCCGCCCCGTCCGAGCGGCGGGCACCGCCGCCGCGGGCAAAGCGCTCGAAGATGCGCTCCTGCTCTCGCTCCGGAATCCCGCGCCCGCGGTCGCGCACCCAGAGGCGGAGCTCTCCGCGGGCGAGCGACGAGCCGATCGCGATCGGCTCCTGCTCGTCTCCGTACTGGACGGCGTTCTGGGCGAGCTGGACGAGCGCCTGCGTGAGCCGCTGCCGGTCGGCGAGGACGATGCCCGCGGCCCGCTCCTCGAGCAGCCACTCGCGTGGGGCGAGTGCGCCTGCTTTCGCATGCACCTCGTCCGTGAGCTCGGCCACGTCTGTAGGCGCAACGGTGAGGAAGTCCGGCTCCTCGGCCTTGGCCAGCTGGAGGAGGTCGTCGACGATGCGGCTCATGCGGTCGAGCTCGTCGAGCACGAGCGCGACGGTTCTCTTGCGCTCGGCCGGATCCTCGTCCAAGAGCTCGAGGTGGCCGCGGACGATGGTGATCGGCGTGCGAAGCTCATGCCCCGCATCGTCCACGAACCGCCGTTGGGTCGAGAAGGCGCTCTCGAGCCGGTCGAGCATGTGGTTGAAGGTGATGGCGAGCTCGGCGATCTCGTCGCGCCCTTCCGCATGGATGCGTCTGCTCAGGTCGCTCTCCGAGATGGAGCGGGCGGTGCGCGTGAGCGTTTTCACGGGCCGGAGCAGGCCTCCGCCCAGCTGCCAGGCGAGGATGGATCCGACGAGCAGGATCGCGAGCCCGGCCCCTGCGACGGCGTAGACGGCGGTGTCGAGCTCCTGCTTCTCGAGGTCGCGGAAGCGGGCGACGACGAAGACGCCGAGCGTCCGCCCCTCCGACCTGAGGGGCGTAGCGAGAAAGTCGAGCCGTCCCGACGGCGTGTCCGCGCTTCCCCGGTCGGTGGTTGAGAGGGTCGCCCAGCGGCGCACGAAGCTCGGGTCGCGGTCGAGCCGGTAGGGAACGGCCTGCCGGCTTCGGAGGAAGGGGCGGCCGTGGACGAAGGTGAGGAAGACCTCGTTCCGGGCGGGGATGTCGCCCTCGAGGGCGACGCGGAAGATTCGCCGCACGTCATCCCCGAACGGCCGCCCGGTGGCCGGATCGGCGCCCGCGGCGAGGAGCCGCAGTTCCTCCGCTTCCTGGGTGAGCTCGCGGTCGATGCGCTCGTCGAGGCTCCTGATCAAGACCTGGCGCGCAATCAGGACGGATGCGAGGGTTGCGAGCGCGAGCAGCCCGACGTGCGCGACGAGGATGCGCGTCCGCAGACTCGAGAAGGGATATCTGCGGTGGCGCGCCTTGCCGACTTCTTCGAACGGCTCAGGGCTCGTCGCGGCCGCCTCAGTCGTCGTTGACGCCATCGTCGCTGTCGGGCTCGGCGTCGTCCTCTTCCTCCTCGTCGTCCACGTCGTCGTCATCCCCGGCCGGGAGCGGCGTCGGGCTGACGGTCTCGCTCTCGGCTGAGGCCTCGTCGATCCTCTTCCGCCGCTTTGCATCCTCCCTCTCCTGCTTCTTGCGCGCCGCTCGCGCGCGCTCGTTCTGCGATCGTTCCAGGCTGGCACGCTCGACCGTGATCGGGGCGATCGACGTCGAGGGCGAGGCGCCCATGATCTGCCCGGAGAGCAGGGCGACCGCGACTGCGACGGCGGCGAAAAGGGCGACAGCGGCGAGGCGCTTCATCCAGAGGATGCTCTCCAGCATGCCTGAGCTGAACATGAGATGAAGATGAGAATTCTCTCATGAGCTTCACGGCACGAGCAATCATGAGAAGAGTCTCATGCCGATCTCATGCTCGGCTCACCTCCCATCCGTAGCCTGGCGCGCGTCGTGCCCCGCTGTCGACCTTGGGAGGCGAGTTGGAAGCCCATCATTCCTGGTGCTTTGCCGAGGGCGAGGAGATCGTGGTCGGTCGCCACGCCGTCGAGCGCCTCGGCGGCGGTCACCGCCACGAGGCCTACCTCGCCTGGGACGATTCACTCCTAACCCTTGTCACCGTCAAGCTCCTGAGGCCTAGCAAGATCGACGATCCCGGAAGCCGGGCCGCGCTCGCGCGGGAGGCAGAGGCGCTCACCTCGCTCCAGCATCCCGTGCTCGTCCGCTCTCTTGACGCGGTCCTCGCCGGCGACCGCCCCCACCTCGTGCTCGAGTTCCTCGACGGCCCGCGCCTCTCGACGCTGATTCGCAGGTACGGAGTGATCCTCGAGCAGCTCCTGCCCCTCGCGCTCCAGCTCTGCTCCGCCCTCCACTACATGAGCTCGAGGGGAATCGTCCACCTCGACGTGAAACCGCGAAACGTGCTCATGTCCGCTCCTCCGCGCCTCATCGACCTGAGCGTGGCCACGCGCCTCGACCAGGTCGCGACGCTCGCGAAGCCGACGGGAACGGACGCCTACATGGCGCCCGAGCAGTGCCTGCCCGAGCGCTTCCACGAGATCGGACCGCCAAGCGACGTCTGGGGCCTCGGCGTCACCCTCTACGAGGCGCTCGCCCGCTCGCGGCCCTTTCCGCCGCCCTCCACAGACGCCGCATCGCCTGAGCAGCGCTGGCCGCAGCTCGCCGCAGAACCCGGGCCGTTGCCTGGAGAGGTGCCCGACGCGGCGGCGGAGGCAATCCTCTCGTGCCTGGAGAAGAAGCCCGGAAACCGCCCCTACGCCGCGGAGCTGGCCGAGGTGCTGGAGCCCTTGGCGTCCGAGCTTCCCCGCGCCCGCCTGGGCCTTTGCCGCCCCGGCGGGCGCACGCGGCGAAGCATGTTCGACCCCCACGAAGAGACCGAACCGAAATGAAAGCTTGTGCCGCCGCGGCGCCCTGGACGGCGCGAGGCCGCGTCGGCGAAGCGTCATTCCGATTCGATCTC
>DATBMH010000070.1:0-43975 GCA_036554945.1 Gaiellaceae bacterium | reverse complement strand
CGCCTCGGCGTCGCGGATCATCTGCTGGACCTCGTCCTCCTTGAGGCCCGAGCCGCCCTCGATCCGGATCTGCTGCTCGTTGCCGGTCCCGAGGTCCTTGGCGGAGACGTTGATGATTCCGTTCGCGTCGATGTCGAACGCGACCTCGATCTGCGGCATGCCCCGCATCGCCGGCGGGATGCCGACGAGCTGGAACTTGCCGAGCGTCTTGTTGTAGAGCGCCATCTCCGACTCGCCCTGCAGGACGTGCACCTCGACCGAGGGCTGGTTGTCCTCGGCGGTCGTGAACGTCTCGGCTTTCCGCGTCGGGATCGTGGTGTTGCGCTCGATCAGCCGCGTGAAGACCCCGCCCTTCGTCTCGATGCCGAGCGACAGCGGCGTGACGTCGAGCAGGAGGATGTCCTTGACCTCGCCCTTGAGGACGCCGCCCTGGATGGCCGCGCCGACGGCGACGACCTCGTCCGGGTTCACGCCCTTGTGGGGGTCCTTCCCGGTCAGCTCCTTGACCTTCTCGGCGACCGCCGGCATGCGCGTCATGCCGCCGACGAGGATCACGTCCTTGACGTCGCCTGCCTCGAGGCCGGCATCGGCGAGCGCCTGCTTCGTCGGCCCGACGGTCCGCTCGAGCAGGTCGGCGGTCAGCTCGTTCAGCTTGGCGCGGGTGAGCTGCAGGTCGAGGTGCTTCGGACCGTCCTGCGTCGCCGTGATGAACGGCAGGTTGATCTGCGTCGTCATCGTCGACGAGAGCTCGATCTTCGCCTTCTCCGCGGCCTCGTAGAGCCGCTGGAGCGCCATCTTGTCGGCAGCGAGGTCGATCCCCTGGTCCTTCTTGAACTCGGCGACCATCCAGTCGACGACCGCCTTGTCGAAGTTGTCGCCGCCGAGGTGGTTGTCGCCCGCGGTCGACTTGACCTGGAAGAAGCCCTCGGCGAGCTCGAGGACGGAGACGTCGAACGTCCCGCCGCCGAGGTCGAAGACGAGGACCGTCTCCTCCTCCTCCTTCTCGAGGCCGTAGGCCAGGGCCGCGGCGGTCGGCTCGTTGATGATCCGGAGGACGTTGAGGCCGGCGATCTTGCCGGCGTCCTTCGTCGCCTCGCGCTGCGCGTTGTTGAAGTAGGCCGGGACGGTGATCACCGCGTCGGTGACCGTCTCGCCGAGGTACGCCTCGGCGTCGGCCTTCAGCTTCTGGAGGATCATCGCGGAGATCTCCGGCGGCGCGTACTCCTTGTCGCCCGCCTTGACCCGTACGTCGCCGTTCGGGCCCTCGACGACCTCGTAGGGGACGATGGTCATCTCCTCGTCCACCTCCGAGTGCTTGCGCCCCATGAAGCGCTTGATCGAGAAGACCGTGTTCTGCGGGTTCGTGACCTGCTGGCGCTTCGCCGGCGGGCCGACGAGCCGCTCGCCGTCGCCCGTGAACGCGACGACGGAGGGCGTCGTGCGCCCTCCCTCGGCGTTCGGGATGACGGTCGGCTCACCGCCCTCCAGCACCGCCATGCAGGAGTTTGTCGTGCCGAGATCGATGCCGATCGTCTTCGCCATTCGTCAGTGCCTCCGAGTATGAGTGTCGATAGTGGACAAAATCTAAGCGCGATAGTAGCAAGTCTCGGAGCCGCTTGATAGCTGATTGAATGCCGCTGCCCGTGGCGGATTCTCGAGTCCAGGACTACGCCCGACTCCTCGTCGAGCGCTCGATCGACGTCCAGCCGGGGTGGCAGGTCATGGTGCTCTCCCAGCCGGCCGCACGGCCGCTGCTGGAGGAGGTCGTCCGGCTGATCGGGCGCCGGGGCGCGTACCCGATCGTCCGGCTCAGCTACGCGATGGAGCAGCTCCCGTTCATCTGGACGTGGGCCAAGGACGCGCCGAGCGAGACCGTGGAGAAGGTCGCCCCGGTCGACCAGCACGTCTGGGACAACGTGGACGCGTGGATGCTGATCGGCGCGCCGGAGAACCCGCGCGCCGGCGCCGACGTGCCGACCGAGAAGCGCGAGCTGCTGAACAAGGCCCACGCCGCCTTCCTCCAGCGCCGCCTGCGCATGGAGATCCCGTGGGTCACCTGCCGCTTCCCCTGCCCCGCCCTGGCGCAGGAGGCCGGCATGACGAACGAGGCGTTCGAGGACTTCCTCTTCGGCGCCTGCCTCCTCGACTGGGACGCCGAGGGCGAGAAGATGAAGCGGATCAAGGATCGCTTCGACGCCGCCGAAGAAGTTCGCATCGTGGGCGCCGAGACCGACCTCCGCTTCAGCCTCGCCGGGCGCGAGGGCGAGGTCGACGACGGCCACGCGAACATGCCCGGCGGCGAGGTCTTCTACAGCCCCGTCGAGGAGTCGACCGAGGGCGTCGTCAGCTTCCTCGAGTACCCCGCCTACCAGGAGCCCGACCTCGTCGAGGGCGTCCGGATGCGCTACGAGGGCGGCAGGGTCGTCGACGCGTCGGCCTCGGCCAACGAGGAGGCGCTGATCGCCAAGCTCGACCGCGACGACGGCGCGCGGACCCTCGGCGAGTACGGCATCGGCTGCAACCCGGGGATCCAGCGGTACATGAAGAACACGCTTTTCGACGAGAAGATGTACGGGACGATCCACCTCGCCATCGGCGCCGGCCTGCCGACGATCGGCGGCAAGAACGTCAGCGCCGTCCACTGGGACATGGTCAAGGACCTCCGGATCGGCGGGCGCATCGAGTGCGACGGCGAGGTGGTGCAGCAAGACGGTGAGTGGACGTTCTGACCGCGTAGAGCTCGTCGACCACGACCCCACGTGGGCCGAGGTGTTCGAAGCGGAGCGCCGGCGGCTCACGCCGGTCTTCGACGGCCGGGCCGTGGGGATCGAGCACATCGGCTCGACGTCGGTGCCGGACCTCTGCGCCAAGCCGATCGTGGACGTCCTCGTCGGGCTCCGAGAGCTCGAGATCACGGAGCCGGACATCCGCGAGATGGAGGCGCTGGGGTACGAGTACCTCGGGGAGTACGGGCTGCCCGGCCGGCTCTTCTTCCGGCGGCTCGGGACGCACAACGTCCACGTCGTCAAGCACGGCGGCGAGCACTGGGAGCGCCAGCTCACGTTCCGCGAGGCCCTGCGGACCGACCCGGAGGAGCGCCGGCGCTACGACCAGTTCAAGCGGAAGCTCGCCGCGGAGGGCCACCCGCGCGACGTGTACACCGAGCTGAAGACGCCCTTCATCAGGGAAGTGGAGGCGCGGGCTCGGGCGCGGGGCGTCCGACCAACCGCCTGAGCGTCGCGGCGGCGAACGGCTCCGCCACCAGGATCCCGGCGAAGATCAGCCCGCACCCGAGCCAGCCGAGCAGGCCGAGCCGGTCGCCGGCGAGCAGGTAGCCGAAGAACCCCGCGAACACGGTCTCGAGGGAGAAGATCACCGCGATCCGCGTGGCGCTGACGCGGCGCTGCGCCCAGATCTGGATCACGTACGCGAAGGCGACGGCGAAGAGCCCGGTGACGAGCAGGGCGGCCCAGACGGTCCCCCCGCGCGGCACGGACATGTCCCCCAGCGCCGTCGCGACGACGAGGAAGAGGACGGCGGCGCACGCGACCTCCACCCACGTGAGCGCGAACGCGTCGAAGCGGTTCGCGTAGCGCTCGACCATCACGATCTGCAGCGCCTGCGCCACCGCGCTGGCGAGGACGAGCAGGTCGCCGGCCGCGGACCCGGACGGCACGCCGGAGAGCAGGGCGAGCCCGACCAGCGCGAGGGCGACCGCGTACCAGAGCTCGCGCGGGATCGCCGTCCGGAAGAGCGCGAGGCCGAGCAGCGGCGTGAAGAGGACGTAGAGCCCCGTGATGAAGCCGGTGTTCGTGACCGTCGTCCGCTCGAGGCCCGCGGTCTGGAGCCCGATCCCGAGCGCGATCAGCGCGCCGAGGACGCACCCGGCGATGAGCCCCTCGCGGCCGAGCCCCCGGAGCCGGGTCATCGCGACGGGCGCGAGCGAGGCGGTCGCGATCAGGTACCGGACGGCGAGGAAGGCGAGGAACGGGTAGAGCGCGACCGCGTCCTTGACCTGGACGAACGTGACGCCCCAGACCGCGGTCACGAGGATCAGCGCGGCCGTCGCCACGCGGGAAGGCTAGTAGGAGGGTTTGGCGTGATGGCGCTCGTCGCAGGGGCGCGATGATCGTTCCGAGGCAAGGACGCAGGCAGCGTTCGTATCGATGAGATACGGACGCGACTGAGGACGCCGTCCTCGGGACGAGCAGCGCGGCCCTGCGGCTCAGCCGCTATCGCGCCAAACCCTCCTCAATCCGGCTTGGCGGACATCGCCCACACCGCGACGACGTAGGCGAGCAGGATCAGCGACGCCAGCACGCCGCCGATCCGCGTGAGCACGCTCGTCGAGTCCGGCCGGTTGCGCAGCCGGCGCATGCCGATCCCGGTGAGGACGATCGTGATCAGCAGGATGAGCCCGCCGAGCTCGGCCGTGATGAAGCCGACGCCGAGCCAGCCCGGCTCGGTCTCCAGCTCGTCGAAGCCCTCCTTCGAGTAGATCCACTGGCCGCCGATCCGCATCGCCCACCAGGCCGGGAAGGCGACGGCGAGCAGCGCCCAGAAGCCCAGGCGCGTGTAGAACGCCGAGTCGCGCCGCCAGCCCAGGAGCAGCGCCGTGACCGCGGCGACGAGACCGCCGACGAGCACCGTCGCGCCGAGGACGTGCAGGAGCAGCGGGAAGTTCCAGTCGTCCGGCCGGATCACGGCGAACGCGCTCATGCGCCGGGCTTGTAGATCATCACGACGAGGATCGCGAGCACCAGGGCGGACGAGACGACGTTGAGCCACATGGCGCGCCGGTCCTGCAGCAAGGCCTTGAGCTCGCCGCTCGGCTCCTCGCCCCTCCCCTGCGACGCGAGCTCGCCCGCGAGCTTCGCCGCCTGCGCGTAGACGATCCCTCCGCGCTGGCCCGCGGCGGACGCGATCGCCCACAGGACGATCGCCGCGAGCACCCAGCCGTCCCAGACCTGGTAGGCGTCGAGGTCGATCGCGAGCCAGATGCCGAAGATCAGCGTGCCCATCGTCCCGACGACGACGAGCACGTTGGCCGGCCTCGCGATGCGGAAGAAGCGGAGCGAGTCGACCGGGCGATCGACGTTTCGCGCGGTGACGGCGACGAACCAGAAGACGGTCAGCGCAGCGACGAGCGCGAACGCCGCGGCCACATGGAGGAACAGCAGCCAGTCCGAGAACGACAAGGGCGCGACGCTACCGCATCGCGCCCTGTGCGTCACGCATGGTTCTCAGGCGACGTCGCTGTCCTGGCCGCCCTCGCCGGCGTGCGTGCTCGGCTCGTTGTCCTCCCAGCCGCCCACGTCGACCGGCTTGTCGCTCGGGCCTTCCTCGTCGATCGCCTCCTGCGTCGGGTTCGGCGCGTCCTCGCGCGGCCCGTCGCTCTCGCGGTCTGTGTCGCTCATAGCCGGTCGCGGACCTCGTCCTCGACGTCGCCGGCCTTCTCCTTCACGTCGCCCCAGGCCTCCTGCGCCTGGCCCTCCTTCTCCATCGACTCGTCGTCGGTGGCCTTGCCGACCTGCTCTCTGACTTCGCCTTCGACCTGATCGCGATTCGTCATGACCCCTCCAGTCTCGGGAGCTTGTGGGTGCGGTCTTTCTCCCGGCGGCCGCCCCTAAACCACGGGATAAGCTGGTTTTCGTATGGATCCGCTCACCGACGGCTGGGGACGCGAGATCAAGAGCCTGCGCGTGTCCGTCACGGACAAGTGCAACTTCCGCTGCAGCTACTGCATGCCCGCCGAGGGGCTGGAGTGGCTCGGCCGGGCCGAGATCCTCACGTTCGAGGAGATCTCGAGGATCGTCCGGGTGCTCGCGGCGATGGGCGTCGAGGAGGTGCGCCTCACCGGCGGCGAGCCGCTCGTGCGGCGCGACCTGCCCGTGCTGGTCTCGCAGCTCTCGGAGATCCCGGGCGTGAACGACCTCTCGCTGACGACGAACGGCGTCCTGCTGGACCGGTTCGCGGGCCCGCTCGTCGACGCCGGGCTGCGGCGCCTCAACGTCTCGCTCGACTCCCTCTCGCACGTCCGCTTCGCGGAGATCACGCGGCGCGACGCCCTCGACCGTGTGCTCGCGGGGCTCGAGGCGGCCGAGCGGTACCCGGAGCTGGGGCCGATCAAGGTCAACTGCGTCGCGATCCGCGGCTTCACCGAGGAAGAGGTGCCGGCGCTGGCGGAGCTGGCCCGCCGGAAGCCCTACGTCGTGCGGTTCATCGAGTTCATGCCGCTCGACGCCGACGAGCGGTGGGACGCGGACGACGTCCTCACCGGCGGCGAGATCCGGGCGCTGATCGAGGAGCGCTGGCCGCTCGTCGAAATCCCCGCGAAGGCCTCGTCGACCGCGCGGCGGTTCCGGTTCGCCGACGGCGCCGGCGAGATCGGCTTCGTGAACCCGGTCTCGGAGCCGTTCTGCTCGAGCTGTGACCGGATCCGCCTGACGGCCGACGGCCAGCTGCGAACCTGCCTCTTCTCCCGCCGCGAGTGGGACCTGAAGACGCCGCTCCGGGAGGGCGCCTCGGACGACGAGCTCGCGGGGCTGCTCCGGTGGGCCGTCCGGCACAAGGAGCTCAAGCACAAGATCAACGACGCGGGCTTCGTGCGCGCGTCGCGCTCCATGTCGCAGATCGGCGGCTAGCGGACGCCCAGCCGGGCCCGATAGCCGAAGACGAGCGGCACGCGGCGGTCGCCGACCACTCGCCGGGTCGTCTCCTCCAACGCGGTCAGCCCGAGGTCCGCCTCCGAGACGCCCAGCGCGATCAGCTCGGGTACGAGGCCGAGGCTTCTTGCGAAGCCGACGATCTCGTCCGCGTCCGCCGCGAGCTCGTCGTGGACGACGAACTCGCGCGCGAACCGGAAGTGCCCGCTCTCGCGGATCGCCTCCAGGTGACCGGTCTTCGGCGTGCGCGTCCAGCCGGCTTCGACCCTGTGCTCGTTGCGCCAGTGCGCGCGGAGCCGGGTGTGCTCGACGAACGCGGCGTCCACCTCCGGATGGATCAGCGCCGGGTAGTCGTAGTCGTAGGCCGCGAAGATGCCCCCCGGCCTGAGGATGCGTGCCGCTTCGGCCAGCACGAGCGGCCGGTCCATCCAGTGGAAGGACTGCGAGCAGGTGACGAGGTCGACGCTCTCGTCGTCCAGCTCCGTGTCGCTCGCGAAGGCATCGACGTAGCGGACGTTCTCCTCGGCCGCCCGCGACTCCGCGACCTCGCGCATCGCCGGGTTCGGCTCGATCCCGACGACCTCGGCGGCAAGGCCCGCCCATGGTCTCGTGGAAAGACCGGTGCCGCTTCCCAGGTCGACGACGACGCGCAGCGGCGGGCCGCCCGCGTAGCGCGCGAGTGCCTCCAGGAGCACGGTGGGCGGTCGCGGCCGAAACGCGTCGTAGTGGTCGGCGAAGCCGTCGCGGAGGTAGCCGCTCTGGCGGATCGCCTGGTGTGAGAACTCGGTCATTCCGCGCTCGCTCGTAGCCTCCGCGGGCCACTGTAAAGTTCATTGTTTGACCGCCGCCGCCGCAGCCGTCAGCCGTCAGCTACCACGCGGATGGCTGGATCTCTTCCGCCAGGTGCTCATCTGGTTCGGATTCGTCTTCGCGTACCAGATCGCGCGCGGGGTCGCCGACCGCAGCGACAGCGCCGCGTTCGACAACGCGCGCGGGATCATCGACTTCGAGCGGCGGGCCACCGGGCTCTGGGAGCTCTCCCTCCAGAGCTGGGCCGAGTCCTCGCGCTCGCTGGCCGTGACGATGCAGTGGACGTACTGGCTCTCGCAGTTCGCGGTGGTCGGGGTCGCGCTGCTCTGGGTCTACCTGCGCCGGCACGGCTCGTTCACGCGCTTCCGGAACGTCCTGATGCTGGCGAACGTGATCGGCCTCGTCGGCTACGTCCTGATCCCGACGGCGCCGCCGCGGATGCTCCCCGAGTTCGGCTTCTCGGACACCCTCGCAGTGCTGGGCTCGCCGAACCACGGCTCGAGCTTCGTCCAGCTCGCGTCGAACCCGTACGCGGCGATGCCGAGCCTCCACTCGGCTGACGCGCTGATCGTCGGCATCGCGCTCGCGTTCTTCGTCAAGTCGTGGGTCATGAAGGCGATCTGGCTCGCCTGGCCCGTCTGGGTCTGGATCTCGGTCATGGCGACCGGGAACCACTTCTGGCTCGACATCGCAGCCGGCGTGCTGGTCGCGGCGGTCGCAGCCGCGATCGTCTACTGGCGCGAGACCTGGCGCTTCCTCTCGCCCGCGTTCCGCATCAGGGTCTAGTGGCGCGCGAGAGCGGGCTCCTCCGGGTCAAGGAGGGGTACACGACGGGCGTCAGGCGACTGGCGTCGCGCTCGATCGGCGGGCTCTCCCGGACGCGCATCACCCCCGACGCGCTGACCGCTCTCGGCATCACGGTCTGCGTCCTCGGCGCGGTCGCCGTCTACTTCGAGTACCGCAACGAGCTGCTCTGGTTCTGGGCGGGCGCGTTCCTGTTCTGGGCCGGCTCGCTGCTGGACGTCCTCGACGGCGCGCTGGCGCGGCAGAGCGGCAGAGGGACGCCGTTCGGGGCCTTCCTCGACTCGACGATGGACCGCGTCGGCGAGGCGGCCATGCTCGGCGCGATCGCGCTGGTCTTCGCGCGGGACGGGAACGAGATCGCGCTCGCCGCCGCCTTCGCGGCGATGACGGCGTCGTTCCTCGTCAGCTACACGCGCGCCAAGGCCGAAGGGCTCGGACTGAAGGGCGACGTCGGGCTCGGGAGCCGGGCGGAGCGCGTCTTCGTGATCGTCTCGGGCCTCTTCCTCGCGCCGTGGGGCCTGCTCCCCTGGGCCGTCTACCTGCTGAACGTCACCGCCTGGATCACGGTCGCCCAGCGAATCCTCGCAGTCCGGCGGCAGCTGAAGCCCTCCTGAGGTAAGCTTGCTAGCACTTGAGTGCTAGCAGGAAGGACGTGCTCGTCCGGATGCCGGGCGAGCTGAAGCAGCGACTGGCGGCGGAGGTCGCCGAGCGCGGGAGCAACCTCAACGACGTCGCCGTGGGGATCCTCGCGTCGCGCTTCGCCGTCCCCTTTGAGCCGAGCGGCCGCAGAGGCACGCCGCCGAAGGGCGAGGGCGACGTCCTGCTCCGGATGCCGGCCGCGCTCAAGGAGCTGCTGCAGCAGCGCGCCGCCGACCGCGGCACCAACACCAACGAGTTCATCAACGAGATCCTGGCCGAGGGACTGTCCGCTCCGGCCGGAGAGAGGAGCACCCGACCAGTGGCTTCAACCAACGGCAAGACGCCGCGCAGCGAGGACAAGGTCCGCGTCGCGATCATCGGCGTCGGCAACTGCGCGAACTCCCTCCTGCAGGGAGTCGAGTACTACAAGGACGCCCCCGCCGACGAGTTCGTCCCCGGCCTGATGCACGTCGACCTCGGCGGCTACCACGTCCGCGACATCGAGTTCACGGCGGCGTTCGACGTCACGACGGCGAAGGTCGGCAAGGATCTCGCCGACGCGATCTGGGCGCACCCGAACGACACGTACAAGTTCGCCGACGTGCCGAAGACGGGGATCAAGGTCTCGCGCGGGATGACGCACGACGGGCTCGGCAAGTACCTGTCCGCCGTCGTCGACAAGGCGCCGGGCGACACCGACGACGTCGTGCGGATCCTCCAGGAGACCGGCACCGACGTCGTCGTCAACTACCTCCCGGTCGGCTCCGAGGAGGCGACGAAGTGGTACAGCGAGCAGATCCTCAACGCGGGCTGCGCCATGGTGAACTGCATGCCGGTGTTCATCGCGAAGGGCGGCTACTTCCGCAAGCGCTTCGAGGACCGCGGCCTGCCGATCATCGGCGACGACATCAAGTCGCAGGTCGGCGCGACGATCACGCACCGCGCGCTGACCCAGATCTTCCGCGACCGCGGGGTCAAGCTCGACCGGACGATGCAGCTGAACGTCGGCGGGAACTCGGACTTCCTGAACATGCTCGAGCGGGAGCGCCTGGAGTCCAAGAAGATCTCGAAGACGAACGCCGTGACCTCGGTGCTCGAGTACGACATGGGCGCGGAGAACGTCCACGTCGGCCCGTCCGACTACGTGCCCTGGCTGACCGACCGCAAGTGGGCCTACATCCGGATGGAGGGCTCGAGCTTCGGGAACGTCCCGCTCAACGTCGAGCTCAAGCTCGAGGTGTGGGACTCGCCGAACTCGGCCGGCATCGTCATCGACGCCGTCCGGCTCGCGAAGCTGGCGCTGAACAACGGCATCGGCGGGGCGCTGGAGGCGCCGAGCGCCTACCTGATGAAGTCGCCGCCGAAGCAGATCGACGACGACGACGCGTACGACGGCGTCGAGGCGTTCATCAAGCAGCACGCCCGCAAGACGGCGCAGGCCAAGGCGACCGCGTAGCACTCAGAGCGAGGGAGGGCCGGCGGCGCCGGCCCTCCCTGCCCTTTCGACTGCTAGCGGTCCCGAACCAGCGACGCACCCTTGACGCGGTGGTCGCTCGAGTAGAGCTGGAGCTCCGACGCCCGCACGTCGTTGCCGCGCGGGACGAAGTTCGGCGGCGACCCGGTCACGCAGTCCGCGTTCATGCCGGGATCGTTGTCCTGGTCACCCTGGAACGCGGTCGTCCCCGTGCACTGGTTGTCCAGCACGACGAGCCGCACGTGGGTGAACCGGCTGCTCCGGTGACTCCCCTTCAGGTCGAAGCCGCGGAGCAGGAGCTCCGGGGCGACCGGCCGCGGCGGGTCGGTCGGGAAGAAGTCCGGCGCGCTGCGGTAGACCAGCTTCCAGCTACCCGACCCGGCGCAGTCCGACGAGCAGCCCCACAGCTCGAACGCCTTCAGCGCAGTGAAGCGGTTCTGCGTGCCCGGCGTCGGCGGGTTCGGGGGCATCTCCGGATCGCCCTCGTTGTCGAGCGTCAGGTACGCGCTCACCGCTGCCCGGTCGAGCTTGTGGGCCCCACCGCCGAGCTGGACGGTGACCTGGCGGCCGCGGACGGGAGCGCCGCCCGAGTGCCAGTTCGTCCGCTCGCTGTCGTCGATGAGGTCCGCCTGCCGGACGCCGTCGCCCGTGGCGACCGCGCCCTGGAAGCGTGAGGCCCAGTTCGTCGCGAACTGGAGCTCGATCGTCCTCGACTCACCCGGGAAGAAGAACGTCCGGAAGCGGACGAACCCATACCCCGGGGCGGTGGCCGTGAACTCGTAGAGCCGCGGCGTGAACGAGGCCCTGTTGTCGAGGTTGCTCGCGTCGGTCGCCATCGAGCCGTCGGCCGGCCCGGTCGCGGGATCGGTGTCCGCGATCGGCGACACGCGCGCCTGGTAGTGGCCCACGTACACGGTCGCGTTCACCGGCGCGTTCTTCTCGTCCCGGGCCACGGCGCGGAACCGGACGGTCGCCTCGCGCTGGCGCGGCGAGTCGAACGCCGGCCTCGGCTGGACGTCGTCGCCGTCGACCGCGAACGCCGACTCACCGAAGCCGCGGGTCGCGAAGGCATACCAGAGGAGATCCTGGTTGGCTCCGCCGAACCGCGCCATGTCGGCCGCGAGGACCGCGTTGCGGGCGTCCAGCATCGACGGCGCCACCGGCATCAGCACCATCGCGTCGTAGTAGAGGGCGATCCAGCGCCGGTTGCCCGGGCACTGCTCCGGCGGCCGCTTGCCGTCGGCGCACTCCACCTGCCTGGTGCGGCTCCCGCTGCCGTACTTCGCGAGCAGGAGGCGGCGGATGTCGAAGTTCGTCGCGCTCCAGATCTCGCCGTCGGCGTGCACCTGGGCGCCGACGAAGTCGTAGCCGATGTCGCCGAAGTTGAGCCCGGACGCCTTCGGGTACTCGCCGGGGCTGGGTGCGTCTCCGGCGAACGGGAGGTTCATCCCGTAGTTCCGGATCCCCCGGTACGGGTTCGACGTGACGTACGGGCCGACCGCGTACGGGCTCTCGTGCGAGACGGGCACGAAGTCGTACTCGTTCAGGTACTCCATGCCGTTGAGGTCGCCGAACGACTCGCCCATGGCGCCCGCGTGATGGTCCTGCCGCCGGTTCCCCTTGCCGATCATCCGGTTCTCGACCATGTGGCCGAACTCGTGGCCGATCACCGACATGTCGTAATCGCCGTCGACGCACGGCGCGTAGAAGGCGCCTGCGAGCGACTGCCACACGAACATGTTCGTCGTCGAGCTCCGGCCGTCAGGCTGGGTGCCCATGTTGGCGTTGTCGCGGCCGGAGTAGGTCGGGAAGCCGCCGCTGATCGCCGCGGCCTGCGCGTTGCCGGTCAGCGGGTCGCCGTGGAGCGTCGGCATGCCGGCCGGGTTCCACGGCTGCCGCGTGAGGCCGCCCGGGGCCGTCTGGGCGTTCCAGTGCTCCTCGTCGAAGCCGAGGTGGAACGTCCAGTCGTGCATCCGGTTGTGCATCGCGAAGAGGTTCGCGGTCGCGGCGTCGATGTCGTTGCCGCTGCCCCGGACGAAGTTCGTCGGGTCGCACCTGGAGGTGAACCAGACGTTCGTCCACGGATACACGTAGTCCCGCGTCGGGCTCGTCGGCTGATACGTGGGGACCGGCCCCGGTGTGCCCGGCGGGTTGCCCCACCGCTCCTGCGCGATGTTGTTGTTGCCGGTCGTGGTGAACGTCGGAGTCCCGGCCGGCGGGATCGTGTCCCACGGGACGGTCGGGTGCGGCGAGCCGCTCGAGACGGAGAGCTCGCACGCCGGTCCCGGCGTCCAGCACCAGACGTCCCGGATGTCGCTGCTCGAGTTGTTCCACGGGAAGCCGTTCAGGCCGACCCGCGGATACGCAGGGAAGACTTTCCACGCGGGGTTGTCGACCGCGTGGTCGACGGTGCTCTGGCGGAGCAGGATCCGTGCGCTCCGCGCGTCGACGATCATCCGGTAGCTCTCGAGGTCGCCGGCGACCTCGTCGTAGACCACGGTCTCGTATGCCGGGAGCAACCCGGTGCGCGGGGTCGGCAGCAGGCCGGCCCGGACGCTCTGCAGGCCCGAGAGCCCGCCGGCCCGCATGAAGCTCCAGCCGTTGCCGGCCGCGCGGGGCGTTCCGACGCTCCCGACGTCGTGCCCGACACTGCGCGCGGCCACCCGCCACGCCTCGGTGGCGGTGAGCCGGCGTCCGGACGACACGCGCTGCGTGCCGGCCAGGGACGAGGAGACGAAGACGACGCGCCACGAGCGCGCCGCAGCCCGCCGGAGCGCCACCGTCACGAGGCCACCGTCCAGCAGCGGCGCCGAGCCGGCGCGCTGGCGGAAGGTCACCGCCCGGCCCGCGCGCCCGAGCGGCGCGACGGCGACGGCCCTGAGCGCCGATGCCGATCGGAGGCGGAAGAGCGCGCGATGCGCGCCGAGCCAGCTCCGCGCGGCCGTCTGTGCCGTCCGGCCGTGAACGCGTCCGAGCGAGCCGCGGTGTCTGATGAGCGTGCTGGGCGTCCCGAAGCTGTTCCAGGTCGCCGCTGCCCCCAGCCGGCGGACGATCGCCCGCTGGGCGCCGGTCGGAGCGAGCTTGCCGCTCCGAAGGTCGAAGTCGTGCTTGGTCGCATGGTGGTCGTCCCGCACGTCACCGACCGCCAGACCGGCGGACGGGAGTGCGGCGGCGACCAGGACGAGTGCGGCGGCTGCGAGCAGGCGTCTGAACGCGCCGGCTCGGCCGCCAAGAGAATGCCTGGCCATACCCTCCCCCCAGGGTCGAAAGAAGACGACGCGGTATTAACCGTGCGACCCCGCCGCGTGTCAAGACGAGAAACACGCAGGTTTCACGACGTAACGGGAGGCCCGAACTAGACTCGAAGCCGTGGGTCTCCGGATCTGCTTGGTCACGCCGTTCTCCTGGTCGCAGCCCCATGACGTCAACGAGCACGTCGCCGGCGCGGCGGCGGAGCTCCGGCGCCTCGGCAACGAGGTCACCGTGCTCGCCCCTTCGGGGCGCGCGTCGGACCTGATCGCCGGGCGGCGGGCGCTCGAGGACGGCGCGGGCGGCGACGTGATCGCCGTCGGGCCCGCCGTCCCGATCTCGCGCCGGAGCCGGATCGGGCTGCCGGTCGGCGTCCGCGCGAACCTCTCGCTCGCGCTCTCCCGCGGCGGGTACGACGTCGTCCACGGCTTCGAGCCCGGCCTCCCGAGCCTCTCGTACGTGGCGCTCCGCGACAGCCGGGCGCTCGCGGTCGCCACCTTCTTCTCGCCGGAGCGGCTGGCCTACCCGCCGGGCAAGACCCAGCGCAGCCGGCTGCTGTCGCGGATCGACGCGCTGCTCGCGACCTCGGAGGAGACGGCCGCCGCCGCCGCCGTCCGCTTTCCGGGTGACTACCGCGTCACGCCCCTCGGGATCGACACCGAGCTCTTCCATCCCCTCGAGAAGCGCGATGTCGTCGTCTGCGAGTGGCGCCCCGGCGAGCGCCTGCTCACGCGGGCGCTGCTCTCGATCATGAAGGAGCTGCCGGGCTGGGAGCTGACGCTGCTCCGCACGAAGTCCCTGTCGGGCCGCCCGTCGATCCCGGCGGCGCTGCGGGGCCGCGTGCGCGTCCGGACGGCGCGATCCGGTGAGGCGAGGGCGCCGATCCTCAACGAGGCGCCGATCTTCGTGCCGGCGCTGGGCGGGATGCGGCGCGTGCGGCTCGAGGCGCAGGCCGCCGGCGCGGCCGTGGCGTGGCCGCCCGGCGTCCTGGAGCAGCCGGCCCTCGCAGCAGCGGCGGTGGCGCGCTTCGCCGAGAGCCCGGAGCTCTGCGGCGAGAGCGCGGCCGCGGGTCGCCGCGCCGTCGAGAGCCAGAGCTTCGCCGAGCTGGGCCGCGAGCTGGACGGGCTCTACCGGTCGCTCGCGGGCCGCCGGCGGACCGCTGGGGCCGCTGAGCCGCTGGCCGCGCGCGAGTGGATCGACGTCGACCTCCACATGCATACCTCGTGGTCCAGCGACTGCCAGGTCGAGCCGGAGGAGCTCGTCGCGCATGCGGTCGCCGAGGGCCTCGGCGCGATCGCCGTCACCGACCACAACGTGTTCGGCGGGGCGCTGGCCACCGTCGAGGCGGCGCGCGGCACCGGCCTCGTCGTCATCCCGGGCGAGGAGGTGAAGACGGACGGACAGGGAGAGGTGATCGGCCTGTTCCTCGAGCGGGAGATCCCGCGCGGGATGTCCTTCGCGGACACGGTGGCCGCGATCAAGGAGCAGGGCGGGCTCGTCTATCTCCCCCACCCCTTCGACCGCATGCACTCGATCCCGAATGCGCAGACGATCCAGCGCCACCTGTCCGACATCGACGTGTTCGAGGTCTACAACGCGCGCCTTCTGTTCGAGCAGTACAACGACGAGGCGCTGCGCTTCGCCCGGAAGTACAACCTGACGATGGGCGCCGGCTCGGACGCGCACGTCCTCCAGGGGGTCGGGACCGGAGGCCTGCGGATGCGGGCGTTCCGCGACAAGGACGAGTTCCTCGCCAGTCTGCGGACCGCGGAGATCCTGCGCCGGCCGCGGTCGCTCGCCTACCTCCAGGCGCTCAAGTGGACCGCCCAGGTCAAGGAAAGGGTCCTGGAGGGAAGAACCTGAACGGTGCCTGCCGTGCCCGTGACCGACGAGATCCAAGAGCGCTACCTGCAGAAGGCGATCACCGAGACGAACGAGCTCGGTGACGAGATCCGGCGAGCCGGCGAAGGCCGTGTTCCGGCGATCGGCTCGGGGCATCCGCTCGCCGACATCTTCCTCCTCAAGTTCCGCCCGCAGCACTCCGAGATCCAGGAGGGTGTCGCGTTCTTCGGCCGCGCCGGCCAGGCGCTCGTCAAGTCGCTCCAGCGGCTCCACGTCGATCCGCTCGCGGTCTACGGCACGAACTGCTTCAAGTTCGACGGCGGCGACGAGGAGCAGGCCGCAGGCTGGCTCCTGCGGGAGCTCCACACCGTCCAGCCGAAGCTCGTGGTCGTGATGGGCGAGGACGCGCTGGCATTCCTCAACGAGCTCGGGTTCCCACTCTCGACGGAGCTCGAGGCGAAGCCCGGCGAGCTCCAGCAGTGGACGCCGACGATCGAGGCCCTCTACGTCCCCGACATCGACGCCTCGCTCGACGAGCAGGCGGCGAAGACACGTTTTTGGCGAGCGCTGAAGACGCTCGGCCCCTGGTGGGCAGAGCTGCCGCCCTACTGAGCCGCCGGCACGCGACCCGACGGGTCGTCGCCTTCGCCGTCCTCGGGGTCGCGCTCGGCGCGTACTACGCGGCCCACGAGCACGTCGTCGACCTCTCGAAGTGGTGGGACATCGCGTTCCTCGCGCTCTGCCTGATCCCGGCGGTCTTCGCGCTCGTCTACCTCGTCCTCCCGTTCCGCGAGTCGCACGGGTTGATGCTGCTCGCCCTGGCGCTCCTCGTGCTCGTCGTGCTGCTGGAGCTCGCGGAGCTGGAGTCGCTCTCGAGCTTCGCGAAGCTCGCGCTCATGACCACGATCGGCTTCTGGTTCCTCGAGTACTTCGAGAGCGTCCTCTGGGTGGCGCTGGTGGCGCTGCTCATCCCGTGGATCGACGCGGTGTCCGTCTGGCGCGGCCCGACGGGCCACATCGTGGAGGAGAAGCCGAGCATCTTCGACCGGATCGCCTTCGAGTTCCCGCACCCGGGCGAGCCGAGCGCCGCGCTCCTCGGACCGCCGGACATCCTCTTCTTCGCGCTCTTCCTCGCGGCGGCGGCGCGCTGGAGGCTGCGGGTCTGGTGGACCTTCGTCGCGCTCGTACTGTCGCTCGGGGTCACGCTGGTGATCGGGGTCGTGTGGGAGTCGGCGGGCCTGCCGGCGCTGCCCGGGCTCGCGCTCGGCTTCCTGATCCCCAACGCGGACCTCCTCTGGCGCGAGTTCCAGCGGTGGCGTCGCGAGCGGCGTGAGCCGGCGGAGGGCCCGGCCTGATGGACCAGGTCGTCCAGGTCGCCGGCGCGCTGCTGATCCTGATCGCCTTCGTGCTCGCCCAGTTCCGCGTGCTCGATCCGCACTCGTGGTGGTACCTCTGGCTGAACCTCGTCGGCGCCGGCGTCCTGACGGTGCTCGCCTGGCACGAGCGGCAGTGGGGGTTCTTCCTGCTGGAGGGCGTCTGGACGCTGGTTACGGCGTGGTCGATCTACGAACGCCTTCGTCGCGCCTAGGACGCGGCGGACACAGCTCCCGCACGTCCGGGACGCTCTGCTCCGACGCCTCAGGCGAAAGCGGAAGGCACTGCGTCTGGGCGGGGGCGCCTTCCTCGTCCAGCCCCAGCACAACAGCCGTGAGACGACCCCGCTCACGGTGCTCGTCGGGCACCTCGTAGGCATAGAAGCCGGCGTCGATCGGCGGCGACACCCAGACATACGGGAGCACCGCGCGCTCGCCGTCTTGATAGACGAGCACGACCTCCTCGACTCGCGGGTCGAGCACGAGTCCGGCGAGAACTGACCAACCCTCGCCGCCCGGATTGTTGAGGCCGCCGCCACCGAAGGGGACGCCGTCGCTGTGACCCGGGATGCGACACGTTCCCATGAAGTGCATGCGCATGCAGAAGCCTCCCTCGGCGGTTGGCACGACCCAGATGGGCCGGCTTTCGCCGTCGATCGAGACACGCATGACCTCACGGGCCTGGCCAACTGGCGTGATCTTCGGTGCGCCCGTGATCTCATGCGCTTCCCTGCTGTGTGCGCGGAGAGACTCGAAGTCGAGTTGGATCGGCTCCGGTGCGGGCTCGCCGGAGCTGAAGTCGACTAGCCCCCGCTCGATCGCCAGCGTCGGACCGGCGAGCAACACGGCAATTCCGGCAACCAATGCGAGCGCAAGATGCCTCCGTTGCCCGCGAGACATCGAGGCGAGCAACCCGGCCCGCTGGGCGGCCCGCGTCTCAGCCGGAAGCTCGCGGAAGGCTGGAAGCGTCATTTGCCCTCTCATGTCCTCTCTCCGGTGAAAGTTCCCCGAGCCGGTTCCGGGCCCGGGCGAGCCGGGAACGGACGGTCCCGATGGGGATGCCCAGCGCGATTGCCGCCTCCTCGTAGGTCAGATCCGCGAACACGCAGACTGCGAGCACGTCTTGCTCGCGGCGCGGGAGCCTCCCGACCGCGGCGAGGACCTCGCGCATTCGTGCCTCGTCCTCCGCACGGTCGGCCGCGCCAGGCGCGGGCCTCGGCGCGCCGAGACCGGCGAGCGCGCGACCGAGACGCCGAAGCCTCCGGCTCTCGTTCCGCACGACGTTGTTCGCGACCCCGAAGAGCCACGGACGCACGGCGTCGTCGTCGTCGAACACCACGCGCCGGCGCTTCCGCCACGCCTCGAGGAACACCGTCGCGGTGAGATCCTCCGCGAGCGCCCAGTCGGCCGTCCGCCGGAAGCAGAAGTTGTAGATCGCGTCGGCATGCCGCTCGTAGAGCTCGCCGAACGCCTCGTGGTCGCCGTCGACGGCACGGCGCCAGAGTCCCCGATCCGTGATCGCCGGCATCGAACCCGAATGTCCGATGCGGCCCGGGAGTTCCCGGGCTACGACCGTTCCAGCAGCGAGACGCACTCGACGTGCGGCGTGTGCGGGAACATGTCGACCGGCCGCGCGCGCTTCAGCTCGTAGCCCCAGTCGTCTCGAAGCTGCTTGACGTTCCCCGCGAGGGTCGTCGGATTGCAGGAGACGTAGACGATCCGCGGCGCGCCGATCCGGCCGAGCCGCCGCACCGCCTTGCTCGAGAGCCCAGCCCGCGGCGGGTCGACCACGACAACGTCCGGATCGCCGGATCGGTCGCGCAGCTCCTCGATCGCCTGTCCGACCTCGCCCGCGAAGAAGGCCGCATTCGCGAGCCCGTTCAGGTCGGCGTTCTCGAGCGCGCAGGCGATCGACTCCTCGGAGACGTCCACGCCCCACACGGTCAGGGCCTTCGAGGCCATGGAGAGACCGATCGTCCCGATCCCGCAGTACAGGTCCCAGACCGTCTGCTCGCCGGTGAGCCCGGCCGCCTCGATCGCGAGCTCGTAGAGCCGCTCGGCCATCTCGGTGTTCGTCTGCAGGAACGCGTTCGGGCGCACCCGGAACCGCAGCCCGAGCAGCTCCTCCTCGATCGCGTCCTCTCCCCACAGGAGCGTCGTCGGCAGGTTCGTCACCTCGGCCGGCCGGTCGTTCACCGAGTGGTGGATCGACCGGACTTCCGGGAAGCGCCGCAGCGCGGCCACGAAGCCTTCGGCGTCGAGCTTGCCTGGCGCCGTCACGAGCTGGACGAGCATCTGGCCGCTGTTCCGCCCTTCGCGGCACACGAGGTGGCGCAGGAAGCCGGTGCCCTCGGCCTGGTCGTACGCCGCGTGGCCGCTCTCGCGCGCCCAGGCCCGCACCGACTCCCGGACTCGGTTCCCGAGGTCGGTCGTCAGCCAGCACTCGACGACGTCGATCACCTCGTCCCAGCGCCCGGCCTTGTGGAACCCGAGCACCGGACCGCGCGGACCGGGCGCGAACGAGTACTCGAGCTTGTTCCGGTACCGAAAGACCGACGCCGCCGGGAGGATCGGCTCGAGCGTCGGCTCCGGAAGGCCGCCGATCCGCACGAGAGCGTCACGAACCTGTGCCGCTTTCGCCTCGATCTGCGCCTCGTACGCCAGATCCTGGAAGCGGCAGCCACCGCAGGCGGGATAGTGGTCGCATGGAGCGTCAACCCGTTTTGGGCTCGGCTCGAGCACCTCCACGGCGAGGGCCTCGGCATGCCGCCTCTGAACCTTGGTGACGCGCGCCCGCACGCGGTCGCCGGGCAACCCACGCCGCACGAAGACCACGAAGCCGTTCAGGCGCGCGACGCCGTTCCCGCCATAGGCGAGCGACTCGATCTCGAGCTCGAGCTCGTCGTCCCTGGCGACCGGCGCAGCCACGGGGCCAGCCTAGCGCCGAGCTAGATTCGATCCCGATGCGAATCTGCTCCCTGCTCCCGAGCGCAACCGAGATCCTCGGGGACCTCGGCCTCGCCGGCTCGCTCGTCGGCGTCTCCGAGGAGTGCGACTGGCCGCCCGCGGCCCGCGACGTACCGGTCGTGACTGCGTCGAGGGTCGACCCGGCAAGCCTGTCCAGCGCCCAGATCGACCGCGCCGTCCGCGACGCCGTCGCAGGAGGACAGTCGCTCTACGCCGTGGACGAGGAGCGCCTCGCCGAGCTCGCACCCGACGTCATCGTGACGCAGGACCTCTGCACGGTCTGCGCGGTCTCGGGCGACGACATCTCCTCGCTCTGCCCGGTGGGAGCCGAGGTGATCTCGCTCAACCCAACGACGCTCGAGGAGATCGCCGGGTCCGTCGAGCTGCTTGCCGAGCGACTCGGAGCGCGCCAACGCGGAGCCGAGGTCGCCGACCGCATGCGCCGGACGATCGACGAGGTCAAGCGCGCAGTCGCCGCCGAGCCCCGCCGCCGCATCTTCGTGGCCGAGTGGATCGACCCGCCGTTCGCCGCCGGGCACTGGCTGCCCGAGATGGTCGAGGCCGCCGGCGGCGAGGACATCCTCGGCCGCACCGGCGAGCCCTCCTACACGGTCACCTGGGAAGAGGTCGAGGAGCGCGAGCCGGAGCTCGTCGTCGTCGCGGCGTGCGGGTTCGATGCCGTCCGCGGCGCGAAGGAGGCGGCTTCACTCGACCTGGAGGCGCCCACCGTCGCCGTCGACGCGAACGCCTACTACTCCCGCCCCGCGCCGCGAGTCGCCGAAGGCGTCCGCCAGCTCGGCTTCCTGCTGCACCCGGACGTCTGCGCGGACCCCGGACTGCCCGCGGTTCAGGTGATGTCGCGGCGGCGCATGCGCTCGGTGCCGGCGGCCCCGATCGCCGCGATCCAGACCAGCGACACCGCCACGCCCTTCCAGTAGGAGAGGAGCTCGTCGGTCGTCCCGTCGGCCGCGTCCAGCGCCTGGAACGGGAGGTAGTCCGCAGCGCCCTCGAAGTCGACGCCGCCGACGTCGATCAGCCCGAAGAGCCCGATCAGCAGCGTCTCGCCGAGGAAGATCCAGATCAGCGTCCCGACGAGCGCGGCGACCTGGCTCTGCACGATCGTGCCGATCGAGACGCCGAGGAGGCCCCACAGCACCGAGAGCAGGAACACCTGTGCCGTCCGGACGAGGACGTCCCGGTCCGTGAAGTGCAGCTCGGCGTCGATGATCGAGAGCCAGACGAGCGCGATCGCCACGATCACGACGAGCGCGAGCAGCGTGAACACCAGTGAGACGAGCAGCGTCGCGACCGCCTTCGCTCCGACGACGCGCTCGCGCAGCGGCGCGGCAAGGAGCGTCGGCGTGATCGTCCCGTGGCGGAACTCGGACGTCACGACGGTGATCCCGAGGATGATCGCGAGGAGCGCGGCGATGCCGCCGGCGTCGACGAGCCCAACCTGGAACTCGACCAGGCTCCGGCGGAAGTCCTCGGACGACCCGATGTCGCCCGCGGCGGCGAGCCCGGCCAGCAGGACGACGACGGCGAGGTAGCCGTACCACCCGCGCGTCGTCCGGATCTTCAGCAGCTCGGAGCGGATCGACGCCGTCACTCGGTCGTCTCCCCACCGGTCAGCTCGAGGAAGACCTCCTCGAGCGTCGCGCTCTCGACGGTGAGCTCGTGGAGGACGACGCCGTTCGCTGCGGCGAGCTCGCCGACCTGCTCGGGGGGAACCTCCGCGAGCAGCACGCCGTCGCCCTCGTTGACCTCGACCCCCTGCGCCGCGAGCAGCTCGCGCAGCCGACCAGAATCCGGCGACCGCACCCTCGTCGCGCCCTGCGCGCCCGCGAGCACCTCCGCGATCGACGCTTGCTGGATCAGCCGCCCTCGGTGGATGATGACGACGCGGTCGACGGTCTGCGCGACCTCGGCCAGCACGTGGCTGGAGACGAGGATCGTCCGTCCCTCGGCGGCCAGCGACCGGAGCAGGTCGCGGAGCCAGCGGATCCCGGCCGGGTCGAGGCCGTTCGCCGGCTCGTCGAGCACCAGCACCTCCGGATCGCCGAGGAGCGCCGCCGCGAGCCCGAGCCGCTGCCGCATGCCGAGCGAGTAGCCCTTCACGCGACGCTTCGCCCCCGCGGCCAGCTCCACGAGCGAGAGCACCTCCTCGACGCGGGACCGCGGGATCCCCGCCGCCGCGGCGAGCACGCGCAGATGGTTCCGCCCGGTCCGCCCCGGGTGCACCTCGCTCGCCTCGAGCACCGCGCCGACCCGGTGCATCGGCCGGTCGAGCTTGCGGTACGGGACGCCGAGCACGACCGTGCTCCCGGCGTCGGGATGTACGAGCCCGAGGATCGAGCGCAACGTGGTCGACTTGCCCGCGCCGTTCGGCCCGAGGAAGCCCGTGATCGTCCCGGGCTCGACGCGGAAGCTCAGCCCGGCGACCGCCTGCGTCTTCCCGAAGCGCTTGCTGAGGTTCTCGACCTCGATCACGAGAGCGGTGTGACCAGCACCTTCCGGTCCCGGGGGCCGTCGAGCTCGCAGAGGAAGATGCCCTGCCAGGTGCCGAGCGCGAGCCGGCCGTTCTCGACCGGCACGACGACCTGCGGGCCCATCAGCGCAGCCCGGATGTGGGAGGCGGCGTTCTCCTCCCCGGCCTCGATGTGCTCCCAGCCCCACTCGTCGCCCACCATCCGCTCGAGCGCGCGCTCGAAATCGCGCGCGACGGCGGGGTCCGCGTGCTCGTTGATGGTCACGCCCGCCGTCGTGTGCGGGACGAAGACGAGCGCGGCAACGGCATCCGACCCCTCGAGCGCCGCCTCCACCTCGCGCGTGATCTCGAGCAGCTGCGTGCGCCGCTCGGTGCGGACGGAGATCTGGCGCACGGCCAGTATCCTAAGCGCGTGGCCAGCGCTCCTCCGACCAGCCGTGAGCTGGACACCTACCGCGAGCGCATCGACCGTTTCATCGCCGAGCTCGACCAGGAGTACTACCTCCACTACGCGGGCCACAAGGACACGCTCGACCTCAAGCCGCTGTACGAGTCGTACCCCGAGCTCGCCGAGCTCTCACAGGCCCAGGCGCTGGGCGAGGCCGCCGAGGGAGACCGCGGGGTCTCGGAGCTCTGGCGTTTCGCGTCCGAGAACTACCTCGCCGAGCTGACCCGAGAGCACGCCGAGAAGAGCGCGACCCTGGAGGCGCAGCTCGAGACGACCGTGGACGGTGAGACGATCGGCTACCGGATGATCCGGCCGACGATCGCGAACGAGGACGACCGCGCGCGGCGGCAGCGGCTCGAAGAGGCTCGCAACCGCCTCACGGAGGAGCACATCAACCCGATTCACGTCGACGGCGTCGCGACGCTCCACGAAGCGGTCCCGCGCCTCGGCTCGCCGACGTACGCCGACCTCTACCGGCGGTTCGGCTTCCGGCTGGACAAGCTCGCCGACCAGTGCCGCGCCGTCCTCGAGTCGACCGAGTCGATGTACGAGCGCGAGGCGGACAAGCTCTTCCGCGTCCGCGCCGGCGTCGGGCTCGACGACGCTGAGCGCTGGGACGTCGCCCGCGTCTTCCGCGCGCCGGGCTGGGACGAAGCGTTCCCGGCCGAGAAGATGATGCCCGCGCTCGAGGTGAGCCTCGCCGACCTCGGGATCGACATGCGCTCGCAGCAGAACGTCGAGCTGGACATCGAGCAGCGCCCGAAGAAGAGCCCGCGGGCCTTCTGCGCGCCGATCGAGGTCCCGGGCCGCGTCGTCCTCGTGATCCAGCCGATGGGCGGCGC
This sequence comes from Gaiellaceae bacterium, assembly GCA_036554945.1. GTDB lineage: Bacteria > Actinomycetota > Thermoleophilia > Gaiellales > Gaiellaceae > JACDAN01. Next base: position 20,374 of record DATBMH010000070.1, on the reverse strand, counting down.
CGACGACTGGCGGGCGCTCTTCCACGAGGCCGGCCACACCGAGCACTACGCCCACGTGAGCCCGGACCTGCCCGTGGAGGCACGCCGCCTCGGCGACGTCTCGATCACCGAGGCCTGGGCGACGCTGATGGAGCACTTCCTGCTCGAGCCCGGCTGGCTCGCGCGCCGCCTCGACTTCCCGCGTCCGGACGAGTTCGCCGCCGAGGCCGCGACCGGCTCGCTCTACCTCCTCCGCCGCTACTGCGGGAAGCTTTTGTACGAGCTCGAGTTCCACGCGGCAACCGAGCTCGACGAGAAGGCGATGTCGTCCCGCTATGTCGAGATCCTCGGCAACGCGCTGAAGATCGAGCCGAGCCCGACCGACTACCTCGGCGACATCGACCCGAGCTTCTACGTCACCGGGTACCTCCGGTCCTGGGCGCTGCAGTCGCAGCTCCGGAACCACTTCCGCGAGCGGTTCGGCTCGGACTGGTTCGCGAGCCGCGACGCCGGGAGCATGCTCCGCGAGCTCTGGGGCGAGGGAAGCCGGATGGACGCCGACGAGCTGCTCGCCGACGTGACCGGCGAGGAGCTCGAGATGGAGGCGTTCGCCGAGGCACTTCGCGAGCAGCTGCGCTAGCGGGGCGACAATGGGGACGTGAGCGTCCCGGAGATCCGCTACGCGCGCAGCGGCGACGTCTCGATCGCCTACCAGGCGTTCGGCGAGGGCCCGCTCGACCTCGTCTTCGCGCCCGGCTTCGTCTCGAACATCGAGCTCGGCTGGCAGGTCCCCGGCCGGAGCGAGTTCCTCCTGGCGCTCGCGTCGTTCGCCCGGGTGATCCAATTCGACAAGCGGGGGACCGGGATGTCGGATCAGGTGGGCGACTCGCTGACGCTCGAGGCGCGTATGGACGACCTCCGCGCCGTCATGGATGCCGCGCGCTCGACCCGTGCGGTCCTCCTCGGAATCGACTCCGGCGGGACGATGAGCGCGGTCTTCGCGGCCACGTATCCGGAGCGAACGGCGGGGCTCGTCCTGTTCGGCACGTCGGCCCGCACGCTGTGGGCGCCGGACCATCCGTGGGGGCCGACGGAGCAGGAGCAGCTCCGCATGATCGAGCGGTACGAGCGGCTGTGGGGATCGCCCGACCTCACGGCGGAGATCCTCGAGCGCTACACGCCGAGCGCGCCGCAGGACGAGGCGAGTCTCGCGACCTGGTCGACGTACTTCCGGCAGAGCGCCAGCCCCGGGTCGATCGCGGCCTTCGAGCGCATGAACATGCTCATCGACGTGCGGGAGGTGCTCCCCGCGATCCACGTGCCGACCGTGGTCGTCCACCGCGACGCCGACCGGATCGTCGACGTCGAGGCTGGGCGCTATCTCGCCGGCCGGATCCGCGGCGCGCGGTTCGTGGAGCTGCCGGGCTCCGATCACTCGCCCTTCGCGGCGGGAGCGACCGGTGCGGCCGAGCTCGTAGAGACGACGCGGGACTTCTTCGCCGAGGTCGAGGCGGGCGAGGCGACGCCGCAGCGGGACCGGATCCTCGCCACGATCCTCTTCACCGACATCGTCGATTCGACCGCTCGGGCGGCGGAGCTCGGCGACGCGCACTGGAACGACCTGCTCGAGCGGCACCACGCACTGATCCGGAGGCTGCTGGCCCAGGGGCGCGGCGTCGAGGTCGAGACCGCGGGTGACGGCTTCCTCGCGACCTTCGACGGCCCCGCGCGGGCGATCCGGTGCGCACAGGAGATCGTCGACGCGGTGCGCGAGCTCGGCCTCGAGCTCCGGGCCGGGCTGCACACGGGCGAGTGCGAGCAAGTCGACGGCAAGCTGGGTGGGATCGCCGTGCACATCGGAGCGCGTGTGGCTGCGGAAGCCGAGCCAGGCGAGGTGCTCGTGTCCGGCACCGTCAGGGATCTCGTCGCCGGCTCCGGGCTGGAGTTCGAGGACCGAGGCCCTCGCGAGCTCAAGGGCATCCCCGGCGCCTGGCAGCTCTACGCCGTTACAACTTAGGCGTGCAGATGCCCGAGACCCGCTACGCGCAGAGCGGCGAGGTCAACATCGCCTACCAGGTGATCGGTGACGGGCCGATCGACCTCGTCTACATGCCCGGCTTCATCTCCCACGTGGAGCTGAGCTGGGGCCTGCCCGGGCGAGGTGATTTCCTGCGCGCGCTGGGCGAGTTCACGCGGGTCATCCAGCTGGACAAGCGGGGCACGGGCATGTCCGACCGGGTGCGTGACCTGCCGACGATCGAGACGCTCGTGCAGGACGTCTGCGCCGTGATGGACGCGGCCGAGTCGGAGCGCGCGGCGCTCTTCGGGGTCGACGCTGGAGGCCCGGCGAGCATCCTGTTCGCAGCCAGGCACCCCGACCGCGCGGCCGCGCTCATCCTGTTCGGCACCTCGGCGCGGGTGCTCCGGTCGGACGATCACCCCTACGGCCCGACCGAGGAGCAGTACTGCGGCCAGATCGAGCGGGACATGGAGCGCTGGGGAAGCCTCGAGCACGGCGTCGACGTCATGAGCCTCTATGCGCCGAGCCTCGCCTCCGCCGGCGACGACGTGGCGCGCGACTGGGCGTCCTACTTCCGCGAGAGCGCGACCCCGGAGACCTTCGGCGCCTTCCAGCGGATCAACATGGAGATCGACGTCTGCGGCTTGCTGGACGTTCTGGACGCGCCGACGCTGGTGGCGCACCGCACGGACGACCGGGTCGTCGAGCTCGCGGCCGGACGGTTCCTCGCAGACCGGATCCCCGGAGCGCAGTTCGTCGAGCTGCCCGGCGCCGACCACACCCCGTTCACGGCCGACCGGCAGCCGCTCGTCGACGCGGTGCGCGAGTTCCTGGCGGCGGTTCCGGTTCGCGCCTAGAGCGCGCCGCCCGCCGCCGGCGGAGCGCCGGCCTCGAGCGGGCTCTCGTCGTCGCCGGTCCGCGCGAGGATCTCCTCGACGAGCAGGAGGTTGTCGCCGGCGCGCTCGACGGTGGCGAGCAGGTGGGACATCGACGAGACCTCCTCCCGCTGCTCCTGGAGGAACCAGTGCAGGAACTGCTCGCCGACGAGGTTGCCCTCCTGTCGGGCGAGCTCGACGAGCGCGACGATCTGGTCGGTCACCCGCTTCTCCTGGTCGAGCGCGAGCGCCACCGGGGCGCGGGCGTCCGAGAAGTCGGTCTGCGGCGCCTCCACGCCGGGGATCAGCACCGTCTCGTCCGCGTCGAGGAGGAACTGCACCATCATCATCGCGTGGTTCCGCTCCTCGACGGCCTGGCGGTAGAAGTGCGCGGCGAGCTGCGGGAGCGACTCGGCGTCGTAGTGCACCGCGATCGCGATGTACTGCTGCGACGCGCCGTACTCGTAGGCGATCTGCTCGTTGAGCGCTTCGGCGAACCGTGGCATCCGCGCGACTCTACTGCCTCGCGCAGCGTGCCCCTTCTAGGCGCGTCTTCGTGCCTGGCACCGAGACACGTCTCGGTGCGCCCATCGCGCCCGCACCCAGCCGGGCGTTGACGGGATGTCCAGGGGCACTCATGGCGCTCACCGTCCCCCCGGGCCTGGTCTTCGTACCTGGCACCGGGAGCGGTCCCGGCGGGACGGTTGGCGCGGCGCCGTCCTGGAAACTGAATAGGCTTTATTCATGGAGCGAAGACGCGTGCTGATCGCGGGCGCCGCCGGCCGCGACTTCCACAACTTCAACCTCGTCTACCGCGGCAACGAGCAGTACGACGTGGTCGGCTTCACGGCCACGCAGATCCCCAACATCGACGGCCGCCGCTACCCGCAGGAGCTCGCCGGCCACCTCTACCCCGCCGGCATTCCGATCCACCCGGAGTCGCGGCTCGAGGAGCTGATCCGCGAGCATGACGTCGACGAGGTCGTGTTCGCCTACTCCGACGTGACGCACGAGCACGTGATGCACCTCGGCTCGCGCGCCCTCGCCGCCGGCGCCGCCTACTCGCTGCTCTCCCCCGAGCGGACGATGCTCACCTCGTCCAAGCCGTGCGTCGCCGTCTGCGCGGTTCGCACCGGGTCCGGCAAGAGCCAGACGACGCGGTACATCGCGAAGCTGCTGCGGGACGACGGCAAGCGCGTGGCCGTCCTCCGCCATCCCATGCCCTACGGCGACCTGACCAAGCAGGCCGTCCAGCGCTTCGGCGACTACGACGACCTCGACGCAGCCGAGACGACGATCGAGGAGCGCGAGGAGTACGAGCCGCACATCAACGAGGGCAACATCGTCTTCGCCGGAATCGACTACGCCGCGATCCTCGACGCCGCCGAGCAGGAGGCGGACGTGATCCTCTGGGATGGCGGCAACAACGACACGCCGTTCGTGAAGCCGAACCTGCACGTCGTCGTGGTCGACCCGCACCGCGCCGGGCACGAGCTGCGGTACCACCCTGGCGAGACGAACCTCCGTATGGCGGACGTCTGCGTGGTCAACAAGGTCGACACGGCGCCGCCCGAGGGCGTCGAGGCCGTGCTCGACTCGATCCGCGAGGTCAACCCCGGCGCGAAGATCGTCCGCGCCGCTTCGCCGTTCCTGGTCGAGGAGAACGGCGAGACGATCGCCGGGAAGCGCGTGCTCGCCGTCGAGGACGGGCCGACGCTCACCCATGGTGAGATGACCTATGGCGCCGCCGTGCTCGCCGCGAAGGCGGGGAACGCGGCGTCCCTCGTCGATCCGCGGCCGTTCGCGGTCGGCTCGATCGCGGACACGCTCGAGGCCTACCCGCATGTCACCGAGCTCCTGCCTGCGATGGGCTACGGGCGAGAGCAGATGGACGAGCTGAAGGAGACGATCGCGCGGTCGGACGCCGACCTCGTCCTGATCGGGACACCGATCGACCTGCGGCGCGTCATCGACTTCGACAAGCCGGCGCTCCGGGTCACCTACAGCCTCCAGGAGCTCGGCGAGCCGACGCTCGTCGACCTGCTCACCGCGCAAGGGCTCCTCAGCGGGAACACCGAAGCCGCGATCGCTTGACGACGGTCGTCGCGCTCGGCGGCAACGCGTTGATCCGCGCGGGCGACCGGGGCACCGCCGCCGAGCAGTCGGCGCGGCTACGCGAGACCGCCGACGCGCTTCGTCCGCTGCTCGCCGGCGGCGACGTCGTCATCACGCACGGGAACGGCCCGCAGGTCGGCAACGAGCTGCTCCGCCAGGAGCGTTCGGCCGACGAGGTGCCGCCGCTCCCGCTCTACCTCGCGGTCGCGCAGACCCAGGCGGAGATCGGCTCCATGATCGAGACCGAGCTCGGGCCCGCGGCCGGCCGGCCGGTCACCTGCATCCTCACCCACGTCGTCGTCGCCGCGGACGATCCGGCCTTCGAGCGGCCGACGAAGCCGATCGGACCGTTCTACTCCGCCGTCCAGGCTCGGCAGCTCGAGCGGGAGCGCGGCTGGCAGCTGGTCGACGAGGCCGGCCGAGGCTGGCGCCGCACGGTGCCGTCGCCGCAGCCGCTCGAGACGGTCGAGCTCGAGCAGGTCCGCGCGCTGCTCGAGTCGGGCGCGATTCCCGTGGCCTGCGGCGGCGGCGGGATCCCGGTCGTCCGGCGGGACGGAAGGCTCCACGGCGTGGACGCCGTGATCGACAAGGACCGCGCCTCCGCCGTGCTCGCGGCCGAGCTCGGCGCGGAGCGCCTGCTCATCCTCACCGACGTCTCGGCCGTCAAGCGCGGCTTCGGGACCGCGGACGAGGAAGAGCTCCGCGAGCTGACCGCGGACGACACGGAGCCGCTCCTCCCGGAGCTGGCCGAGGGCTCGATGCGCCCGAAGGTCGAGGCTGCGGCCGCCATGGCCCGTGCGGGCGGCGAGGCTCTCATCACCGCGCTCGACAGCGTCGAGGACGCGCTCGCCGGCCGCGCCGGCACCCGGGTCTCGGGCTAGCCGAACCGGACCGAGCCCCGCGGCGAATGAGCCGCGACCCCCAAGTCGAGAAAGGAGCCGCACACGATGCGCACGCTCGCACTCGCGATCCTCGGGATCGCCGTCGCCGCAGCAGTGCTCAGCGTCAGAGCCCTGGGCCCCGAGCCCGGGCAGGCGTCGAGCCACCGCGAGGCGCCCCTGATCGCCGAGGACCCGACGGCCGACACGACCGACCTCTACGCGTACCGGAGCCCGGACGCTCCGAGCTCGCTGACCGTGATCGCGAACTGGATCCCGGCGGAGGACCCGGCCGCAGGCCCCAACTGGTACCGCTTCTCGGAGCGGGCCCGCTACGCGATCAACATCGACCGGACCGGCGACGGCAAGGCCGACGTCACGTACCGGTTCCGCTTCAGGAACCGCGAGCCCTCGCTGTTCCTGGGCAACACCGTGCAGGACTACACCGTGACCCGCGCCAAGGGTGGGCACGAGGCGGTCGTCGCACGGGGCGTCACGCCGCCGAACAACATCGGCCCGCGCACCACGCCCAACTACCGGCAGCTGGCCGACGCCGCGGTGACGAACCTCGCCGGCGGCGGCAAGGTCTTCGCCGGACAGCGGGAGGACGCGTTCTTCGCGGACATCGGCGCGATCTTCGACCTCGTCGCGATCCGCAAGGGCACCGGGAACATGGGCGGCGGGAAGGACTTCTTCGCCGGCTACGCGGTGCATGGGATCGCGCTCCAGATCCCGATCTCGCAGCTCGACGACTCCGACCACACGGTCGGCGTCTGGGCGACGACCGAGCGGCCGCGGATGAAGGTCCGCTGGTACCGCAAGAACGGCGTCCGCCGGTACACCGAGGAGAAGCAGTGGGCCCAGGTCTCGCGCCTCGGCAACCCGCTGATCAACGAGGTGATCATCCCGACGAAGCTCAAGGACAAGTGGAACCGCCTGAGCCCGTCGACCGACTCGCAGTTCCAGCAGTACTACCGCACGCCGATCCTCGCAGCGGTCATCAACCAGCTGTACGGGCTCGGCGTCCCGGAGACGAACCGTGACGACCTCGTCTCCGTGCTGCTGACCGGCGTTCCCGGCCTGAACTTCACCGGACCGAGGCTCGCCGACATGCTGCGGATCAACCTGTCGATCCCGCCTGCCGCCATGCCGAACAGGCTCGGCGTCTTCGGGGGCGACACCGCCGGCTTCCCCAACGGCCGGCGCCTGACGGACGACGTCGTGGACATCGCGGAGCGCGCGGTGGCCGGGAAGCTCAAGGGCCATCCGGCCGGCGACCTCCTCGGTGACGGCGTCGACGGGAACGACGTCCCGAACCTCGGGATGTTCCCGTACGAGAACGACCCGCCCAGCGGGTTCGACAACGCGAAGGGCCAGCAGAAGCCGTGAGGCGACTGCTCGTCGCAGGAGCGGTGGCGGCGGTTGCCGCCACCGCGCTCCTCACCGGCGGCGCCGTCCGCTCCGAGGACGGCGCCGAGGCCGCCCCGACCGGCCGCCAGCTCGTCCGGCTCGGGCTCCGCGAGCTGGACACGGCCCGCCGGACCGGCGAGCCCTCCCGCTACGGCCGCGCGGAGGCCGCGCTCCAGCGGGCGCTCCAGGTGAACGCGGACGACGTCGAGGCGCTCGTGGGGCTCGCGTCCCTCGAGGCCGCGCGGCATCGGTTCCGCGAGAGCCTCGCGCTTGCGCGCCGGGCGCAGCGCCTCTCGCCGGACACTGCCGTCGCCTACGCCGCGACCGGCGACGCGCTGGTCGAGCTCGGCCGCCACGACGAAGCCTTCCGGGCCTTCGACCGGTTCGCCGAGCTCAAGCCGGGTTTCTCCGCGTACTCCCGGATCTCGTACGCCCGCGAGCTGCTCGGCCGGACCGACGGCGCGATCGAGGCGATGAGCCTCGCAGTCGACGCGGCCGGCGGACGCGGCGAGCCCGCCGCCTTCGCGCTGACGCAGCTCGGCAAGCTCCACTTCTCACGCGGCCGGCTGGCGCAGGCCGGGCGCGAGTACCGCCGCGCGCTCGCGACGGTCCCCGGCTACGTGCACGCGCTCGACGCGCTGGCGCAGGTCGAGGGTGCGCGGGGGCGCTTCCGGTCGGCGATCCGGCTCGAGCGCCGGGCTGTCGAGCAGGCGCCGCTGCCGCAGTTCGTCGGCTCCCTCGGCGACCTGTACCGCGCAGCCGGCCGGCCCGCAGCCGCGCGCGAGCAGTACGCGCTGGTGGGAGCCATCGACCGGCTCTTCGCGGCGAACGGCGTCTCGACCGACCTCGAGCTCGCGCTCTTCAACGTCGACCACGGCATCCGCCTCCGCGAGTCGCTCCGGCGGGCACGCAGCGCGCAGGCGGCACGGCCGAGCATCGAGGCGGACGGCGTCCTCGCGTGGGCGCTCGCCCGCAACGGACGCTGCGTCGAGGCGCGCCGCTACTCCCGGAGCGCGCTCCGGCTCGGCACCGTGGACGCGCCGAAGCTCTTCCACCGCGGGATGATCGAGCGCTGCCTGGGCAAGCCCGCGGAAGCGCGGAGCTGGTTCCGCAAGGCACTGCGCACCAACCCGCACTTCTCACTGCGCTGGGCGCCGGTCGCGAGGGAGCTCTCGTGAGGCGTTTGCTGCTCGCCCTGGCCGTCCTCGCGCTGCTCGCCCCCGGCGCGGCGTCGGCGCATCCCCTCGGCAACTTCACCGTCAACCGCTACGCGGGGATCGAGCTCTCGGGCGACCGCGTGTACGTCCACTACGCCGTCGACCTCGCCGAGATCCCGACCTTCCAGGAAGGGAAGCGGCTCCGGCGGCCGGACGCCGCGGCCCGGCTCGCGCGCGGCCTGCAGCTCTCGGTCGACGGCCGCCGCCGCCAGCTGACGCTCCTCGACCGCCGCCTCGAACGGCGGCCCGGAGCCGGCGGCCTCGAGACGCTGCGGCTCGATGCCGTCTTCGACGGCGGCCCCGGCGGGAGGCGTGTCTCCTTCGAGGACCGCAACTTCGGCCGGCGCCTCGGCTGGAAGGAGGTCGTCGTGCGGGCCGAGCGCGGTGCCCGGATCGTCTCGTCCAGCGCGCCGGCGACCAGCATCAGCGACGCCCTCCGCGCGTACCCGCAGGATCTGCTCCGCGAGCCCACGGACATGACCTCCGCGACCGTCGAGCTCGTCCCGGGCACCGCTCCGGGCACGCCGCCCGACCTCGGACCCACCGCCCGGGAAGAGCGCAACGGCGGCGGGTTCGAGGCCCTGATCGCGGGCGAGGAGCTCGGCCCCGGGATCGTCCTCCTCTCGCTTGCGCTGGCGCTCTTCTGGGGCGCGGCCCACGCCCTCACCCCGGGACACGGGAAGGCGATCGTGGCCGCCTACCTCGTGGGCTCGCGCGGAAAGGCGCGCCACGCGTTCGCGCTCGGCGGCATCGTCACCGTCACGCACACGATCGGCGTCTTCGCGCTCGGGCTCGTGACTCTCGCGCTCTCCGAGCTGATCCTGCCGGAGGACCTCTACCCCTGGCTCAACCTCGCCTCCGCCCTGCTCGTCGTCGGCGTCGGGGTGACCGTCCTGCGCGGCCGCATCCGGGACTGGGCCCACGGCCACGCTCATCACGACCACCACCACGACCATCACCATCACCACGGGCCCCGGCGCGGACTGATCGCGGTCGGCGTCTCGGGCGGGATCCTCCCCTGCCCGACCGCCCTCGTCGTCCTGCTCGCGGCGATCTCGCTCCACCGGGTCGGCTTCGGCCTGCTCCTGATCGTCGCCTTCAGTCTCGGGCTCGCCTCGGTGATCACGGGCATCGGCCTGCTCGCCGTCTCGGCCCGCCGGCTGTTCTCCCGCCTCAGCCTCGAGGGGGCGCTCGTCCGCGCCCTCCCGGCCGTGAGCGCCGCCGCGATCGTCGCCCTCGGCCTCGTCATGACCGCCCGGTCACTGCCAACGATCACGTAGAAAGGAGCAGCACCATGTTCGGACTCGACGACTTCATCGCTTCCTACTCCGACGGGGCGGCGGTCTGGCTCGTCGTCCTCGTCGCCGTCCTGCTCGGTCTCCGCCACGCGACCGACCCGGACCACCTCGCCGCCGTCTCGACGCTGGTCGTCGGCACCCGCGAGCGGGCGACCACGGCCGCCACCAAGCTCGGAGCGGCCTGGGGCCTCGGCCACGCCCTCACGCTGTTCGCCTTCGGGATCCCCATCCTGCTGCTCGACAAGTACCTGCCCGAGCGCGCGCAGCAGGCGGCGGAGACCGCGATCGCGTTCGTCATCGCCTACCTGGCGGTGAGGCTCGTCCTCCGCTGGCGGCAGGGCGTCTACCGCCTGCAGGCCCAGCACTCCCACCCGCACCGCGGCAGGACCGGCCTGAGCGCCTTCGGGATCGGCCTCGTCCACGGGATGGGCGGCAGCGCCGGCGTCGGTGTCCTGCTTGTCGCCTCGATCGAGTCGCAGAGCCTCGGCGTCGTCGCGCTCGGGCTGCTGGCGATCTTCACCGCGGTCTCGATGACCCTGCTCTCTGCGGGCTTCGGCTTCGCGCTCGGGACCCGGCCGATGCGCGCCTCCTTCAACGCCGCAGCGCCCGTCTTCGGCCTGGCGAGCCTCGCGTTCGCGTGCTGGTACGGCGCGGCGGCGTGGGCCCTGGCCCCGTATCCGTTCTGACCGAACCGTCGAGCTGGGTCGTGCGAATAATCACCGCATGACCCAGCTCGACATCCACGAGCAAGCCGCCGCATACGCGCTCGACGCACTCGACCCCGAGGACCGCTGGACGTACGAGCGGCACCTCGACACCTGCGACCGATGCCGCGAGGAGGTGGCCACCTTGCGTGACATTGCCGGCGAGCTCGCGTTCACCGCCGAAGGGCCGGAGCCCCCGCCCGAGCTCCGCGACCGGATCCTCGACGCCGCCCGGGCCGAGCCCCGGACGGCGACCGTCATTCCGATGCGCCGCCGCTGGGTCCTCCCGGCGACCGCAGTGGCGGCCGTCGCCGCCGCCTGTGCGGCGATCGGCCTCGGTCTCTGGGCGAACTCGCTCCGCGACCAGAGCGCGCGGGTCGTGGCGATGGACGGCGGCGGCAGCCTGATCGTGGCCGGCGACGACGCGACGATCGTCGCCTGCGTCGAGGACCCACCGGCCGGCAAGACCTACGCGGCGTGGGTCATCGAGGACGGCACGCCCCGACCGGCGGGCCTCTTCGCCGGTGGCTGTCGATCGGTGCCGCTCGAGCGCCCGGTCAGCGAAGGAGCAACGGTGGCCGTGACCCTCGAAGACGAGCCCGGAGCGGAGGCCCCTCAGGGCGAGATCCTGATGCAGGCGAATGTCTGACTACGCCGTCCAGCTGTCCGCGCCCGCAGAGCGCGACGAGCCCAGCGCCAAGGAGCCGACGGACGAGCAGGTGCTGGAAGCCGTCGGCCGCGGCGACCACGACGCACTCGGTGAGCTCTACGACCGCTTCGGCCGGATGGCCTACGGCCTCGCCTTCCGGATCCTGCGGGACCGGACGCTCGCCGAGGACGCGGTGCAGGAGGCCTTCCTCGCGGTGTGGCGCTCCGCCGACGCGTACAAGCGCGAGCGCGCGAAGCCGTCGACGTGGATCCTGACCGTCGTGCACCGGCGCGCCGTCGACCTCGTCCGGCGTGAGGATCGCCGCCGCGGCGAGCCGCTCGAGTCGGCACCGGAGCCCTCGACCGGCCCGGCCGACGAGGACGCCGTGCTCAGGGACCGGCGCGCCGCCGTCCAGGCCGCGCTGACCGAGCTCCCGGGCGACCAGCGGCAGGCGCTCGAGCTCGCCTACTACGGGGGGCTCACGCAGTCGGAGCTCGCCGAGCGGCTCGGCGTCCCGCTCGGGACGATCAAGAGCCGGATGTTCGCCGGCCTCGGCCGGTTGCGCGAGCTCCTCGCAGAGCCCAACGCGTGATCCCGGCCCGCTGAGGGGGAACACCGGCTCGTGTTCCCGATCAAGGACAACGTGCCGACGCGGTCGTTCCCGCTCGTCACCCTGCTCCTGATCGCGGCGAACGTGGCCGTCTTCGTGCTCTACCAGCAGCCGGACTTCGACCACACACTCGACGAGCTCGCGTACCACCCGTGCGAAGTGACGCGCGAGTGCCCCGTCGTCGGCCAGGACTGGCCCCTGACCGCGATCACCTCGATGTTCATGCACGGCGACTGGCTCCACCTGGGCGGGAACATGCTCTTCCTCTGGATCTTCGGCAACAACGTCGAGGACGCCATGGGCCGGCTCCGCTTCCTCGTCTTCTACCTCCTGGGCGGCCTGGCGGCGACCGCCGCACAGACCGCCATCACGCTCTCGCTCGCCGACGAGGCGGCGGCGGAGATCCCGAACCTCGGCGCGAGCGGCGCGGTCTCCGCCGTGCTCGGCGCCTACCTCGTGCTCCTGCCGACCGCGAGCGTCGTGACCGTGTTCTTCTTCCTGATCTTCTTCTTCCGCGAGCTGCCCGCCTGGCTCTTCCTCGGCTTCTGGTTCGTCCTGCAGGCCTGGGCCGGCGGCTTCTCGCTGCTCGAGCCGCAGGTCGGCGGGGGCGTCGCGTTCTTCGCCCACATCGGCGGCTTCGTCTTCGGCGCGGTCGCAGTGCGCTTCTTCGCGCGGCGGCGACCGCTACAACCTGCGTACTGATGGACGAGGCCGAGTTCGAGGAGCACGTTCGGGCGGCGCTCGACGACCTGCCGCCGGAGATTGCCCGCGCCCTCCGGAACGTCGCCGTCGTCGTGGAGGACGAGAACGCCGAGGAGCCGGACATCTTCGGCGCCTACGACGGCCTCGGGCCCGGGCTCGACCACGCCGGCGCGCTGCCCGACCGCGTCGTGATCTACCGCCTGCCGCTGGTCGAGTCCTTCCCCGATCCCGACGAGCTCCGGCGCGAGATCCGGATCACCGTCCTCCACGAGCTCGGGCACTTCTTCGGCCTGGACGAGGACCGGATCCGGGACCTCGGCTACGGCTGACGGGAATGGCCCCTTGGGCCGGATCGTTTTCCCAGGTGTGAAGACGATTCAGGAAATCCGTGTGGAGATCGAGCGTGCCAGCGAGGACCGCGCCGACCTCCTGCACCGTCTGTCCGCTGGACATGACGTCGTCCTCGCCAAGGAGCTCCGCGAGCTCGACGAGCAGATCGCGAAGCTCTGGGATGAGCACCGCGAAGCCCGGGTTCGGACGCGCTTCGGGGACCGCAACGAGATCATTCGTCGCGCCCGCCTCGAAGAGCGCATCGACCGGGCGGCCTAGACCTCACCCGACAGCTCTCTCCCCCGAGAACAGCAAGAGGGGGCGCTGAGCGCCCCCTCCCCGCTGTCGGCCGCAGCCACCTCAATTAATACATCGCAACCCGCTCGGCATCACTTGCGATAGAGAAACGTCGACTTTCCTAGCCCTGGCAGCGGTCTGGTCCGTCCTGATGCTGCCCCTTCGGCTAGTCCGAACTCGACCCGGCCGGATCAATACTGATTTCGAGCCGCGGGCGCGCCATGCGCCCGTGCTTGGTCGAGAGGAGCGGAGAGGCTGAAACGGCGATCGTTGGGACGTCTCTTGCCCCTTTTCGGGGTGTTGGCCCTCGCCTGCCTGGGAGGCTCCGGCCGCACGGACGCGGCCGTCGCCGACCCCTGCGCGGGCGCCGCGAACCCGATCGTCTGCGAGAACCAGAAGACGGGCAACCCGTCCAGCGAGTGGGACATCTCCGGCATGGGCGATCCGTCGATCCAAGGGTTCGCGACGGAGTTCAGCGTGGGCGACGGCGAGGACGTCGTCTTCAAGGTCAAGACCGACGCGCTCGACTACCGGCTCGACATCTACCGCATGGGCTACTACGGCGGCCTCGGCGCCCGGAAGGTCGCGACGCTCGCTCCGAGCGCGCCGCTGCCGCAGACGCAGCCCGGCTGTCTGAGCGAGCAGGCGACGGGGCTCGTGGACTGCGGCAACTGGGCCGAGTCGGCGCGCTGGTCGGTGCCGCCCGGCGCCGTGTCCGGGATCTACTTCGCGCACCTCGTCCGGACAGACACGGGCGGGGACAGCCACGTCTTCTTCGTCGTCCGTGACGACGACGGCGCCTCCGACCTCCTCTTCCAGACCTCGGACACGACCTGGCAGGCGTACAACCGCTACGGCGGCAACAGCCTCTACGTCGGCGCGCCGGCAGGACGCGCCTACAAGGTCAGCTACAACCGGCCCTTCACCACCCGCGACTACGCCGACCCGTCCTTCGTGTGGTCGGACGAGTACCCGATGGTCCGGTGGCTCGAGCGCAACGGGTACGACGTCAGCTACTTCAGCGGCATCGACACCGAGCGCCGCGGCGCGGAGCTCCTCGAGCACCGGGCCTTCCTCTCGGTCGGCCACGACGAGTACTGGTCCGCGGGGCAGCGCACGAGCGTCGAGAACGCGCGCGGCGCCGGCATCGACCTCGCGTTCTTCAGCTCGAACGAGATGTTCTGGAAGACGCGCTGGGAGAACGCGATCGACGGGAGCGGCACGCCGTACCGGACGCTCGTCTCCTACAAGGAGACGCACGCCGGCGCGAAGATCGACCCGACCCCGGTCTGGACGGGCACCTGGCGCGACGCGCGCTTCAGCCCGCCCGCCGACGGCGCCCGGCCGGAGAACGCCGTGACCGGCCAGCTCTTCACCGTGAACGCGTACCGGAACGACCCGATGCGCGTGCCGTCCGAGTACCGGCAGCTGCGGCTCTGGCGGAACACGTCCGTCGCCTCGCTCCTGCCCGGCCAGGTCGCGACCTTCGCCAACGGGATCCTCGGCCACGAGTGGGACGAGGACGTCGACAACGGCCACCGCCCGCCCGGCCTCTTCCGGATGTCGTCGACGACGATCGACGTCGACAAGCACCTGACCGACGCAGGCAACACCTACGTCCCGGGCACGGCGACGCACGGCCTGACGATGTACAAGCACGCAAGCGGCGCACTCGTGTTCGGCGCCGGCACCTCGCAATGGTCGTGGGCGCTCGACGCCGAGCACGACTATTTCTCCGGCGCCGACGACATGGCCGCGGACCAGCGGATCCAGCAGGCAACCGTCAACCTCTTCGCCGACATGGGCGCCCAGCCCGCGACGCGCCAGAGCAACCTGGTCGCGGCGACGGCGTCGACGGACGCCACCCGCCCGAGCTCGACGATCACCTCGCCCACTGCGGGCACCGAGGTGCACGCCGGCGAGACGCTGGTCGTCAGCGGCACGGCCTCCGACACCGGCGGCGGCGTCGTCGGCGGCGTGGAGGTCTCGGTGGACGGCGGCGCCAGCTGGCACCCGGCGAACGGCCGCACGAGCTGGAGCTACACGTGGACGGTCTCCGGCTTCGGCAACTTCCAGGTCAAGTCCCGCGCAGTGGACGACAGCGGCAACCTCGAAGTCGCTGGCGCCGGCGTCACCGTCTCGATCAGCTGCCCGTGCAGCATCTGGAACCAGTCGGCCCAGCCCGGAACGGCGTCCGCGAACGACACCAAGGCCGTCAACCTCGGCGTGAAGTTCCGGCCGGACGTGAACGGCTACATCACCGGCGTCCGCTACTACCGTGGCCCGCTCAACCACGGGACGCACGTCGGGAGCCTCTGGACGACCGGCGGCGTGCTCCTCGCCCGCGCGACGTTCACCGGCGAGACGGCCACGGGCTGGCAGGAGGTCAAGTTCGACAGCCCGGTCGCGGTCACCGCCGGGACGACGTACGTCGCCTCGTACTTCGCCCCGGTCGGCGGCTACTCGCTCGACGCGTTCTACTTCTCGTTCTTCGACGTCCACAACGCGCCGCTCCGCGCGCTGGCCGACGGCCTCGAGGGCGGCAACGGCCTCTTCACGTACGCCTCCTCGAGCGCCTTCCCGATCTCGACCAACAAGTCGAGCAACTACTGGGTCGACGTCGCCTTCGACCCGATCCTCCGGCCGGACACGACGCCTCCGACCGTCACCGACGCGGCGCCGGCGAACGGCGCGACGGGCGTCGACAACCGCGTGGACGTCACGGTCACCTTCAGCGAGGGGATGACCGCGTCGACGATCGGCAGCGGGACGTTCTCGATCGCGGCCGCCGGCGGCGCGCCGGTCCCGGCCGCCGTCGCCTACGACCCGGCGGCACGCACGGCGACCCTGACGCCGACGGTGCCGCTCGCCTACGACGCCGGCTACACGGTCACGCTCCTGGGCGGCGCCTCCGGCGTGAAGGACCTGGCCGGCAACGCGCTGGCCACCACGAGGACGTGGAGCTTCACCACGCTGCCCCCGCCGGTCTGCCCGTGCAGCCTCTGGAGCGACAGCGACCGGCCGAGCATCGAGTCGAGCACCGACCCGAAGGCGGTCGAGGTCGGCGTCAAGTTCCGCCCGGACGTCCCCGGCTACGTCACCGGCATCCGCTACTTCCGCGGCCCGAAGAACAACGGCACCCACACCGGCAGCCTCTGGACCGCCTCCGGCACGCGCCTCGCCAAGGCCACGTTCACCGGCGAGACGGCCACGGGCTGGCAGCAGGTCGTCTTCGACGCGCCGGTCCCGGTCGCCGCCGACACGACCTACGTCGCCTCGTACTTCACCCCGACCGGCGGCTACGCGCTCGGCACCGCCTACTTCTCGACCGCGTACAGCCGGCCGCCGCTGCGCGCGCTCAAGGACGGCGTGTCGGGCGGCAACGGCGTCTTCCTCTACACGACGACCGGCGGCTTCCCCACGCAGACCAGCCAGGCGAGCAACTACTGGGTGGACGTGGTCTTCGACACGATCCTCCGGCCGGACGTCACGCCGCCGCGGGTCGCCGAGACCTCGCCGGCCGCGGGCTCCAGCAGCGCCGACCACCGCGGCTCGATCTCCGCGAGCTTCTCCGAGGCGATCAACGCGTCCACGGTCAGCGCGTCGAGCTTCGAGCTCCGCGACGCGAGCGGCAACCAGATCCCGGCGACGGTCAGCTTCGACCCGGTCACGCGCAAGGCGACGCTCGATCCCTCCGTCGACCTCGCGTTCGCGACCCAGTACGTCGCGACGGTGAAGAGCACCGTCCAGGACACGGCCGGCAACGCCATGGCCGAGGACTTCACCTGGGCCTTCAGCACGGCGCAGCCCAGGGCCTGCCCGTGCAGCATCTGGCCCGACTCCGCCCGCCCCGCGACGGCGGTGAGCACCGACAACAAGGCGGTCGAGCTCGGCGTCAAGTTCCGCTCCGACGCGGACGGCTTCGTCAGCGCGATCCGGTTCTACAAGGGGAGCACCGCGAACGGCGGCACCCACACCGGCAGCCTCTGGACCGAGAGCGGGACGCTCCTCGGCCAGGCGACGTTCGTCTCCGAGACCGGTTCCGGCTGGCAGACCGCGTACTTCACGTCGCCGATCCCGGTCACCGCCGACACGACGTACGTGGCCTCGTACTTCGCGCCGCTCGGCCGGTACTCGCTCGATCTCGACTACTTCCTGTTCGAGCTCGCCAACCCGCCGCTGCGCGCGCCGTCCGGGACGAACGGCCTGTTCTCCTACGGCGCGACCTCGCGCTTCCCGACCTCGTCGAACCGCTCGAGCAACTACTGGGTCGACGTGATCTTCGAGCGGGCGCAGCTCGCGGCGACCGCCCCGGGCACAGCCGTGCAGCCGGGAACGTCGAATCCGGTCGCAACCGGCGCAGGCAGCTCGATCGCGCTCGATTTCGGCGCGGTCGCAGCGCCGCAGAACTACGGCGACGTCTTCAGCGTCACGAACGTGAGCGAGCAGCCGCAGACGTTCCGGCTGTCCGTCGCGAGCATCCCGCAGCTCGAGCGCGCGACCTTCGCCTCGACCGGCGAGACCTTCGCGACGATCGCTCCGGGCGACTCGACCACGGTGTCCGTCCTGACCTCCGACCGGGCCGCCGGTCGGGGGTCTGGGCGGCTCGAGCTGATGGCCGACGGCCTCGAGGGGCCGATCCGCAGCTTCGCGTCGGCCGTCGAGACCGCGCCGGCCGCGGTGACCGGCCTCACCGCGCGGCCCGGCCCGAACGGGCGGATCAACCTCGCCTGGCCCGCCTCGGCGACGACGGTCAACCTGCTCGGCTACCACGTCTACCGCTCCACCGGCGGCGACTTCACGCGGGTCACGGGCTCGCCGGTCAACTCGACATCCTGGTCCGACACGACCTCGTCGGACGGCACCTCGTACACCTACATGGTGCGGGCGATCGCGAACGGCCCGACGGTCCCGGAGAGCGGTGACAGCCCGACGGCCAGCGCGCAGTCGGACGCGACGGCACCGAGCGCCGGCTCCGCGGCTCCGGTCGGCGGCTCGACGGCAATCGCGGTCGACACGGCGGTCAGCGCGAGCTTCAGCGAGGCGGTCGACCAGGCGAGCCTCACGACAGGCTTCGAGCTCTACGACGAGGAGGGCGACGTCGTGCCGTCGAGCGTCTCGTACGACGCCGAGACCGGCATCGCGACCCTCACGCCGTCCGAGCCGCTCGGAAACTGGCGGCCGTACACGGCGCGGATCCGCGGCGGCACCGGCGGCGTCACCGACCTCGCGGGCAACCCGGTGCCCGCCGACTACGCGTGGACGTTCAGCACGGTCACGCCGTTCCTCGTCGAGCCCGGCCCGGCCGTGCAGGACGACACCTCGACGCCGATCGCGCGCGTCGACGAGGACGGCCTGCGGCTGGACTTCGGGCTCGTCCACGAGGCGCGAGAGTTCGACGGCGTCCTCAAGGTCACGAACGTCTCGGCGGCGCAGCAGGACGGCGAGTTCCAGATCGAGGGCCTGAACCAGCTCCGGTGGATCCACTTCGAGTCCTCGGGGTCGAACAAGGTGACGCTGGCTCCCGGCGAGTCGAGCTTCGTCGCCGTCGAGACCTCGGACGCGGTCGCCGGCTACGGCACCGGGTTCTTCCGGCTCCAGCTGCAGGAGGGCGGGCTCTACGAGGATCTCGCCGGGACGATCTTCGAGGCGCCCGAGGCGCCGTCCAACCTGACCGCCACGGCGCTGGCAGGCGGCTCGATCACGCTGAGCTGGCCGCGCTCCTCCACGACGGTGAACCTCGCCGGCTACGACGTCTACCGGGCGACGAGCGGGAGCACCGCCTTCACGAAGCGCAACGCCATCCCGCTCACGGGCACGACCTACGACGACACGGCGACGGTCGACGGCACGACCTACGACTACGTCGTCCGGGCGGTCTCGACCGACGCGCCCGCGCTCTCGAGCGTCGACAGCCGTGTCGCGACGGTGCGGGCCGACTCGCGGCCGTCGTCGATCCAGTCGGTGTTCCCGGCCTCCGGCGCCGTCGGCGTGCCGACCAACTCGACGGTTCGCGCGACGTTCGACGAGCCGATGAACGCCTCGACGATCACCACGAGCACGATCGAGCTCCGGAACACCTCGAACAACAGCCTCGTCTCGCGCACGGTGAGCTACAACGCATCGACGCGCACCGTGACGATCACGCCCAACTCGGCGCTGATCGTCGGCGCCACCTACCGCGCGACGATCAAGGGCGGCTCGTCCGGCGTCGCCGACCTCGTCGGCAACCGGATGGCGACCGACTACAGCTGGACGTTCTCGACCCGGCTCCCGATCACGATCGCGCCCGGCACGGCCAACCAGCCCAATACGAGCACACGGATCGCAACGGGCAACGCCGACACGCTCTCGCTCAACTTCGGCCTCGTGCCGTCGGCACGGACGATCTCCAGTGTCTTCTCGGTCACGAACACGGCGAGCAGCTCGCTCCCGCTGACGCTCGCCGTCGTCGGCGTCCCGCAGCTCACCTGGGCGCGGTTCGCGTCGAACAACAGCTCCACGCTGACCCTCGGCGCGGGCGCGACGGCAAGCGTGTCCTTCGCCACCTCGTCCACGGTGGCCGGTTATGGCGCCGGCTCGATCAGGCTCTCGGCGACGGGGTCGAACGCGTTCACGAGGGACTACCCGGCCCAGATCCGCGAGGCGCCGCAGGCTCCTGCGTCGAACAGCGCCTCGGCGCGTCCGGCCGGCCAGATCCTCGTCTCGTGGGGCGCGACGACGTCCGTGACGAACCTGCTCGGCTACGACGTGTACCGCTCGAGCGGCGGCGGCGCGTACGCGAAGCGCAACTCGTCACCGGTCGTCGGGACGTCGTACACCGACGGCGGGACGACGAACGGCACGACCTACAGCTACCGGGTCCGGGCTCTGTCGACCGGCTCGCCTCCGCTCCAGAGCGCCGACAGCCCGACCGCGAGCGCCGTGGCCGACTCCGTGGCGCCGGCCCAGCCGACCACCGTCACGCTCGCGAACGGCGGCGGCACCGGCAACGCGTACATCAATCTCGCCAACCGCGCGAGCGTGTCTGTCGGCGTCACGGTCCCGTCCTCCGCGGTGGCCTCCGACACGCTGACCGTCACGCTCTCGATCGGCTCGCAGTCCGTGACGAAGACGTCGCCATCCCGCAACGGCGCCGGCACGGTCACGGTCACCGGCATCAACGCGACCTCGCTCGCGGACGGCACGATCACGATCTCCGCGACCGCGAAGGACGTCGCCGGCAACACCTCCGCCGCGCGGACGAGGACCAACACGAAGGACACGGTCGCGCCCGGCATCCCGACGGCC
>DATBMH010000050.1:0-6277 GCA_036554945.1 Gaiellaceae bacterium | reverse complement strand
GGCCGACCCTGCCATGTTCGGGTTGTAGAGGAAGGTGGCGCGGTAGAGGCCGCCCTCCTTGATCTGCTGCATGGCGTCCTGGGAACCGCCCACGCCGGTGAGGAACATCTCGTCGTCGCGGCCGGCGTTCCGGATCGCCTGGACGACGCCCTGCGCCATGTCGTCGTCGTGCGTGTAGACGGCGTCGATGTCGCTCTGGGCCTGGAGGATGTTCTCCATCACGGTCAGGCCCCTGTCGGGATTGAAGTCACCCGGCTGCGAGGCGACGATCCTGATGCCGCCGCCCGGGCACTTCTTCCGGAGCGTGTCCGTGAAGCCCTTCGTCCGGTCGGTCGTGACCGAGATCCCGGCGAGGCCCTGGATCTCGACGACGTTCCCCTGGCAGTTCAGCTCCTCGGTGATGTAGTCGGCCGCGAGGACGCCGATCTGGTAGTTGTCGCCGAGGATCGTCGCCGTGGCGGCGTCGGGCGCGGTGAAGAGCCGGTCGACGTTGATGACCGCGATCCCGGCTTGCTCGGCGCGCTGGGCCACGGGCGTCAGGGCCGCCCCGTCGTACGGCAGCACGACCAGGGCGTCGGGGCTCTGCGCGATCGCCTGCTCGATCTGCTGCGCCTGGGAGTCTGCGTCCGCGGCCTCCAGCAGCTCGAAGTCGACGTCGTCGTGCTTGTCCGCGGCCGCCTGCGCGTCCTTCGAGATCGCGCCCAGCCAGCCGTGGTCGGTCGGCGGGACGCTGGCGATGATCGACACCCGCTCGCCCGAGCCGCCGCCCGTCGTGCTGGTCTCGCCGGTGGTCGCCGTGGTCCCCGACGCCTCGTCGTCATCGTCGCCCATGCAGGCCGTCGCGCCGATCGCGAGCACCAGGCCTGCGAGGACGGCGATCAGGAGTCGCTTTCGCGACATCGCATACCTCCTCGTGTGTTGACGTGTGCGCCCGGCCGTTCGGGCATCAGTACCGCGCCTCCGGGCGCTGCAGCAGGACGGCACCGAGGACGATCAAGCCCTTCGTCACCTGCTGGATCTCTGTGGACAGGTTGAGCTGCGTCATCAGGCTGAAGATCAGCGCGAAGGTGAGGACGCCGAGGAACGTGCCGACGATCGACGCCCGCCCGCCGGCGAGGCTCGTCCCGCCGATGACGACCGCGCCGATCGCGTCCAGCTCGTAGAGGTTGCCGCTGACGGGCGAGGCGCTCCCGAGCCGCGCGCAGAGCAGCACCGTCGAGATCCCCGCCAGGAGCCCCGACAGGACGTAGACGCTGAAGATGATCCTCCGGACCGGGACGCCGGCGATCCGCGCCGCCTCGCGGTTCCCGCCGACGGCGATCACGTAACGGCCGTAGCGGGTGCGGTTCAGGACGACCCAGCCGAGGATCGCGATCGTCAGGAACACGTAGACGGACACCGGGATCCCGAAGATCCGCCCCACGCCGAACCAGAGCAGCGAGCCGGCACGGGGATCGCCGAACGAGCCGCCGTTCAGGTCGAGCAGGCTCACCGGCAGCTTGTCGTTCAGCAGCAGCGCCAAGCCCCTCGCCACCGAGAACATCGCGAGGGTGGCGATGAACGGGACGACCCGCCCGTACGCGATCGCCGTCGCGTTGCACGTTCCGAGGAACGTCGCGAACAGGATCGCCGCGAGGATGAACACGAGGCTGCTCGTGCCGTCGTCACCGACCATGATCCCGCCGAAGACGCCGGCGGCCGCCACCATCGAGCCGACCGAGAGGTCGATGCCGGCGGTGGCGATCACGAAGGTCATGCCGATCGCGAGCACGCCCACGACGCTCGACTGGGTCAGCATGTTCCGGACGTTGTCCCAGGTCGGGAACGTCTCCGGCTTGAGGATCGAGCCGGCGACGAAGAGGAGCACGACCACGATCGCGAGCGCGTACTCCTGGAAGTCGAGCCCTCTCACGCGCTGACCGAGTGCGGCGACCCGGGCGCCCGGGGTCTCAGTGCTCATACAACCTCCTCGACGAGATCGGGGGAGTCGGTCGGCGCGACCGCGTGGCGGAGGAGGGAGAGCTCCGTGGCGTCCTTGCCGTCGACCTCGGCGACGATCTCCCCCTCGCGCATGACCAGGACGCGGGTGCTGATGTGCGCGAGCTCCTCGAGCTCCGACGAGACGACGAGCACGCCCAGCCCCGCGGCCGCGAGCTCGCTGATGATCCGGTAGATCTCGGCCTTCGTCGCGATGTCGACCCCGCGGGTCGGCTCGTCCAGCAGCAGGACGCGGCACTCGTGCAGGAGCCAGCGGGCGAGCACGACCTTCTGCTGGTTGCCGCCCGAGAGCAGGCGGGCGGCCCGGTCGGGGTCGTCCGGCACCGTGTTGAGCGCCCGGAGCTGCGCCCGCGCCGTCCGCCGCTCCCTGCCGACGTCGAGCAGAACGCGCGAGAAGCGGCGGAGGTCGGCGATCGTCACGTTCTTCGCGAGGCTCCAGTCGAGGACGAGCGCCTGCGACTTCCGGTCCTCGGGAGCCATCCCGAGCCCGCGCCGGATCGCGGCCCGCGGATTGCCGGCGCGCAGGGGCCGGCCGTCGACGAGCACCTCGCCCTCGTCGAGCGGGTCGAGGCCGTAGATCAAGCGGAGGAGCTCGGTCCGGCCGGAGCCCACGAGGCCGCCGAGCCCGACCACCTCGCCGGCCCGCACCTGCAGGCTGACGCCGCGGACCATCGGCAGCCGTCTCGCGTCCCGGACCTCCAGCAGGACGTCGTCCGTGCCGACGGGACGCTCCGGGTAGAGCTGCTCGACCTTCCGGCCGACCATCAGCTCGACGAGCCGGTCGGTCGGCGTCGACGCCGGGAGGCCGGTCGCGGCTGTGCGCCCGTCCGCGAGGACGGTGACGCGGTCGCCGATCCGGCGGATCTCGTCGAGCCGGTGCGTGATGTACACGACGCCGACCCCCTCCGCGGTCAGCCTGCGGACGACGTCGAAGAGCGTGCTGATCTCGCCCTCGTCGAGGATCGCGGACGGCTCGTCCATGATCAGCAGCCGCATCTCGCCGGAGAGCGCCCTTGCGATGGAGACGATCTGCTGCGCCGCGGGACGGAGCTTCCCGACCTTCGCGCGCGGCGGGATCGCGTCGTGACCGAGCCTCGCGAGCAGCGCGGCCGACTGGCGGTACATCGTGTCGAGATCGAGGAGCGGCCCCCGGTGCGGCTCGTGCGCGAGGAAGATGCTCTCGGCCACGCTCAGGTCGGGCACGAGGTCGAGCTCCTGGTAGATCGTCGCGACGCCGCGCTTGAGCGAGCCGGCCGGATCGCCCGTCGGCAGCGGCTCTCCCTGGAACAGGATCTCGCCGCTCGTCGCCTCGAGCGCCCCGGAGACGCACTTGATCAGCGTCGACTTGCCGGCGCCGTTCGGCCCGAGCAGGCAGTGCACTTCGCCCTCGAGCACGTCGAGATCGACCCCGTCCAGCGCCTTCACGCCGGGGAACTCCTTGACGAGGTTCCGGACCTCCAGGACCGTCGTCACTGCACCACCAGCCCGCGGAGGTTGTGGTGGGCGATCTTGAGCCCCGCCTCGACCAGCTCGGGGGTGCCGCCCCAGACCGGGTCCTCGTGCTCGACCGACAGGACGCCCTCGAAGCCGCCCTCGTAGAGGGTGTCGACGTAGCGCGGGAAGTCCACCTGGCCGAGGCCGGGGATCCGATAGCGCCACCAGCCCATGCCCCAGGGATCCTCCTCGCGGGTGGACATCCGTCCGAAGAAGCCGTACCGGTTGCGCTCGGCCGGGAACGTCTCGGCGTCCTTGGCATGCGCGTGCGCGACGCGGTCGACGTACGGACGCAGCGCCTCGACCGGGTCGATCCCGAGCCAGAGGAGGTGCGACGGGTCGAAGTTCAGGTGGAGGCCGAGCCCGAACATCCACTCCCACAGCTCGGGCGAGTACGCGAGGTTGCCCGGGTAGCCGTCGGGGTGCCAGCCCTCCATCACGCAGTTCTCGATCATGAGCTTCACGCTGCGCTCGCCGGCGTACTCGACGAGCGGCGGGAAGACGCGCTCGGCCTCGCGGAGGTTCTCCGCCACGCTCTTCGTGGGATCGCGCCCGACGAACGTCCCGACCGGAACGCCTCCCAGCGCGGCGGCGGCGTCGATGCACGCGCGGAGGTGCGCGTGGTAGCCGTCCCGCTCCCCGGGGTCCGGCGCGAGGTTGTTGTCGTAGTACGCGAGCGCCGAGAGCACGAGCCCGTTGTCCTCGAGCGCCTTGCGCACCCGGTCGGCCTCGGCGTCGTCGAAGGCGTCCGCCTTGACGTGGCTCGCCGTGAAGGGCCGGTCGCCGAGGTGCGGCCAGGCCGCCAGCTCGAGCGCCTCGTAGCCGTTCGCGCCGGCCCAGGCGGCAATCTCCTCGAGGCTGCGGTCGGGCATGCACGCGGTGAGGAAGCCGAGCTTCACGACGCGACCGCCTCCCGGGCCGGCTCCACCTCGACCCAGCGTCCCTCGCGGGCCGAGGCGAGCACGGCGTCGGTGATCACCGCGGCGCGGAGGCCGTCGGCGAACGCCGGCGTGCCGTCGGCGAGCCCGCCCTGCGCGATGCCCGCATAGACGTCCGCCACGAAGGAGTCGAAGCACTCGGCGTAGCCCTCGGGATGGCCGGCCGGCAGGGAGGCGAAGCGGGCGGCGGCCGGTGACAGCGTCGCGGGATCGCGACGCAGGATCGTGAGCGCCTCGCGGCGGCCGGACCAAAGCTCCTCCGGGTGCTCCTGGTCGAAGGCGAGTGCCTCCTCGCTGCCGTCGAGCTCGATCCAGAGGCGGTTCTTGCGGCCGGCCGACACCTGGCTCACGACCACGGAGCCGAGCGCGCCGCCGTCGGTCTCGAACTGCACGAGCGCGGCGTCCTCGGTCGTGACGCGCCGGGTCTCTCCCCCGCCGTCGCCCGAGCCGAACGCCCGACGCCCGGCGTCGCCGACCCGCTCGGGGACCGCGGTCAGCAGCCGTGCGGACAGCCGGACGATCCGGTGGCCCGAGACGAACTCCGCGAGGTCGCACCAGTGCGACCCGATGTCGGCGAAGGCGCGCGAGGCGCCGCCCAGCTCGTCGTCCACCCGCCAGTTGACGTCGTCCGGGCGGAGGAGCCAGTCCTGGAGATAGGTGCCGTGCAGGAGGTGGATCGTCCCCGTGCCGCCGCTTCGAACGCGCTCCCTTGCCTCGCGGACCGTCGGGTAGTAGCGGTAGACGAACGGGACGGCTGCGACCAGTCCCGCCTCCGACGCGAGGTCGGTGAGCCGCTGGGCGCCGGCTGCGTCGACCGCCAGCGGCTTCTCGCAGATCACGTGCTTGCCGGCGGCGAGCGCCGCCTCGGCGAGCGGGACGTGGACGTTGTTCGGCGTGCAGACGTGCACGACGTCCACGTCCGGGTCGCGCACCAGCTCCTCGGCGCTGTCGAACGCGCGGGCGGCGCCGAGCTCGGCGGCGGCATCCGCCGCCGATCCGGGCGACGAGGCTGCGACGCCGGCGAGCTCGATCCCGGCGACGCGCAGCGAGCGGGCATGCACGCGGCCGATGAACCCCGTGCCTGCGATCGCGGCCTTGAGCGCCATGCGGAGGGGACGCTAAACCGAACTTCGTCCATCTGTCAAGCAAAAGTCCAGTGCTTTCTGCGTCGGCAACGGTTGCTTCGTCCAGTCCGTGCTTTACTTTCATCGAATGGCGACGAAGCCTCAGACCGGTGTCTCGTCGCCGACGAGCGCGGGAGCGCTCCTCCACCTGATCCGCGAAGAGGTCGCCGTCACCCGGGCGGACCTGGCCCGCGTCACCGGCCTGGCGCGCTCGACGGTCGCCCAGCGGGTGGACACGCTGCTCGCCAAGGGCCTCGTCATCGACTCCGGCGGCAGCGTCTCGACCGGTGGCCGGCCGCCGGCGGTGCTCGCCTTCAACCGAGACGCCGGCGTCGTCCTCGTCGCCGACCTCGGCGCGACGCACGCGCGGGTCGCTGTCAGCGACCTGGCGGGGACGCCGCTCGCCGAGCGCGCGGCCGACCAGGACATCGCCTTCGGGCCGGAGCGGGTCCTCACGTGGCTGGACGAGCGCTTCGCCGAGCTGCTCGAGGAGCTCGGACGGTCGCCGCAGGACGTGCGAGGGATCGGCGTCGGCGTGCCGGGCCCGGTCGAGTTCGACAGCGGCCGCCCGGTGAACCCGCCGATCATGCCCGGCTGGGACGACTTCCCGATCCCCGAGTGGTTCGCCGGCCGCTACGGCGCACCGGTGCTCGTCGACAACGACGTGAACATCATGGC
Organism: Gaiellaceae bacterium; assembly: GCA_036554945.1. GTDB lineage: Bacteria > Actinomycetota > Thermoleophilia > Gaiellales > Gaiellaceae > JACDAN01. The sequence goes on along the minus strand of DATBMH010000050.1, from coordinate 45 downwards.
CCGCGGCGAGCACCGGATGCACTGGCGCGAGACCGAGCACCTGCT
>DATBMH010000108.1:0-27127 GCA_036554945.1 Gaiellaceae bacterium | reverse complement strand
GCGGCGAGCCCGTCGATGCCGTCGGTGAGGTTCGCGCCGTTGGCCGATCCCGCGACGATCAGGAACAGGAGCAGGTAGAAGCCGAACGACAGCGCGAGCTGCCAGTCGAGCACGGGGACGTAGATCTCGGTCGGCGCGCCGATGTCCTCGACAGCCCAGGCGAGCCCGACCGTGATCAGGGCCAGCAGCAGCAGCTTCCAGCGGCCCGCGAGCCCCAGCGACCGGCGATGGCGGAGCTTCGTGTAGTCGTCGAGGAATCCGATCGCAGCGCAGCCGAGCATCACGAAGAAGACCGTGAGGCCCTCGGTCGTGTAGTGGCTCAGGGTCAGGAAGGCGACGGTCGCCGAGAAGACCATCAGCAGGCCGCCCATCGTCGGCGTCCCCTGCTTGATGCGGTGGCCCTCCGGGCCCTCCTCCCGGATGTGCTGGCCCATCTCGTTGCTGCGCAGGAACTCGATGAACTTCGGTCCGGCGACGATCGAGATGACCATGGCGAGCAGGCCCGCGGCGAGGACTCGTTCCATTAGGACAGGAGGTTCTGCGCGACCCGCTCGAGGCCTACCGAGCGCGAGCCCTTGACGAGCACGACGTCCCCAGGCCGGACGAGCTCCGCGACGCGCTCGGCCGCCTCCTCGGCGCCGGGAACCCAATCGTCGACGCCGTACGCCTGCGCGAGCTCGCCGACGGCGATCACGTGGTCGATGCCGTGGTCGGCGAGAAGGCGTCCGACCTCCTCGTGGTAGCGACGGGACTCGGCGCCGAGCTCGGCCATGCCGCCGAGCACCGCGACCCGCCGACCTCCGTTCGCCCTCGAGGCCAGGTCTCGGAGGGCGGCGGCCATGGACGCCGGGTTCGCGTTCCAGCAGTCGTTGATCAGGATCCCGCCGCCCGGCAGCTCGATCTCCTCGCCGCGGAGCCTCGAGAGCTCGATCTCGCCCGCTCCTTCCTGGACGCGATCGAGCGGCAGGCCGAGCGCCGCGTAGATCGTCAGGGCGACGAGCGCGTTCTCCGCCTGGTGCGGAGCACGGAACGGAAGCTCCAGCTCGGCCCGCCCGCCGAGCACCTCCGCCTCGAGCCGGCCGGCCTCGAACGAGAGCACCCTCGCGTCCTCGCCGAGGCGGACCAGGTCGAGGTCGGCGCGCAGGTAGGGCTCGAGCTCGGGCTCGGACGGGACGACGGCGGTCGCGCCGGGCGGAAGCGCCTCGAGCAGCTCGGCCTTCGCCTTCGCCACGCCGGCGACGGACTCGACGAACTCGAGGTGGACCGGCCCGATCGCCGTGATCGCGCCGAGCGTCGGCCGCGCGATCTCGCAGAGCTCCGCGATCTGCCCGAACCCACGCATGGCGAGCTCGGCGATCAGGACCTCCGTGTCCGGCTCCAGGCGGGCGAGGGTCAGCGGGACGCCGAGCTCGGCGTTGAAGCTCGCCTCCGCCGCGACCGTCCTCCGGTGCGGCCGGACGAGCGCGGCGAGGATGTCCTTCGTCGACGTCTTGCCGGTCGACCCGGTGATGCCGACGATCTCGGCGTTCGTTCGCCCCCGGACCGCCTGCCCGATCGCGGCCATCGCGGCGAAGTCGTCGTCCGGGACGAGCGTCGCTGCCGCGCCCGCGGCCCTGGCCTGGTCGAGGAAGCCGACCCCGCCGCGGACCGCGACGAACAGATCCCCGGGCCGGATGCGGCGGGAGTCGATCTGAACGCCGCTGACCTCGTCCGCGGTCGCCTCCAGCTGCCCCAGGCCCTGGAGCTCGGTGACGGCCAGCCGGATCATGCGGCGGCTCCCAGGCGCCGGAGCGCCTCGCGCGCGACCTCGCGATCGTCGAAGGGGATTTTCCGGTCGGCGAACTCCTGCCCCTGCTCGTGGCCCTTGCCGGCGATCACGACCACGTCGTTGTCGCCCGCCTGCTCGATCGCCTGCACGATCGCGGCACGGCGGTCCGGCTCGACCTGCACGTCCTCCGAGACCCCGGCGAGGATCTCCTCGATGATCGCGCCGGGCTCCTCGCTCCGCGGGTTGTCCGACGTGACGATCGCGACGTCGGAGAGCTCGCTCGCGATCCGCCCCATCTCCGGCCGCTTCCCACGGTCCCTGTCGCCCCCGCAGCCGAAGACGCAGATCAGCTGACCGCTCGTCAGCTCCCGCGCCGTGCGGAGGACGTTCGCCAGCGAGTCCGGCGTGTGCGCGTAGTCGACGACGACCGTGAACGGCTGGCCCTCGTCCACCGTCTCGAACCTTCCCGGGACGCTCGGCGCGCGTGCGATCCCGTCCTCGATCGCGCCCTCCGGCACTCCGAGCAGCCGGGCGAGCGCGACCGCGGCGAGCGTGTTCTCCCGGTTGAAGCGGCCCTGGAGCCGGCTCGTCGGCGGCGCCTCGCGGACCGCTGCGTCGTCCGTCAGGCCGTAGGTGAGCAGCGGCGCGCGATCGAGACGCCGGAGCTCCTCCGCCAGCTGCCGGCCCGCCTCGTCGCCGACGTTGACGGCCGCGGCCGGCGCCGGCTCGTGCTCCGTGAAGAGCCGACGCTTCGCGTCGTAGTACTCCTCCATCGAGCCGTGGAAGTCCAGATGGTCCTGCGTGAGGTTCGTGAACGCGAGCGCCCGGAAGCGAACGCGGTCGAGCCGCCCGAGCACCGATCCGTGGGAGGTCGCCTCCATCACGGCGCTGCGGTCGCCCGCGTCGAGCATCGCCCGGAACGTCCGCTGGAGGTCGATCGCCTCCGGCGTCGTCCGCACCGCAGGCCGCGACTCGCCGCCGACACGGGACTCGATCGTCCCGATCAGGCCGGGCCGCATGCCGGCCGCGTCGAGGATCGAGTGCAGCAGGTAGGCGGTCGTCGTCTTGCCGTTCGTGCCCGTCACGCCTGCGAGCAGAAGCTCCACGGTCGGGCGCCCGAAGAACTCGTCGGCGGCGGGAGGCATCGCTGCCCGCGCCGAGGGGACGACGAGCTGTGGCACGTCGAGCTCGAGCGGCCGCTCGACGACGAGCGCCGCGGCTCCGCGCTCGACCGCCTCGCCGGCGAGGTCGTGACGGTCGACCTTCTCGCCCGGGTAGCAGAAGAAAAGCGAGCCCTGGCGGACCTCCCGCGTGTCGTACGCGAGGTCCGTGATGGCTGTTGGGGCGCCCCCGAGGACCTCCAGGGGTCCGAGCGCGGCGATCAACCGCTCGAGATCCACGATCGGCGAGAGGCTAGCGGAGCGGCTGGTCAGGAAGCCGCGTCTGGCGGAATCTCGAGGTACTGGAGCGCGAAGCGCGCGATCTGCTGGAAGGCCGGTGCGGCGACCGTCCCGCCCCAGATCGTGCTCGGCTCGTCGACCGTCACCAGGACGACCAGCCTCGGGTCGCTGGCCGGCACGGCGCCGACGAACGACGCGACGTACTTCGAGGTGGAGTAGCCGCCCTGCGGATCGGGCTTGGCCGCCGTGCCCGTCTTCCCGGCGACCTGGTAGCCGTCGACGGCCGCCTCGGTGCCGGTGCCCTCGAGCACGACGTCGCGCATCATCGCCATCAGCTGCTCGGAGACCGCGCGCGAGATCACGCGTCGCTTCTTCGTCCTCGAGTTCATGACGAGGTGCGGCTGCATCCAGACGCCGCCGTTCGCGACCGCGGCGTAGGCCGCGGCCATCTGCACCGGCGTGACGGCGATCCCGTGGCCGATCGGCAGCGTCCCGATCGTCGAGCCGGACCAGTAGCCGGGCAGGATCCCCTCGGTCTCGCCGGGGAAGTCGATGCCGGTCTTCCTCCCGAAGCCGAACCTGCCGAGCCACTTCGTGAGCCGCTCGCGGCCGAGTTGCTGCGCGAGGGTGATCGTGCCGATGTTCGACGACTGCGCGAGGATCTCGGCGACCGTCATCTGCTCGGTCCTGGTGCGGTGGGCCTCGTGGATGACGCGGTCGGCGACCTGGATCTTGGGCGCCAGGGTGAAGGCGGTCGACGGCGTGACGAGCTGCTCGGACAGCGCGCCCGCCACGGTCACGACCTTCAGGGTCGACCCGGGCTCGTACGTGTCCGTCACGGCCCGGTTCCGCTGGACGTCGCGCGACGTCTGCGGGAAGCGGTTTGCGTCGAAGCCCGGCTCGACGGCGAGGGCGAGCACCTCGCCGGTGTGCGGATCGAGGATGACCGCGGACGCGGCGAGCGCCCCCCAGCGGCGGACGGTGGACCGCAGCACGGACTCCGCGTTGCCCTGAAGGGTCGCGTCGAGCGTCAGCCGGACGTCGCGGCCCTCGATCGCCGGCGTCGCGTGGATCACGTCCAGCGCGCGGCCGAACGGGTCGCGGACGATCGTCTCGCGACCGGCGCGCCCGGCGAGCGTCTTGTCCAGCGCGAGCTCGAGGCCCGACAGGCCCTTGTTGTCGACGCCGGCGTAGCCGAGGACGTGCGCCGCGACCGGGCCTTGCGGATAGACGCGCCGTTCCTCCGCGTAGAAGCCGAGGCCCTCGATGCCCTTGCGCTCGAGCGTGTCCGCCCGCTTCGGGTCCGCCTTCCGCGCGACGTAGACGAACCCGCGCGCCTGGTCGGCCAGGGGCCCGTAGAGCTTGTCCGGGTCGAGGCGCAGCGCGCGCCCGGCGGCGATCGCGGCCGCCTGCGGGTTCGCGATGTGCTTCGGGTTCGCGTAGACGGTCGTGGCGCGGCGGCCGATCGCCAGCCGGACGCCGTTCCGGTCGACCATCGAGCCGCGCGGCGCCGGCACCGTGACCGTCGCGTGATGCTGGCCCTGCGCGAGCCGGTCGAGCCCCTGCGCGTGCACCGCCTGGAGCCACACCGCGCGGCCGAAGGTGCCGGCGAACGCGAGTGTGAAGAGGACGAGTAGGAGCCTGATCCGCCGGTTCGGAAGCCGCCGGCTCACCGCTTGGACAGGTCCAGGTACGTCGTCGTGGCCGGGTCGGCCGGGAGGTATCCGAGCCGGTTGCGTGCGAGGCTGCTCGTCCGCGCCGACGCGGAGCGTGTCGCGAGCTCGGATGCGAGCTCCGCCGACTCGGCGCGCAGCTTGTCGCGGTCGCGCGCGAGCTGGTCGTACTGCAGGTTGAGGCGGAGCACGGCGACGTTCAGCGCCACGACGCCGGCGAGCAAAACGCCCATCAGGACGATCCAGACCGCACCGCCGGCCGTGCGCCGCCGCGGGTTGGCCCGCCGTCTCGACCGGGCCGGGGCCCGGCTCCGTGCAACCGCGACGGCCATCAGGCCACTAGACCTTCTGCGCTCCGCGGAGGCGCGCGGAGGCCGCGCGCGGGTTCGAGGCGATCTCCTGCGCGCTCGGCCGCACGGCCTTCCGCGTCAGGACCCGCACGGTCGGCTCGCGCCCGCAGACGCAGACCGGGAAGTCCGGCGGGCAGGTGCACCCGTGCGACTCCGTGCGGAAGAACCGCTTGACGATCCGGTCCTCGAGCGAGTGGAAGCTGATCACGGCGATCCGACCGCCGGGGTTCAGCATCTCGAGCGCAGCCGGCAGCGCCGCTTCGAGCGCGCCGAGCTCGTCGTTGACCGCGATGCGGAGCGCCTGGAAGACGCGCCGGGCCGGGTGGCCCTCGCCGAAGCGCGCCGGCGTCGGGATCGCGGACTTGATCGTCTCCACGAGCTCGCCGGTCGTCTCGAACGGCTGCTGCCGGCGCTCGCGGGCGATCCGCTTCGCGATCTGCCGCGCGTAGCGCTCCTCGCCGTAGGAGCGGAAGATCTCGGTCAGCTCGCGCTCGCTCGCCTCGTTGACGAGCTCGCGGGCGGAGACGTCGGCGGACGGGTCCATCCGCATGTCGAGCGGCGCGTCGGCCGCGTACGAGAACCCGCGCTCCGGCCGGTCGAGCTGCATGCTCGACACGCCGAGGTCGAACAGGATCGCGTCGGCGTTGCGTTCGTTGTCCGCGAACCGCTCGAGCACGTCCGCGAAGTCGCCCGCGAGGAAGCGCGTCTTGACGCCGGCCCGCCGCCGGAACGACTCGAAGTACGGCTTGACGCTCGGGTCGCGGTCGATCGCGACGTACTTCCCCTCGCCCTCGAGGTCGGCGGCGAGCAGCGCCGCGTGTCCGCCGGCGCCGAAGGTGGCGTCCACCACTGTCTCGCCCGGCTGCACGTCGAGCAGGCGCCGGACCTCCTCGGCGAGAACGGGAACGTGATCAGTCGCGTTTGGCTGCAAGACGCTCGGCAACATGCTCCGCACTCCCTTCGACCTCGTTGAGCTCCCGCCGCCAGGTCTCGCGATCCCAGATCTCCAGGTGATCGTGGATCCCGGCGACGACGACTTCCCGCTCGAGGCCTGCGTAGCGGAGCAGGGCTCCAGGAATCATGATCCTCCCCTGCTTGTCCAGCTCCGCCTCCGCAGCGCCGGAGAAGAAGTGGCGCTGCAGCTTGCGGCCCTCGCTGCTGAGCGGGTCGAGCTCCGCGACGCGCGCCTGGAACCGCTCGAGCCAGTCGCCTCGCGGATAGGCGTACAGGCAGCCGTCCATGCCGCGCGTGACGACGACGCCCTCAGACATGGCGTCACGGAACCGGGCCGGAAGGGTGAGCCGGTTCTTGTCGTCGATGGTGTGTTCGTACTCTCCGAGCAGCATGAAGGTGCCATTCGCACTCTCCCACTTTCCCCCACTTTAGACCACTACTCCCCACTTGGCAAGAGGCCGAAACGCGAGCGACCGGTCGTCGGTGGGGCTAAGGTCGACGCGTGGCTGTGGTGCTGGTCACAGGCATGTCCGGTACGGGGAAGTCAGCAGCGCTGGCCGAGCTCGCGCTCAGAGGACATCGAGTCGTCGACACCGACCACGGCGGCTACGCCGAGGAAGTGCCGTCCTCCGACGGAAGCGGCTGGGAGCAGCTCTGGCGGGAGGACCGAATCGAGGCGCTGCTCGATCACCACGAGCACGGTGTGCTGTTCGTCTCGGGCTGTGTCGCGAACCAAGCGACGTTCTATCCACGCTTCGATGCGATCGTGCTGCTGAGCGCGCCCGCGGACGTGATCCTGGAACGCGTGGCTACACGCGAGACGAACGACTTCGGCAAGTCCGACGCCGAACGGGATCGGATCGTGAACGACCTCGCGACTGTCGAGCCGCTCTTGCGTGCCAATGTCACGGCGGAGATCGACACGCGCGCGCCACTCGACATCGTGGTGGACGCGCTCGAGCGGATCGCCCTGCAGGCCACGGCTTAGGACGACGTCAGGACGGTTCGGCGCCCTGCGAAAGCCGGAGCAGCTCCTCGTCCGAGGCGGCGGCGAGCTTCTTCGGCACGACCATGCGCCAGGCGTCGAAGACGAGCTCGAGCAGCTCCCGGTCGTCGATCGCGTCGAGGCGGACGTGGATCCAGTGGTACCGGAGGTCTCCGGCGGACGGCCACATGAACTTCTCCGGGTAGGTCTGGATCGCCGCCTCCCGTTCCTCCTTTGGGAAGGCCACGCCCATCACCTCCTCGTCCTTCGAGAACGCCAGGTAGACGATCTGCCCGACCCGGAACTTCACGCGGCCGCGCACGAGCACCTCGTAGGACCGCGGGAGCCCAGCGACCAGCGCGCGCACGTCGTCGATCGTCGGCACGGCGGTCAGCCTCCGGCGCCGCGCCGGGTCATGGCGAGGGCAGCGCGCTCGGCCGCGAAGTCCACAGCGTCCTGGGCCGACCGGCCCTCGGCGAGCGCGTACGCGAGGCCGGCGGCGAACGAGTCGCCCGCGCCGTACGTGTCGCGCAGCGGGCCCGGAAGCGGCGCCGGCGACCAGTGGCCCTCTTCCTCCTCGCCCACGAAGCTGCCGCCGTCCCTTCCGTCCGTCGAGACGAGGAGCCGCGGCGGCGGGACGAGCACACCCGGCTCGTAGGCCTCGCCCGGGTCGCGCGCGCTGTAGACGAGCGCGTCGAGGCGAACGCGCGCCGCGCGCAGCGTTGCCAGCTCCCGCGCCGTGGCCACGAGGATCCTCGCCCGCCGCGCCTGCTCGAGCGCCCCGACGTCGCCGCTCGTGAAGTACACGGCGTCCGTGTCCGCAAGCTCGTCCCAGGGCAGCGGGTCGCCCGCGTGCGGGTGGAGCTTCTCGCCGAGCACCGTGATCGTCCGCTCGCCGTTCGCGTCGAGGTACGTGAAGGCCCGCCGCTGCGGCGCGTCCCTGACGACGAGCTCGAGGCGGAGACCGGTCGCCCGCAGCGCCTCCTCGGTCCGGCGGCCGAGCTCGTCGTCGCCGAGCGCCGTGAAGAACGTCGTCTCCGCGCCCAGCCGCAGGAACTCCGCCGCGGAGACCGTGCCGCCGCCGGCCGGCTCGGACCAGTGCTCGACCGTCGTGAAGATGGATCCCGGCTCGGGCACGCGCCCGACCGGGACGAAGTCGACCCACTCGACGTGGCCGACCACCGCGCACCTCATCTCACATCCTCCGGAGCCCGCACGTTGGAGAGGATGATGGAGGCGATGACCGTCCCGCCGTTCGAACGCTTCTATGCGGAGAACCGCGACGCCGTGTTCGCGCACCTCGTGCGCCTGCTCGGCCGCCAGCGGGCCGAGGACGCGTTCCAGGAGACATTCCTGCGGGCGCTGCGCGGCTACGAGGGCCTGCGGCACGGCCGGTACCTCCGCGCGTGGGTGTTCACGATTGCGACGCGGGTCGCGGCGGACGAGGGGCGCAAGCGGCGTCCCGAGCCCGGCGCCGAGGTCGACGGGCTGACGGACGACGATCGCCCCGGCTACGCCCAGATCGAGCATCTCGCGGACGAGCTCCCGGAGAAGGAGCGCGCCGCCGTCGTGCTCCGCTACGCGTACGACCTGCCCTACTCCGACATCGGCGTCGCGCTGGGGTCCAGCGAGGAGGCAGCCCGCCAGGCCGCCTCCTCGGGGGTGCGACGCCTGCGAAGGAGGCTCACATGACCTCGGTTCCCAAGACACTCGACGCCCGCTTCCGCGAGGCCGCGGCCGGCGCAGGCCTGCTCGACGTCGCGTTCGACGTGGCGGACACGCCGGTCGGGCCGCTGTTCGTGGCCGTCACCGAGCGCGGGCTCTGCCGCATCTCGTACGACCCCGATCCCGACCGGGAGACGGAGACGATCGCCCGGACCTTCGGCGTGCGGGTGCTCCGCGCGCCGCGTCAGATCGACGAGGTCCGCCGCGAGCTCGACGAGTACTTCGAGGGCCGCAGGCGCGACTTCGACGTACCGCTCGACCTGCGCGGCCGCGAGGGGTTCTCGCGGTTGATCCTCGACCGGCTCGCGAAGGTCCCCTACGGCGAGGTGACGACCTACAAGACCCTCGCCGTCGAGGCCGGCAACCCCCGGGCTGCTCGTGCCGTGGGGACGATCATGAACCGCAACCCGATCCCGATCGTGCTGCCGTGCCACCGCGTCGTCGGCTCGAACGGCAGCCTGGTCGGCTACGGCGGCGGGCTCGACCGGAAGCGCCTGCTTCTCGACCTGGAGGCCGGCACGCCGAGGCTTGACATCGGCTGATCGTAAGTCTACGCTTACGGTAAGTGGAAGCTTACGCAGTAGCGATGAACGCGCTCGGCGATCCGACTCGCCGGACGATCTTCGAACGGCTGGCGCTGAGGCCGATGGCGGTCGGGGAGCTGGCGGGTCAGCTCCCCGTCAGCCGTCCCGCCGTCTCGCAGCACCTGAGGGTGCTGAAGGAGGCCGGCCTCGTCCGCGACACGGCCGAGGGGACCCGTCACGTGTACCGGGTCGACCTCGACGGGGTCGCGGCGCTCCGCAGCTACTTCGACCGCTTCTGGGATCAGGCGCTCGCCGACTTCAAGGCCGAGGCCGAGCGGAGGGAAAGGAGCAAGGGATGAGCACGACCGAGACGTTGGCGCCGATCACGAAGACGATCAGCGTCGACGCGTCGCTGGAGACCGCGTTCGAGACGTTCACACGGGGCGTCCGAAGCTGGTGGCCGACGGCCACGCACTCGATCTACGAGGACAAGGTGCAGGACGTGACCTTCGACGAGCGGGTCGGCGGCCTCCTCTACGAGACGTCGACCTCGGGCGAGAAGGCGGATTGGGCCGACGTCCTCGCCTGGGAGCCGCCGAACAGGCTCGTCCTGCGCTGGCGGGTCAACCCCGAGCGCGGGCCGACCGAGGTCGAGGTCCGCTTCACGGCGGACGGCGACCGGACCCGCGTCGACCTCGAGCATCGCGGCTGGGACGAGATCGGCGACGCCGAGGGCCGCGCCGGCTACGAGCCGGGCTGGGACTACGTGCTCGGCCACTACGTCGAGTCGTTCGAGAGCGAGTAGCCCACCCCCCACACGTTCCGCACGAAGTCACCGCCTGCGGCCGAGAGCTTGCGCCGCAGGCGGGACGCGTGCGAGTCGAGCGTCCGCGTCCGCCCCAGGGAGCGGAAGCCCCAGACCTCCCGCAGCAGCTCCTCCTTCGTGAAGACCCTCGTCGGGTCGCCCGCGAGCTTGACGAGGAGGTCGTACTCCTTCGCCGCCAGGATCACCGGCTCGCCCGCCACGAGCACGCGCCTCGCCGCCCGGTCGACCTCCAGCTCCCCCACCTCGATGCGGTCGCTCTCCGGCGGCGCCACGCGCCGCAGGACGGCTCGGATCCGGGCGAGCAGCTCCTCGTAATGGAACGGCCGTGCGAGGTAGTCGTCGCAGCCGCCGGCGAGCGCGCGGACACGGTCGACGGCGTCCGAGTCCGGCCGGCCCAGCACGATCACCGGCACATCGGAGACCCGGCGACAGAGCTCGAGCGCCAGGGCGTCGGAGGCGAGCACGAGATCGGGGCGCGCGCGCTCGGCCAGCTCCACGGCCTCGCCGTCGACCGCCCCGACCACGTTGAACCCGTCCTGGCGCAGGTGCCGCTCGAGGAAGCCCCGCGTCGCGGATTCCGGCTCGGCGAGGAGCAGCGCGCTCGTCATGCCGCGACGCTACCGCCGTCGCAGCGGAAGCGACAGATGTCCTTTGGTGCGGATCTGCGCCGAAGAATCCAGAGCCGACGGAAGCGGGCTAGGCCACCATCGGCAGGCCGAGCTCGCGGCGCGCCTCGATGACCGCCTCGACGACCACCGGGTCGAACTGCGTCCCGCTGCAGCGCCGGAGCTCAGCGATCGCATGCTCCTCGCTGAGCGCGGGCCGGTACGGCCGGTCCTCGAGCATCGCGTGCAGCGCGTCGCAGGCGGCGACGATCCGCGAGAGCAGCGGGATCTGCTCGCCGGAAAGACCATCGGGGTAACCCATTCCGTCGAGCCGCTCGTGCGTCGAGCGGACGATCCGCGAGATGCGGGCGAGCGCGGGCGCCGAGGCGAGGATCCGCTCGCCGATCACGGTGTGCCGGTGGACGAAGACCCACTCGTCCTCCGTGAGCGCGCCGGCCTTGGCGAGGATCGACTCGGGGATCGCAAGCTTCCCGACGTCGTGGAGCTCGGCCGCCATCGTCAGGTCGTTCAGGTCGGGCTCGCGGAGCTGGAGCCGCTCGCCGACCGCGCGCGCGAGCCGCGCGACCGCCGAGTGGTGGCCGCGGAGGCCGGCGTCGCACTCGTTGAGGACGCTGAGCAGCACCTCTCGCGTCTGGCGGCCGGCCGAGGCGCGGCGGCTGTCCTTGTTGCCGTACAGGCGCGTGTCCGCGATGCGCAGCGCCTCCGAGAGGTCGTCGGCCTCGTCGGGCAGGATCGCCGCGCCGTAGGCGGAGCCGATCTCGAAGCCCTCGCCGGAGTCGCGGAGCGCGCGCAGCGCCGCGGAGATGATCTGCCCCCGGTTGAGCGTGTTGCCCTCGGCGATCACGCAGAACTCGTCGCCCCCCATCCGGTACGCGCGTCCGTACGGCGCGGCGGCAACGTCGAGCCGGCCCGCCAGCCGGTGCAGCAGCGAGTCTCCGGCCGGATGGCCGAAGGCGTCGTTGTACGACTTGAAGCCGTCGAGGTCGAAGAGCAGGAGGATCGTGGGCACGCCGGCGGAGATCCGGTTCTCGAGGTCGAGCAGGAGCCGGCGGCGGTTGGCGAGCCCCGTCAGCGCGTCGGTCTCGGCGTCCCTCCGGCTGGTCTCGAGCAGGTGCGTGTTCCGCCGGAAGGTCAGCGCCATGCGGACGATCACCGAGGCGAGCGCGCAGGTGACGAGCACCAGCGCGACGTGGTCGATCGGCCGGAAGTGGTCGTAGACGATCAGCGCGAGCGCGGCGGAGCCGAAGATCGTCGGCAGCGCGAAGGCCCAGAAGCCGTCGACGCGGACGGAGACGACCGGCCGGCGCGGCTGCCAGGCCGCGACCGCGATCAGCGCGATTCCCGCGACCCAGCCGGCGTCCATGAGCGACCCCTCGGTGTACGTCTCGGTCGCGGTCGCGTACAGGTACGCGGTGTCCGCGATCCCGAAGACGAGGCACCCGAAGAGGATGGACATCCACGCGCGATCGAGGTTCCACCCGGTCATCGCGATCACGGCGATGACCATGCCGATCAGCGCGAGGTCGGCGGCCGGATAGGCGAGGTTCGTCCAGAACGCCCAGGCGTTCCCCCCGGCGTCGTTGACCACGACACCGAACACCATCGCCGCACCGACTGCGGCGATCGTGAGGCCGGCGATGAGCCCGTCCACCCAGAGGTCGCTCCGGATGTCCTCCAGCCGCGTGCGGAGCAGCAGCGCGATCCCGGCGTACACCGGCGGGTAGAAGGCGAGATAGAAGGCGTCGGCCTTCGAGGGGAACGGCACCTCGGCGGCGTTCGCGAACGCGACCTCGTAGTAGAGGTCACCGATGACCCAGAGGCTGAGTCCGATGCCGATCAGCGCCCACGGCAGCCTGGCGTCGGGCCGAGACAGCGGCCGGGCGAGGCAGAAGAGCGCAGCCGCCACGAGCAGGCCGTTGTAGAAGAAGACGTCGCGGACCTGGTCGTAGCCGCTGCCGCCGACGTCCAGCAGGAGCAGGGCGACGTAGAGCGCCACGGCGGCGAGCAGGGCAAGCGACGCCCACGACGGCGCGAGCACGCGCCATGGCATGCGAACGAGGAGCCGCATCACTCCCAATATCTGTTGTTTCGCGTATGGGGCGCGTCCCTCGGAAGAGGGAATGCGGTTACAAACGTCCGGAGCGCATGACGCCCCAGAGCAGCCAGATGCCCAGGATCCCCGAGAGGATGAAGCCGACCACCGAGAGGACGTGGAGGCCCATGAGCTGCGGCCCGTCCTCGGCGAAGATCCCGAGCAGGCTCGAGCCGATCAGGCCGCCCATGATCACGAGGGCGGTCACGAGGCGGTTGAAGACGACGTCCATCCGGTGCATGAACTCGTCCAGCCCCTTGTGGACGAAGCCGACCTCGATCTGGCCGTCGCGGGCCTGCTCGAGCACGTCGTGCACCTGGTACGGCAGCTCCGCCGCGATCGACGCGAGGTTCCAGGTCTCGCGGCGAGCGCGGGAGGCGATCCGGCCGGGCGTGTAGCGGCTGATCATCAGCCCGCGCGCGTACGGCTGCGCGACCTCGAAGACGTTGAAGTCCGGTGAGAGCTCGGTCGTGACCGAGCCGAGCGTCGCGATCGCGCGGTCGAGCAGGATGAACCGCGTCGGCAGCCGCAGGTTCATGCGGTAGATCATCCCGAACACCTCGCGGACGACCTGGAGCGGATCGATCTCCTCGAGGGTGGCGCCGTAGTAGCGGTAGAAGAGCTCGCGCAGCTCGGCCACGAACTCCTCCTCGCGCTCCTTCGGGTACCGGACGCCGAGGTCGCCGAGCCGCTTCGGCAGCGCCTCGACGTTCTCGTTCGCGACGTCGATGAAGAGGCGCGTCGCCTTCGACACGTCCTCGTCGGTCAGCCTGCCGGCGAGCCCGAAGTCGACGAGCCCGATCCGGTCGGGGGCGAGCACGAGGATGTTCGCCGGGTGCGGGTCGCCGTGGAAGAAGCCGTGGCGGAAGATCATCGTCATCCAGGCCTCGGTCAGCACCTGGGCGACGCGCCGCCGGTCCTCGGGGCCGTAGCCGAGCAGCTCGATGTCGGCGAGCTGCGTCCCCTCGACGTGCTCGAGCGTCAGTACGCGCGGACGCGTGTAGCTCCAGTAGACCCGCGGCACCTTCACGTGCGGGTGCCCCGAGAAGTTCTTGCGCAACGTCTCGGCGTTGCGCGCCTCGAGCCGGTAGTCGAGCTCCTGCCGGATCGACCGCGCGAACTCGTCGACCAGGCCGTGGGCGTCGATGAAGTCGAGCGCGCGGACCCGCTCCTTCGCGAGCCGCGCAGCCTGGTACATCAGGTTCAGGTCGGCCTCGATCTGCCGCGGTGCGCCCGGCCGCTGCACCTTGACCGCCACCCGCCGCCCGTTCGGCAGCACCGCGACGTGGACCTGGCCGATCGACGCGGCGGCCATCGGGATCGGGTCGAACTCGCGGAAGAGCCGCTCGACCGGCTGCCCGAGGCTCTCCTCGATCACCTGGGACGCCTCCTCGTACGAGAACGGCGTGACGTCGTCCTGGAGGCCTCGGAGCTCCGCGATGATGTCCGGCGGCAAGACGTCCGGCCGCATCGAGAGCAGCTGCCCGAACTTGACGAACGTCGGGCCGAGCTCGTCCAGCATCTCGCGGAGGTGGCGCCCGCGCTCGGACGCCGTCTCCACCGCAGCTGCGCCGTCCCCGTTCTCGGGGACGAGGTCGCTCAGCTTGTTCCGGGTGAAGAAGTACCCGAACCCGTGGCGGACGGCGACCTGGGCGATCTCGGAGATGCGCCCCAGGCTTCGCGGAGGCGCCTGTGACATGGGATCAGTGTTGCACGGGCGGTGCCGAATCCCTGGCCGGCGGGTCTTCCAGCAGGCTCAGGCGGTGCTCCAGCTGGGCGATCCGGAGCTCCAGCTCCTCGACGTCCTCCTTCGTCACCAGCCCGAGCTCGTGGAAGAGCCGGTCGAGGCTCGTCCCGGCTTTCTCGCCGAGCCGGGTCGCGTCGCCGCGCCAGCGGTTCGCCACGTCCTCGATCAGCGACCGCGCCTCGTCCCGCCGCGCCATCCCCCGATCGGCGAACTCGTCGGCGAGGGCGTCGACCCGCTCGGCCGTCAGCGTCGCGGCGCCGACCGCTGCGAGGACGACTCGCTCGAGCAGCTCTCGGACCGCGCCGTTGCTATCGGGCTCGGCCATGAGGGCGAGCACGGCGCCGCTGGCGCCGGCGCTCCCGCTTCGACGCGTCGGACGCGCTCGGCGGCATGGCCGGCGCGGGAACCGGTGCTGCGACCTCGCCATCCCCGCTGCCGTCGCCGTCACCGTCTTCCGCACCCACTGCGACGGGCTCGGGCACCTTCGCGTCCTTGCGCTCCACCGGGTCGTCGAGGCTTCTGCGCCCCTTGTACTCGGGCGCGTGCTCGAGCAGCACGGCGAGGAACGGCGCGGCGATGAAGATCGTCGAGAACGCGCTGATCCCGATGCCGACGAGGATCGCGAACGCGAAGTCCTGGAGCACCTCGCCGCCGAACAGGTACAGCGCGCCGACCGGGAGCAGCGTGATGATCGTCGTCGCCAGGGACCGTCGCACGGTCTCCCAGAGCGACGTGTTGACGATCTCCTTGATCGAGGACCGCCGCATGATCGGCAGGTTCTCGCGGACGCGGTCGAAGATGATGATCGTGTCGTAGATCGAGTATCCGATGATGGTCAGGAAGGCCGCGACCGTCGCCGCGCTGACCTCCTTCCCCGCGAACGAGTAGATCCCGATCGCGATCAGCCCGTCGTTGACGATCGTCCGGAGGATCGGGACCGCGAATCGCCACTGGAACCGCAGCGAGATGTAGATCGTGATCAGGATGAACGAGATCAGGATCGCGTAGATCGCGCCGCGGAGGATCTGGTCGGAGAAGCTCGCGGAGACGTTCCGCACGCCCTCCTGGGTCGAGTCGTACTCCTGGTTGACGGTGCCGGTGATCTCCAGCACCTGTGCGGGCTCGAGCGGCTCGGTCCGGATCGTGAACTCGCGGAAGCCGTTCGGGAACTCCTGGCCGCGGCCCTGGACGACCGCGTCCGGCTCGCCGAGCTGGCGCATCGTGTCGTGCACCGCGTCCATCTCCACCGGCTGCTGCGATGCGAACTCCATCTCCGTGCCGCCGCGGAAGTCGATGCCCAGGTTCAGGCCCTTGACGATGAGCGAGCCGATCGAGAGGGCGATGAGGACGCCGGCGATCGAGAACCAGATCCGCCGCTTCCCGACGGCGTCGAACATCTGCCAGCGCGCCATCTTCTGCGCGCTCGCACCCATGAACCGCGGGTTGTCGAACCAGCGGAACCCGGCCAGCATGCCGAGCAGCGCGCGCGTCGCGAAGACGGCGGTGAAGATCGAGATGACGGTGCCGAGCAGCAGCATGAACGCGAACCCGCGCACGCCGCCCGTCGCCACCGCGAACAGGATGAGGGCCGTGATCGCCGTGACCACGTTCGCGTCGACGATGGTCGCGAAGCCCTTCTTGTAGCCCGACGCGATGGCCGCCCGGACCGATTTCCGGTCCGCGGCCTCTTCTTTGATTCGTTCGAAGATGACGATGTTCGCGTCGGCCGCGACCCCGATGGCGAGGATCATTCCCGCGAAGCCCGGCAGGGTCAGCGTGACCTCGAAGAGGACGATGACCGCGTAGAGGAAGACCGCGTTCAGCGCGAGGCCGAGAATCGCGACGACGCCCAGGAAGCGATAGACGAGGAGCAGGAAGATCGCGACGACGGCGAGGCCGATCAGCGACGCCTTGATCGCCTGGTCGAGCGACTCCTTGCCCAGGGTCGCCGAGACGCGCGTGAAGTCGATCTGCTCGAACTCGTACGGGAGCGCACCGCTGCGGAGGACGAGCGCGAGGTCCTTGGCCTCGCCGACGTCGCCGATGCCGGTGATCTCCGCCGAGCCGCCGGCGATGCCGTCCGGGTTCCGGTCCCAGTCGATCGTCGGCGCAGACTTGATCTCGCGGTCGAGGACGATCGCGAAGCCCTGCAGCGCGCGGTCCTTGCCGATCTGGCCGGAGAGAAGCTGGCCGCGCTGGGCGATCTCACGGGTGACGTCGTGGAACTTCTCGCCGCCGGAGTCCGTGAACTCCATGAGGACGATCGCGCCCTCGGTCTGGCTGAAGTCCTGGCGCGTGCCGTCCAGCTTCAGGTCGCGGCCCGTCATCTCCGGGACGGGGTTCTCCGCGTTCTGCGGGTCGAAGCGGAAGAGGTAGTAGTAGTTCTGCTGCGGCGGCGCCTCGTTGACGCCCGGGCAGTACCGCTCGCCGACGCCGCAGGTGAGGATGATCGTGTTCTCGGGGATCCCCCAGATCTGGAAGCCCTTGGGGACGGCCTTGCCGGTGCGCGTCCGGTACGCCTGCCGGATCCGCTCCTCCGAGGTCTCGGGGCCGGCGATCACCTTCTTCGCCTTCGGGTCGACGAGGTAGTACTCGGGGATCTCGCCGCTCTTCGTCCGCGGCTGCAGCTCCTTCAGCAGCTGGAACTGGTCCGCGGACGGGACCGGGAAGCCGTTCTCGTCCCGTGTCGGGTCGAGGGTGTTCTCGTTGACGTCGAACAGCCAGAGCTGCGCGGTCTTGCCGATCAGCTCCGCGGCCTTCTCCGGGTCGTCGACGCCGGGCAGCTGGATCGAGATCTGGTCGGTCCCCTGCTGCCGGATCTCCGGCTCCGCGACGCCGAGGGCGTCGATGCGGTTCCGGATGACCTCGATCGCGAGGTCCATGTTCTCGTCGGTGACCTCCTCGCCCTTGGGCGGGATGGCCTTCAGGACGAGCTCGACGCCTCCCTGGAGGTCGAGGCCGAGCTTGATCTCACGGTGGAGCGGCGACTGCGGGATCGCCAGCAGCGCGACACCGACGAGCGCCGCGAGGACGCAGCCGAGCAGGGTGAGATTTCCGCGTCTGGTTGCCACCGCGACCCCTTAGGTTAGCCGTGTTCTTCCGCGACCGGCGGCGATTCCTCGGCCTTCGGGACGATGTTCGCGACCGCCTCCTTGGCGACGCGAATCTCGGTTCCCGGCGCGATCTCGAGGACGACGTGGTTGTCCGCGATCGTCCGCACCGTCCCGAAGATGCCGCCGGCCGTGACGATCTCGTCGCCGGTGGACAGCGTCGAGATCATCGCCTGGTGGTCGGACTGCCGTCGACGCTGCGGGCGAATGAGGAGGAACCAGAACAGCACGGCCATCGCCGCGAGGAAGATCAGCGGCTCCATGCGCTCTGCGTCTGCTGTTCCAGGTCTGTGTCCAAGCGTCCCAGGGACTCGGCCTTGAAGGATGCCAGCCGGCCGTTCTCGATCGCGTCCCTCGCTCCTGCTGTGACGTCGAGGACGAACCGAAGATTGTGAAGCGTGAGTAAGCGAATTCCGAGCACCTCCTGCTGGTTCACGAGGTGGCGGACGTAGGCGCGCGAGAAGCGCGTGCAGGCCGGGCAGCCGCAGTCTGCGTCCAGGGGCCGGTCGTCGCGGGAGAAGCGCGCGTTGCGCATGTTCAGGCGCCCCTCCCAGGTGAGCGCCGAGCCGGTGCGGGCGGTGCGTGTCGGCAGGACGCAGTCGAACATGTCGATCCCGCGCTCGATCACCTCGAGGATGCCGACGGCGTCCCCGATGCCCATGAAGTAGCGCGGCCTGTCGTCCGGGAGCAGCGGCGCCGCCCACCGGGTGGCCTCGAGCGTGAGCTCGCGCGGCTCACCGACCGAGAGCCCGCCGAGCGCGTAGCCGTCGAAGTCGAGCGCGGTGATCTCCTCGATGGAGCGGCGCCGGAGGTCGGGGTCGGAGGCGCCCTGGGTGATCCCGAACACGAGCTGGCCGGGCGCACGCTCGGCGGCGCGCTGGCGCGCGGCCCAGAGCGTCGTGCGGCGCACGGCCTCCTCCAGCTCCTCGCGCAGGACGCCGGCCGGAGGGCAGACGTCGAGGCACATCGCGATGTCGGAGCCGAGGTTCGCCTGGATCCGGGCGACCGACTCCGGCGTGAAGCGCTCCGGCGTCCCGTCGTAGACCGACCGGAACGTGACCCCGTCGTCGTCGGCCTCCAGGATCGTGTCGCGGAGGGAGAACACCTGGTACCCGCCCGAGTCGGTCAGGATCGCGCCGTCCCAGCCCATGAACCGGTGCAGGCCGCCGAGCTCCGCGATGAGCTCGTCCCCGGGGCGGAAGTGCAGGTGGTACGTGTTGCCGAGGAGGATCGCGGCGCCGGCGTCGCGCACCTCGTCCGGCTGGAGGGTCTTGACCGTCGCCTTGGTCCCGACGGGCATGAAGGCCGGGGTCGGCACCTCGCCGTGCGCCGTGGCGATGACGCCGGCGCGCGCCGCGCCGTCGGTTGCCGTGACCCGGAAGCTCACCGGATCAGCATCGCGTCGCCGAAGGAGTAGAAGCGGTAGCGCTCCTCGATCGCGAGCTCGTAGAGGCTCCTGGTCTCCTCCACTCCCGCGAACGCCATCACGAGCGCGAGCAGCGTCGAGCGCGGCAGGTGGAAGTTCGTGAGCAGCGAGTCGACCCGCTTGAACTCGTACCCGGGCGTGATGAACAGCCCGGTCCGGCCTTGTAACACAGTGTTACTTGGCCCCGACGCTGCGCCAGCAGCCGCGTCCCCGTCTTGTAACACAGTGTTACTTGCCAGGGTCTCGAGGACGCGGGTGGTCGTCGTGCCGACCGCGAGCACGCGATCGGCGGCCTCGATCCGCTCCCACGCCGCCGGGTCGACCGAGTACGCCTCCGTATGGATCTCGTGCTCCTCGAGCGTCTCGGACTCGACCGGGCGGAAGGTGTCGACGCCGACGTGGAGCGTGACCCGCTCGACGTCGAGGCGGCCCATCAGCTCGGGCGTGAAGTGGAGCCCGGCGGTCGGCGCGGCGGCCGAGCCCTCCTCGCGCGCGTAGACGGTCTGGTACCGCTCGGGATCCGCGAGCGGCTCGGTGATGTACGGCGGCAGCGGCGTGTCACCGGCCGGCTCGCCCTCGAGGCGGAGCCGCCACCGGCCGCCGCCGAGCGGCTCCAGCAGCTCGACCGGCCCCAGCCGCTGGCCCGCCCTGAGCCGCCGCGAGGGCCGCGCCAGCCCCTCCCAGACCCCGTTGGGGCCGACCCGCTCGAGCAGCAGGACCTCCGCCTCTCCCCCGCTCTCCCGCCGGAGGCGCAAACGCGCCGGGATCACGCGGGTCTCGTTGACCACGACCAGTTCTCCCGGCGCGAGCTGGTCCGGCAGCTCCGAGAAGCGCCGGTGCCTGATGTCGCCCGTCGCCCGGTCGTAGACGAGGAGCCGCGACTCGTCGCGCCGCTCCGCCGGCCGCTGGGCGATCAGCTCCTGCGGGAGCTCGTACTCCAGCGCCGAGGTGTCCATCCGGGGCCAACGCTACCCTCGGCTCGTGGACTACGCGGCCGTCGAACGGGCACGCGAGCGGCTGGAGGCAGCCGCCCAGGCACGCACGCAGCAGGCCGACGTGGACGCCGCGCTCGAGCGCGCCAGAGCCCAGATGGCGGAGCTCACCGAGGTCGCGGCGAAGCTCGAGGCGACGCTGCCCGACCAGGTCGGCGACGCCGTCCGCGAGGGGTTGCGGACCGAGGCCACTCCGGTCGCCCGCCGGCTCGCCGAGGTCCACGGCCTCGCGAACCAGACGATCCGCAGGCTCGAGCGGATCGAGAGCGACACGCTCGCCGAGCGCCACGCCCGCATCGACGACCTCTCGCTCCTCGTCGACCTGATCACCAGCGGCTGGCAGACCGTCGACGAGCGGCTGGGACGGATCGAGACGGCCGTCCAGCAGACGAACGGCGCGATCGTCTACCGCATCGAAGACGCCCAAGAACGCCGCGCCGGCTGAACACGCCGCGGAACGGGCTTTGCCCGTTTCGCCGTCACGGCATCTAGACAAGGAATCCAGCCACGAGTCCTGGGCCGCGCGTCGGCGAAGCCGGCGCCCGGCTTCATACGGTCGCTGAAAGTCGTGAGACTTTCAGCGAAAGCCGGCGCAGCCGGCTAGACGAGGGCCAGGATCACCGCGGACGTCAGCGCCCACCCGGCGATCGTGGCCAGGATCGGCACGTCCGACAGAAGGACGTTCTCGGGCTCTTCGCCCAGGTCCTCGCGGTGCATCAGCTGGATGTAGCGGAAGAGCCCGTAGACCACGAACGGGATCGTCGCCATCATCGCGCTGCCCTCCCGTGCCTCGAACGTGTAGAGCGAGTACGCCACGATCGTGCAGGCGGCGACGATCGTGACCAGCTGGTCGACGAGCTCGAGCGAGTAGCCGGCGAGCACGGGCCGGCCCGCGTCCGGCGCGGTGGACGCGAGCTCGCCGCGGCGCTTCGCCAGCGCGAGGAAGAGCGCGAGCAGCGCCGTGCAGACGATCAGCCAGGGCGAGATCTTCACGTCGACCGCTTCGGCGCCGGCCGCGGCGCGGATGACGAAGAGGCCGGCGATCGCCATGACGTCGATCAGCGGGAGGTTCTTGAGGCCGAGGCTGTACGCCGCCTGCAGCGCGACGAAGCCGGCCATGTAGGCGAGCGACCCCCAGCCGAGCGGCGCGACGACCGCGAAGGCGAGCGCCACGAGGATCCCGGCGAAGTTGAGCGCCCGGAACGGCTGGACCCGGCCGCTCGCGATCGGGCGGTGCCGCTTCAGCGGGTGCTGACGGTCGCGCTCGGCGTCCTGAACGTCGTTGAAGAGGTAGGCCGCGCTCGACGCCAGGCAGTAGGCGACGAACGCCGCCGTCGCCTGCACCCAGCGCTCGGGGTCGTCCAGCTCCGCGGCGAAGACGATGCCCGCGAAGAGGAGAAGGTTCTTCGTCCACTGCCGCGGCCGCATCGCCGCGAGCAGCCCGCCCCGAGGGACGGCGTCAGACGAGGTCATTCCGTGGCGCGAGCGGCAGGACGAGCTCGAACCGCGTGCCCTCGCCGGGCACGGAGGTCAGGCGGATCCGGCCGCCGTGCGCCACGGCGAGCTCGCGGGCGATCGCAAGCCCCAGCCCGGTGCCGGTGCCGTCGCCCGTCCAGAACGGCCGGAAGATGCGCTCCTGCTCCTCGGGCGTGATCCCGGGCCCGTTGTCCTCGACGGCGACCGAGACGGTGCCGTTCTCCGTGCCGAGCTGGAGCTCGACCCGGCCGCCGTCGGGCGTCCACCGGAAGGCGTTCGACAGGAGGTTGGAGATGATCTGGAGGACGCGGTCGCCGTCCGCCACGATCACGGGCCGCGCCGAGATGTCCTGCCGGTAGTCGATGTCGCGCTGCCGGGCCTCCTCCGCGAACGCGTTGTACGCCTGCTCGAGGAGCTGGCCCATGTCCACCTCCTCGTGGAGGAGCGTGAACCGGCGTGTGTCCAGCTTCGCGAGGTCGAGGACGTCGCCGACGAGCCGCTCGAGGCGGCCGGCCTCGTGCGCGATCACGTTCAGCGACTCCTGGCGCGTCTCCTCGTCCTGCGCCACGCCTTCGCGGAGCGCCTCGACATGGCCGCGGATCGCCGTCAGCGGCGTGCGCAGCTCGTGCGAGACCGTCATCAGGAAGTTGCGCTCGAGCTCCTCCGCCTCCTGGAGGCGGGCGGCCATCTCCCGGAAGCGCTCCGCCAGCTGGCCGATCTCACCGGACGCGTGGATCTCCGGGACCTCGTACAGGCCGCCCGCGATGTTGTCGGCCGCCTGCGAGAGCTTCTGGACGGGCTCGGAGATCCGTCGCGACAGATACCAGGCCAGCGCGCCGGCGACGACGATCCCGGCGAGGCCGGCGAGGGCCAGCCGCTCGATCAGGGTTTGCCACCGCTCGCGGAGCTCCGCCTTCGGCTTCGCGACGATCAGCGCGCCGAACACCCGGCCCTGCACACGCACCGGATGCGCGACGGCGAGGAACCTGCGCCGAGCGCCGGGCGGCGTGAACTCGAAGGTGCGGACCTTGCCGTCCTTCCACTCGACGGTGTCCTGCGGGACCGTCTTCAGGCGGGTCGTGCCGCGGAAGACGATGCGGACGCCCGTGTAGTAGATCTGGCTGCCGCTCGCCTGCTCCAGCCGCTCCGGCGCGACGAAGTACGGGCGGTCGGCGTCCTGCGAGCGGATCGCCTGCTCCGCGTAGAGCGTGGCGAGCCCGCGCGCCTCGCGGCGGAGCTCGGCGATCAGCCGGTCCTCGGTGTAGTCCTGGAAGAACCCGAGCGCGATCAGCGCGGAGACCAGGCCGGCCACGACGGCGCCCGCCAGGAAGAACGCCGGAAGGCGGAAGCGCAGCGACCGGAACATGTCCATGGCCTATTCGGCTACGCGGTGACCGTGTCCTTGGAGGCGTCCTTCGCAGGAGCCGCCTTGTAGCCCACGCCCCACACGGTCACGATCGGGGACGCGTCGCCGAGCTTGCGCCGCAGCTGCCGGATGTGCACGTCGACGGTGCGCGTGTCTCCGGCGAACGTGTAGCCCCAGACGCGCTCGAGCAGCTGGTCGCGTGTCAGGACGAGGCCGTTGTGGTCGAGCAGCTCCCAGAGGAGGTCGAACTCCTTCGGTGCGAGCTGGACGTCCTGGCCGTCCACCTGGACCTCGCGGCGGCCGGAGTCGACGAGCAGCTGGCCGTGCTTGATCTGGGTCGTCTTGGCCTGCTTCCGCTCGGGGGTCGACCTGCGGAGGATCGACTTCACGCGGGCGACGAGCTCCCTCGGGTTGAAGGGCTTCGTCAGGTAGTCGTCCGCGCCGACCTCGAGGCCGACGATCTTGTCCACATCCTCGTCCCGCGCCGTGAGCATCAGGATCGGCACGTCCGAGGTGTGGCGCAGGCGCCTGCAGACCTCGATCCCGTCGATGTCCGGAAGCATCAGGTCCAGCACGATCAGCGCCGGCGACTGCGACTCGGCGAGGTTGAGGGCGTCGCGCCCGGTCGGTGCGACCTTGACGTCATACCCCGCGTTCCGGAGGTACATGGCCACGAAGGAGGCGATCGACGCCTCGTCCTCGACGACCAGGACCGTTTGCGCGTCAGGCGATGCCATCGCGCTCATCAGGATAGTCCCGCGACTACTCGTCGGTCGGGACGGCGGCGAGCTCGATGGGCTCGCGCTCGTCCGGAAGCGACCTGTACGCCTCGCCGTTCAGCGAGTAGGAGCCGTCGAAGTAGATGCCGCGCTCCATGTTCCCGCGGCCGTCGAGCCAGCCGTCTCCCAGCCCCACGGCGGAGAGGTTGATCTTCGTGGCGTCGATCCGCACCGTGAACCTGCGGTTGCTCGAGAGGCGGTAGCGGATGTTCGCGCCCTGGTAGACCGTCGTCCGCGCGTTGACGTACCGCGTCCTCCGCGCGCCGCGGACCACGATGGTGCTCGCCCCGACCGCAGGCTCGGTCACGGTCAGCTTCCCGCGCGCGAAGCGCCCGATCACGCCGCCCGTGAGTCGCAGCTGGAGGACGGCGCGCCCGTCGCGCACCGAGAGCGTCCCGTCCTCGACCGGGCCGGGGCGCATCGCAGCGGCGCCGGCAGCGACGGCCAGCGCGGCGGCCGCGACGAGAACGAGCAGAAAGAGGCGCGCAGAGCGCATGGCCGAAGTATCGCCACGGGCAGTGTGACCTTTCTCAGCGATGTGTAAGGAATCCGTTATCGCCGGCGCGGAATTAGGCTCGCCTGCGTGGACGAACTAAAAATCTTCGGGACGATCCTGTTGCTCGTCGCCGGCGGGCTCCTGCTCGCGCTCCTCGCCAGCAAGGTGAGCGAGCGCATTCCGATCCCGGAGCCGGCGCTCTTCCTCGTCCTGGCCGCCGTCGCGTCCGACGTCTTCCCGGAGCTGTCGGAGCGCGTCTCGATCCTCGAGGTCGAGCGGATCGCGGTCGTCGCGCTGATCGTGATCCTCTTCAACGGCGGGACGCTCGTCGGCTGGCGTCGCTTCCGCGTCGCCGCCGTCCCGATCTTCTCGCTCGGCGTGTTCGGGACGTTCGCCACGGCGGGGATCATCACCGTGGTCACGCACTACGTCTTCGGCTTCGAGTGGATCACCGCCGGACTGCTCGGAGCCGCGCTCGCGCCCACCGATCCGGCCGTGATGTTCTCGGTCCTCGGGAACAAGGAGATCCGTGGCCGCGCCGGGACGATCCTCGAGGGCGAGTCCGGCGTCAACGATCCGGTGGGGATCGCGCTGATGATCGGGATGATCGAGCTCGCGACGCACGACGACGCGTCGTTCTGGGTGGTGGTCGAGGAGTTCGCGGTGGAGATGGCCGTCGGCCTTGCGATCGGGCTTCTCGGCGCAGCGGCGATGCGACCGCTGCTCCGGATCTCGCTCCCCAACCCCGGCCTCTACCCGATCCGCACGCTGGCTGCGGCGGGCGTCATCTACGGCGTGACCTCGATGGCGCACGGCTCGGGCTTTCTCGCCGTCTTCGTCGCCGGCATCCTGCTGGGCGACGCGGACGTCCCGCTCCGAGACGAGATCGAGCGCTTCCACACGGCGCTGGCGAGCCTCGCGGAGGTCGTCGTGTTCATCGCGCTCGGGATCACGATCGACGTCACGAACGTGCTGTCGAGCTCGCGCTTCCTCGAGGGCCTCGGGATCGCCGTCGTCCTCGTCCTCGTCGCGCGCCCACTGGCGGTCGGCCCGTTGCTCGCGCCGGTCCGCATGCGCCGGAACGAGAAGCTCTTCATCGTGTGGAGCGGCCTGCGCGGCGCGGTCCCGATCCTGCTCGCCGCGTTTGCGCTCCTCGGCGGCGTCGACGAGTCCGAGCGCGTCTACGAGATCGTCTTCGTCGTGGTCGCGTTCTCGGTGATCGTGCAGGGCTCGAGCATCCCGTTCGTCGCCCGACGCCTGAGCATCCCGATCCGCGCTACGCGTACCTGAAGAAGCCCTCGCCGCTCTTGCGGCCGAGCTTCCCTTCGCGCTGCATCTCCAGGAGCCGCTCCGGCGGCGCCATCCGAGGCTCGCCGAGCGCACCGTGCAGCGCCTCGGACGCATGGTTGTGGATGTCGATGCCGACCAGGTCGACGAGCTCGCACGGCCCCATCGGCCATCCGGCGCCGTTCGTCATCGCCTTGTCGAGGTCCTCGGGGGAGACGCCTGCCTCGTCCAGCACCCGGACACAGTCGTTCAGGAGCGGGATGAGGATCCGGTTGACGATGAACCCCGGCGTGTCGTTGCAGCGCACCGGCTGCTTGCCGGCGGCCTCCGCCCACTCGTAGGCCGCGTCGACCGCCTCCTCCGAGCTGTGCTCGGCGCGGACGATCTCGACGAGCGGCAGCAGCGGCGCCGGGTTGAAGAAGTGCATGCCGACCACGCGCTCCGGCCGCTCGGCGGCCTCGGCGATCTGCGAGACGGAGAGCGCCGACGTGTTCGTCGCGAGGATCGCGTCCGGGCTCGTGATCCGGTCGAGGTCCTCGAAGAGCTCGCGCTTGGCGGGGAGCTCCTCGACGATCGCCTCGATCACGAGGTCCGAGCCCGCCAGGTCGCCGACGTCCGTCGTCGTCGTGAACCGCGCCATCGCCGCGTCCTTGTCGTCCTGCGCCATGCGACCCTTCTCGACCGCGCGGGTCAGGAAGTGGTCGATCTTCGACCGGGCACCCTCGCCCAGCTCCGCGGTGACCTCACGGCCGACGACCTCGTTGCCGGCCTGCAGCGCGACCTGGGCGATCCCGGCGCCCATCGTCCCCAGCCCGACGACCCCTACGCGGCGAATTGCCATCGGCGGCGGACTCTATGGAAGAAGACCCGCCCCTCGCTCGTCTAGAGGCGATGAGGCGGAGACGGATTCTTCTCGGACTGGCGCTCGCGGGGCTGCTCGTCCTCGCTGTGATCGGCGCCGTCGTGCAGCTCGCGCGAGGAGAGCGGCCCGCGCTGCTCGCCACCTGAGGCGGCTACAGGCGGCGAGCGGCGCGGCCTCGTGCCGCACAGTCGCTCACACGCGCTCGAGGACCGCGGCGATCGCCTGGCCGAAGCCGATGCACATGCTCGCCACGCCGTAGCGCTCGTCCCGCCGCTCCAGCTCGCCGAGCAGCGTCGCCGTCACCCTCGCCCCGGTTGCGCCGAGCGGATGGCCGAGCGAGATGCCACCGCCGTTCGGGTTCACGTCTCCGGCGCGATCCTCGAGCCCGGCATCGCGGAGGAACTGCAGGACGACGGACGCGAACGCCTCGTTCACCTCGATCACCGACACGTCCTCCCAGCCGATCCCGGCACGCGAGAGCGCCTTCGCGCAGGCCTCCGGGTTCCCGTGGAGCATGCGGTACGGGTCGACCCCCGAGAGCCCGAACGAGACGAAGCGCGCACGCGGCTGCAGGCCGAGCCGCTCGACCGCCGCCTCCGAGGCGATCAGGACACCCGCAGCGCCGTCGCAGATCTGGCTCGAGTTCCCCGCCGTGACCTTCCC
>DATBMH010000074.1:0-16207 GCA_036554945.1 Gaiellaceae bacterium | reverse complement strand
TACCGGTCGGTGATCGGCGTGGGGGAGCCGCACTGGCCGACCCCGTCGGGCCGGTTCTACGTGCGCGAGCGGCTGACCGGCTTCACCGATCCGATCTACGGCTCGCTCGCCTTCGGGACGAACGCCCGCTCGGCGGTGCTGACCGACTGGCCGGGCGGCGGCTTCATCGGCATCCACGGCACGAACCAGCCGGGGATCCTGCCGGGACGCGTGTCCCACGGGTGCATCCGCATCCGGAACTGGGACATCGAGCGCCTCGACCGGCTCATGCGCGTCGGCACGCCGGTGACCGTCCGCTAGCCGGGATCTGCTCTAGAGTTCCGCCTCTCATGCGGCCGAGCTTCCGCGCCCTCGTCGCCGGCGCGGCAGCGCTCTGTCTCGCGCTGCCTGCGGCCTCGCTCGCCGCGCCCTGGTCGGGCGCGCGTCCCTCCGCGGTCCCCGGCGCGACCTGGGCCGCGCCGACACCGGCCGAGCGGGCTCGCATCCAGGCCGTCCCCGGCCGGCAGCTGAGCGTGAGCCTCGCGGCGACGGCGCCGGGTGCGCCGGTCGTCTCGGTCGCCATCCGCGCCTCCGGCCTCCCGGCGGGCGCCGCGCTCCATCACCGGGACGGGAACCCGGCGACAGCGTCGCTGACCTGGCGGCCCTCGCGCTCCACGTCCGGCCGCAGCTTCTCCGTCACCTTCACCGCGCAGCCGAGCGCCCCCGGCGTCCCGGCGGCCACGCGCCACGTGACCCTGGCCGTGCGCGCAACGGCGAAGCCGAAACCGAGAAAGAAGCCCGAGCGCTTCGTCCTCAGCAGCGAGCGTCGGCATCTCTACCGCTACGCGTTCGTCCTCCGGGCCGGCGTGGCCCGGAGCGCGCCGCGACGCACAGCCGCGGTCGTCAGAAGCCTCAGCCGCTGGACGCCCGAAGGGACGACGAACCTCGTCCTGACGCTGGACGGCCGCCGGACCAAGCGCGGCGTCTGGATCCGCGTCCGGCTCGCCACGCTTCCGAACGGGCGCACCGGCTGGGTGCCGCGGAAGCTGCTGAGCGACTGGAAGGAGGTGCGCACGCGCCTCGTCGTCGACCGCCGGCGGCTCAGCGCGACCCTCTACCGGCGCGGCAAGGTGGTCTTCCGGGCGCCGGTCGGCGTGGGGCAGTCGAGCTGGCCGACGCCGCGCGGCGAGTTCTACATCCGCAACCAGCTCTACGGCTTCGGCAACCCGGTCTACGGCCCGATCGCGTTCGGGACGAGCGCCCGCTCGGCGGTGCTCACGGACTGGCCGGGAGGCGGCTTCATCGGGCTGCACGGGACGAACCAGCCGTCCCTCCTGCCCGGGCGCGTCTCGCACGGGTGCATCCGGATGAAGAACGGCCACATTCTTCGCCTTGCGAAGTTGATGCCTGTTGGCACCCCGTTGACGGTCCTGTAAGACTTTTCCACAGCTGCGGCGCCCGCCCATGCTGGCGACGCGTCGGATACGGGGTTGGCTCTGCGGTGTGGTTGCTCTTGCCTCGGTGACGCTCGCTCCGTCGGCCGCGCAGGCGCTCGTCCCGGGGCCTGCGTGGGTGGAGCCGACTCCCGCCGACGGCGCGCGCTTCAGGGTCGTGGCGGGCAAGGCGCTCCGCATCGCCCTCGTGGCGCGCACGCACGCAACCCCGAGCTCGACGATCACGATCGCCGCTGCCGGGATCCCGGCAGGAGCCACATTCCGCACGACCCCGGGCAACCCCGCAGCGTCGGCCGTCAGCTGGACGCCCAAGCCGTCGCAGGCCGGCGGCAGGTTCGCGATCATCTTCACGGCGCAGTCCGACGACTCGACCGTGCCGCCGGCGACGCGCAAGCTTCTCGTCGAGGTCGTGCGGGCGAAGGCCCGCGCGTTCACGCTCAGCAGCGGCGACACCGCGATCTACCGGTGGGCGTTCGTCATCCGGCGCGCCGTCGCCCGGGCCGCCCCCGACCCCGCAGCAGAGCCGGTCGTCCGGCTCCAGCGGCTGACGCCCGAGGCGACGACGAACCTCGTGCTCGCCCTGGAGGGGAGGCGGACGCGACACGGCGTCTGGATCCGCGTCCGGCTGCCGATCCTCCCCAACAACACGACCGGATGGGTCCCGCGAAAGGCGCTCGGCAACTGGAGGACCGTCCGCACGCACCTGCTCGTCGACCGCCGCGCGCTGACCCTGGCCCTCTACCGCTCCGGAAGGGCCGTCTTCCGCGCGAGGGTCGGGGTCGGGGCGCCCGGGACGCCGACACCCGCGGGCGAGTTCTACGTGCGCAACCTCCTCTACGGGTTCAACGACCCGTTCTACGGGCCGTTCGCGTTCGGGACGAGCGCTCGCTCGCCGGTGCTGACCGACTGGCCGGGCGGTGGGTTCATCGGCATCCACGGGACGAACCAGCCCGGGGTCCTCCCCGGACGCGTCTCCCACGGGTGCATCCGGCTGCGGAACGGCGACATGGTCCGCCTCGCGGCGATCCTGCCGGTCGGCACGCCGCTGACGATCCGCTAGGCGGCTTGGGTGAGCGCTTCCAGGCCGCCGACCTGGTCGAGCCGCCACAGCTCGACGTAGCCGCCGATCGGCGTCCCGTCGACGACGATCTGCGGCACCGTCCAGCCGCCGGTGAGGTCGAAGACGGTCTGCCGGAAGGCCGGGTCGTCGTCGAGCGCGATCTCCTCGTACTCGATACCGCGCTGCTCGAGCAGCGCCTTGGCCCGGACGCAGTAGCCGCACCAGCGTGTCGAGTAGACCTGGATCCGCGCCATCGCGACGGATTTTCCCAGCAGACGGCGCTTCTACACTTGCGACATGGCCGGGCGGAGCTACAAGACGGAGGCGATCGTGCTGCGCTCGCTGCGCTTCGGCGAGGCCGACCGCGTGCTCCACCTCTACACGCTCGACCGCGGCAGGGTCGGCGCGGTCGCGAAGGGGATCCGCCGGACGAAGTCGCGCTTCGGCGGCCGGCTCGAGCCGCTCAGCCACGTCGAGCTCGTCCTGCACGAGGGACGCGGCGAGCTCCAGACGATCACGGGCGTCCAGCTCCTCGACCCGCACAGCGCGGCACGCGACAGCCACTACCGCCTGTCCGTCGGCTTCGTGGCGCTCGAGGCGATGTTGCGGCTCTTCCCGGAGCAGGAGGCGAACGACCGCGCGTTCAGCGCGCTCGCCCGGTTCCTCGAGCTCCTGGACGAGGTCGAGCCGGTGGACGCGAGGCCTGCGCTCGACCCCCTCGTGCTCGCGTTCCAGCTGAAGCTCCTCTGGCTCTCGGGCTATCTGCCGCACCTGACGAGCTGCGCCGAGTGCGGCGGCGAGTCCGGGCTCGTGGGCTACTCGCCGCGGGCCGGCGGCGCCGTCTGCGGGAACTGCCGCGGCGACGCGATCTCGCTCTCGGCCGCGGGACTCCGCGGGATCGAGGAGCTCCTGCGCGCGCCGCTCGCCGAGGCCGGCGTCGTCCAGCTGACCCCGCGCGCGGCCCGCGACGCGCTGGCGGTCATCGCCTCGTCGTACGAGTTCCACGGCGGCTTCCGGCTTCGGACGCTCTCCGCGTGAAGCGGGAGCTGCCGGGCGGCCTCGAGCTCGACGACGACCGCGACCGCGTCGACGTCGACGCCGTCCACGACTTCATCGCCAACCACTCGTACTGGGCGCCCGGCCGCCCGCGTGACGTGATGGAGGAGTTCATCCGCGACGCGATCCGCGTGGTCGGCGTGTACGACGGCGACCGCCAGGTCGGCTTCGCCCGCGCGATCGGCGACTCGCACCTGGTCTACCTGGCCGACGTCTACGTGCTTCCCGAATTCCGAGGACATGGGGTGGGGGTAGAAATGGTGCGAGAGATGGTCGAGAACGGGCCCTACGCCGACTCGCGCTGGCTCCTCCATACGGCCGACGCGCACGAGCTCTACCGGAGGTTCGGCTTCGGGCCTCCGTCCGACCGCGTCATGGAGCGGCCGAGGCGGACGCAGTGACGCATCCGCCCGTCGAGCGCCAGAACTACAACTTCACGCTCGCGATCCTCATCTTCGCCGGGATCTCGATCGCCCTCCAGCAGACGATGGTGGTCCCGGCGCTGCCGGAGCTCCAGCGCGAGTTCGACACGACGACCGCGTGGGCGACGTGGCTCCTGACCGGGTTCCTGCTCTCCGCATCGGTGGCGACCCCGCTGCTCGGCCGGCTCGGCGACCAGTACGGGAAGGAGCGCCTGCTGCTGATCAGCCTCCTGATCTTCCTGACCGGCAGCATCGCGGCGATCTTCGCACCGAGCATCGCGCTGCTGATCGCCTGCCGGGTGCTCCAGGGCGCCGGCGCCGCGGTGTTCCCGCTCAGCTTCGCGATCATCAAGGACGAGTTCCCAGCCGAGAAGGTCGGGGTCGCGGTGGGTGCCGTGTCCGCGGTGTTCGCAGTCGGCGGGGGCCTTGGGCTCGTGCTCTCCGGCGTGATCATCGACCACCTCACGTGGCACTGGCTCTTCGTCGTCGGCGCCGTCGGTGTCGGCATCGCCGCGGTGCTCGTCCACCTCTTCGTGCCCGAGTCGCCGATCAAGTCGCCGTCGCGGGTGGACTTCGTCGGCGCGACCCTGCTGTCGATCGGGCTCGTCGCGCTCCTGCTCGCCCTGACGGAGGGAGAGAGCTGGGGCTGGGGCTCGACCCGGGTCGTCGGCCTCCTCGTCCTGGCGGCCGTCGCGCTGGTCGCCTGGGGCTTCGCGGAGACGAAGGTGCCCGACCCGATGGTGGACATGCGCATGCTGGCACGCCGTCCCGTCTTCTTCGCGAACCTGACCGGGCTGATCGCCGGCTTCGCGATGTTCGGCTCGTTCGTCCTCGTCCCGAACTTCGTCCAGATCCCGGAGCGGCTGGCCGGGTACGGCTTCGGCGCCAGCGCGACGACGACGGGTCTCTACCTCGTCCCTGCGGCGCTGGCGGGCTTCCTCATGGGGCCGTTGGCCGGCGTGATGGGGCGCCGCTGGGGCTCGAAGTGGCCGCTGAGCCTCGGCATGGTCCTGACCACTGTCGCGCTGGCCATGCTCGCCAGGTGGCACGAGGAGCCGTGGCAGGTGGTCCTGGCGATGCTCGTCTTCGGGCTCGGGATCCCGATGACGTTCGCCGCGATGGCGAACATCATCGTCACCTCCGTCCGACCGACGGAGACGGGCGTCGCGACCGGCATGAACACCGTCATGCGGACGATCGGCGGCGTGATCGGCGGCCAGGTCGGGGCCGCGATCCTGACCGCGGAGATGATCGAGCCGCTCGGGATCCCGCAGGAGTCCGCGTTCACGACCGCGTTCTGGATCAGCGCCGTCGCGGCCCTCGTGGGCGCCGCGGTCGCGCTGCTGATCACGCCGCGGCGCGGGCGCGCCGAGGCGCGCGAGCCCCTGCACGTCAGTCCGTGAACGGAGCGCGTCGCCTCGCGGCGGCACCTCTGGCGGGCGCAGCCGTCGTCCTCGTCGTTCTCCTCACCTGGCCGGAGGAAGTCTCGGGGCCCGTCTTCCCGGTGAACGCCACGAGCATCCCCGCCACTCAGCGGACGCTGCTTGCGAGCCTTCGGCGCGGCTACCCGGAACCGGCATTTCTGCGCGTGCGAACTGGGCCCGTTCCGCCGCGAGCCCGGAACCCCGCATGGAAGGCAGCAAGCACGTGGCTCTTCGTGGGGCTCCCACCGCGCGGCGTCTACGAGGAGGCTCGAGGCCGGTGGCAAGCCAGCGTGCTCGCCGGTCTCTTCGACTTCGAGAGCAGACGGCGCCGGTTGCCGCGGTTGCGCGGAATGTCCGACTACATGGTGCTCGCTGGTGGGAAAGAGCGCCCGGCAAGCGCGAGCTCGATCGTGTTGCGACCAGGCCCGAGCGCGAAGACCACCGCACCTGTGCTTCGCGCGCGCTCGGCGCAGGCCGCGGCGGCCGCAGACGTGAAGCTCCTCCGACTCCGGATCAACCGGCCGCTCGGGTGGCCCGCTCCCGAGCTGCTCGTTCGGACGTCAGATCCCCGCGCCTTCGTGGCGGCGCGTGCCGAGAACCTGTTTCGACTGCTCGACCCGGTGACCCAGGCGGATGACGGGAGCCTGCTCTCCGAGGGAGCATTCGCCAAGGTCGTGGACGAAAGGGGAAGAGTCGTCGCAATCGCAGGCTTCTCGGTCCGGACCGGCAAGGGCTTCGGGCTCTAGGGGACGAGCCGGGCGGGCGATCCAGGACGGACGGGGGAGAGCGGCTCGACCGTAGGATGGCGCGACCCGTGGCGCTGAACTTCCAGGACATGATCCGCGCGCTCCAGGCTTACTGGGCGGAGCGCGACTGCGTGGTCGTCCAGCCGTACCACACGGAGCTCGGCGCGGGGACGTTCAACCCGGCGACGTTCCTGCGCTGCCTCGGCCCCGAGCCGTGGCGCACCGTCTACGTCGAGCCCTGCCTCCGGCCGAGTGACGGCCGGTACGGCGAGAACCCGTACCGGTTCCAGCAGTACTACCAGCTGCAGGTGATCCTCAAGCCGGCGCCCGAGGACATCCTCGACCAGTACTTCGGGTCCCTGGAGGCGGTCGGGATCGACACGCGGAAGCACGACGTCCGGCTCGTGGAGGACGACTGGGAG
Source organism: Gaiellaceae bacterium (assembly GCA_036554945.1). Classification (GTDB taxonomy): domain Bacteria; phylum Actinomycetota; class Thermoleophilia; order Gaiellales; family Gaiellaceae; genus JACDAN01. The sequence continues at coordinate 9,644 of DATBMH010000074.1, read as the reverse complement.
GGGCCGACGCTGGGCGCCTGGGGGCTCGGCTGGGAGGTCTGGGTCGACGGGATGGAGGTGACGCAGTTCACGTACTTCCAGCAGCTCGGCGGCCTGGACGTCGAGGTCGTCGCCGGCGAGATCACGTACGGCCTCGAGCGGCTGGCCATGTTCCTGCAGGACACACGAACCGCCTTCGAGCTCGAGTGGGCGCCCGGCGTGACCTGGGGTGACGTCTTCCGCGAGAACGAGCGCCAGTTCTCCGCGTACAACTTCGAGGAGGCATCGGTCGAGCAGCTGATGCGCCACTTCGCCGACTACGAGACCGAGTGCGAGCGGCTGCTGGAGCGCAACCTGCCGCTGCCCGCGTACGACCAGGTGCTCAAGGCCTCGCACACGTTCAACCTGCTCGACGCGCGCGGGGCGATCTCGGTCACCGAGCGCGCGTCGTACATCGGCCGCGTACGGGACCTCGCCCGCAGCGTCGCCCAGGAGTACCTTGCCGAAGCTCCTGTTTGAGATCGGCTGCGAGGAGCTGCCGGCCGGCTCGGTCTACGAGGCGGAGGCGCAGCTCCCGGGGCTGAGCGAGCGCCACCTCGGCGCCGCGCCGGACCAGGTGCTCGTCGGCCCCCGCCGGCTCGCCATCCTCGTCTCCGTCGAGGAGCCGGCCGGGGAGCAGTGGATCAAGGGCCCGCCGGTGTCGCTCCGGGAGAAGGCGGCCGCGGGGTTCGCGAAGCGCCACGGCGTGTCCGTCGAGGACCTGGAGGAACGAGACGGGTTCCTCGGGGTCGTGTCCGAGGGACAGTCCCTCGGACAGGCCCTGCCGGGACAGCTCGACGCGATCCTCCGCGGGCTGCGCTTCGGGAAGACGATGCGGTGGGACGACTCGGGCCTGCGCTTCCCGCGCCCGGTGCGCTGGACCTGCGCCAGGCTCGACGCGGAGCCGGTCGAGGGCCAGGGCACCGAGACGTGGGGCCACCGTTTCACGCACGGTCGCGTCGAGGTCCCGAGCGCGGACGCCTACGTCGAGACGCTTCGCGGCGCCGGCGTCGAGCCCGAGACGGCCGAGCGCGAGCGCCTGATCCGCGAGGGGCTCGACGCGCTCGGCGACTGGAGCGACCCGCTCGGAAAGCTCCGCGAGGTCGTCCACCTCGTCGAGCAGCCGATCGTGTCCGAGGGGACCTTCGACGAGCGCTTCCTCTCGCTCCCGGCCCGCGTGATCGAGACGGCGATGCAGTCCCACCAGCGCTACTTCCCGCTGGGCGGCAACCGCTTCGCGTTCGTCGCGAACGGAGGCGACCAGGAGGTCGTGCGGCGCGGGAACGAGAACGTGCTCGAGGGACGACTGGACGACGCGAGCTTCACGTTCGAGCGGGACCTGAAGGCGGGCATCGACGAGCTCGCCGGGCGTCTCGGCTCGATCGTCTACTTCGCGGAGGCGGGGACCTTCGCCGACAAGACCGATCGGCTCGTGTCGCTCGTCGATCGTCTCCGCGGGGGAGAGGCGTCGCTGGAGGCCGCGCGCCTCGCCAAGGCCGACCAGGCGTCCGAGCTCGTGCGCGAGTTCCCCGACCTGGAGGGGACGATCGGGGCCGAGTACGCGCGCGTCGCGGGCTACCCGGACGCGGTGAGCGCCGCGATCGCGGAGCAGTACCTGCCGGACGCCGCGGGCGGGCCGCTCCCGCAGAGCGAGGCCGGGCGGGTCCTGGCCGCCGCGGACAAGATCGACACCCTGACCGTCTCGTTCTCGCTCGGGCACAAGCCGACCGGGTCGCGTGACCCGTTCGGCCTCCGCCGCGCCGCAATCGGGCTCGGCCGCCTGGCGACCGAGGGCGGTCTGACGATCCCGCGCGAGCTCCTGCCCGGCGAGGTCGGCGAGTTCGTCGAGGAGCGGTTCGAAGGCCTCCTGCGCGACGTCCCGGTCGAGTACGTCCGTGCGGCGCGGGCGGCGACGGTGCCCGACGTCGGCTCCGTGGCCCGACTCGCCCAGGCGCTGGCCGGGCTGCCCGACGAGCGGCTGGAGCCGATCCACACCGCCTACATCCGCGCGAGCCGCCTCGGGGAGAAGGAGAAGGCCGCCGCGAAGCTCGATCCGGAGCTCCTCACCGAGCCGGCCGAGCGCGAGGTCGCCGAGGCGCTCGACCAGGTCGAGCCCGAGATCGTCGTCGCCCTGGAGACCGGCGACTTCGAGGCCGCGGTCGAGGCCGGCGCGAGGCTCGGCCCGGTGCTGCACCGCTTCTTCGAGGACGTGCTCGTCATGGCCGAGGACGCGAAGGTGCGCGAGAACCGCCTCCGCCTCCTGCTGGACGTCCGCGACACGCTTCGCGCGCTCGGAGATCTGGGCCAGATCCCGCGCTAACGGCTCTTAACGGAAGGACAACGGGCTTCTCAGGCGGCTCTTAGGGCCCCTCGGTTTCATGTAGCCACATCCCATGGAAAGGACTTCCACATGAGCAAGCAACTGACAGCGGTCGCCGCGGCGCTCCTGCTCGGAGCGGGCGTCGGTGGGGCGGTGGGCGCGGGAGTTGCGCTTGAGACCGATTCCGAGCCCGGGTCGGCGGCGACGGCCGGCAACCAGCCCGTCGTCCAGTCGACGTCCTCGACCGCCGTGCTCTACAAGCGCGTCAAGGACGCCGTCGTCGAGGTTCACGCCACCACCGGCGGCTCGCAGGAGAGCCCCTTCGAGGGCCAGCAGCAGGGCCAGGCGACCGGCTCCGGCTTCGTGATCGACGAGGAGGGCCACATCGTCACGAACCAGCACGTCGTGGACGGGGCCCAGTCCGTCGAGGTCGAGTTCGCCGACGGCACCGAGGCCGACGCAGAGATCGTCGGGACCGATGCGTCCACCGACATCGCCGTGCTCGACGTCGATCGTCCGGCGTCGCAGCTCACGACCGTCGACTTCGCGCCGACCGGCTCGCTCGAGGTCGGAAACCCCGTTGTCGTCCTCGGCAGCCCGTTCGGCCTCGAGGGGACGCTGACGACCGGCATCATCAGCGCCGTCGGCCGCGAGATCCAGTCGCCGAACGGCTTCACGATCGAGAACGCCGTCCAGACCGACGCCGCCCTGAACCACGGCAACTCCGGCGGCCCGGTGCTCGACACGCGGGGACGCGTCGTCGGCGTGGCCGCGCAGATCCGCAGCGAGTCCGGCGGCAGCGACGGTGTCGGCTACGCGATCCCCGGTGACACCGCCAAGCGCGTCGCCGACGAGCTGATCCAGGACGGCAAGGTCGAGCACGCCTACATGGGCGTGAGCCTCCAGGACGACGGCGCTGCAAGGCTCGAGAGCGTCGTGGCCGGGAGCCCGGCTGCCGGCGCAGGCCTCCGCCAGGGCGACGTCGTGATCGAGGTCGACGGCGAGTCGATCTCCAGCGGCGACGAGCTCCGCGAGGCGATCGACGCGAAGAAGCCCGGCGACGAGCTCGAGCTCAAGATCCGCCGCGGCAGCGACGAGCGCGAGGTCACGGTCGAGCTCGGCACGAGGCCCGAGACCGCGCAGTAACGCACCAGTTCCTCCTCCCGCCTAGACATGGCCCGGTGACTGTCACCGGGCCATGGCGGTTCTGGACCAGCGTTACGCTGGTTCGATGGCAACCGTCGAGCTCCACGTGATCTCCGACGCGACCGGCGCGACCGCGAAACGGCTCGTGCAGGCGCTCGAGGCGCAGTTCCCGGGGCAGGAGTTCGAGGACATCGTCCATCCGCGGGTCGAGACCGTGGACGACCTGCGGCTCGCCGTGAACCGGGCGAAGGGACGGCCGGCGGTGATCCTCTACACGCTCGTCGACCAGGAGCTGCGGGAGGCGATGCGCGCGCTCTGCCGCAGCGCCCGCGTCCACTACTGCGACATCCTCGGGCACCCGATCGACGCGGTCGCGCGCGTGTCGGGACAGGCCGCGGCGATGGCGCCCGGCGCCCGGCCGCCGCTGGACTCGAACTACTTCAAGCGGATGGCGGCGATCGAGTTCGCGGTCAAGTACGACGACGGGGTCGTCGGCGGGCTCGAGGACGCCGACATCGTCCTCGTCGGCGTCTCGCGCACCTCGAAGACGCCGCTGTCGATGTACCTGGGCTACCTCGGGTACCGCACGGCCAACGTCCCGGTCGTGAAGGGGATCGAGCCGCCGCCGGCGCTCTTCCGCGTCGACCCGAAGAAGGTGGTCGGCCTGACGATCGACGCGGAGCGGCTCGCGGAGATCCGCACGGACCGGGCGCGGAGGCTCGGCGGCAACAACCGGAAGTACCGGGACCTGACGGAGATCTACGACGAGCTGGACGCGGCGGCGAAGCTCCACAAGCGGCTTGCCTGTCCGGTGATCGAGATCTCCGAGCTGTCGATCGAGGAGACGGCCGCCCGGGTGATTCAGGTCGTCGAGCGGCGGCAGCGGACGACGGCGGCGTCGTGAACCAGTCGGCCGCCGCAGCCCGCGCGAAACCGGTGCCTCTGTGGCGCTGGGCCGTGTGGTGGGCGCTGCTCGGAATCGCGGGCCTGCTCTTCTACTTCCTGCTCGCGCCGCTCTGGCTCGGCCTCCGCGGCCTCGCCTGGATCGCGGAGTTCAGGGCTCGCCGGGCGAGCTCGTAGTGTCGACGCGCTGCGGCGCGATCGTCCACAGCCGCGGGGACTTTGTGTTGCGCCAGTCGTGGTGCCTCTTTGCGCGGCCGACTGCGAGCCGGGCACATGGCGCAACACAAGCGCTCGGCTCGTGACGGCTGGAGGGGACGTGGCTCCGGGTCAGCGCACGAGCTCGAAGACGTGCTCGAGTCCGTCTTCCTCGTCCATCTGCTCGCCGGTCCTCACGAATCCGAGCTTGCGGACGATCGCGAGCGACGGTTCGTTGTCGGGCGCGACGGCCAGGACGAAGTGCCGGATCCCCGCGCGCTGCTCGGCCATGTCCATCAGCATCACGGCCGCCTGGGTCGCGTACCCGTGGCCGCGCCACTCGGGGAAGATGGAGTAGCCGTACTCGACGGCGTCCGGGTTCTGCGTCGCGTTGACGCCCGGCGGGCCGTGGTAGCCGGCGTGGCCGATCATCGTCCCGTCGAGTACGACCGCGTGCGGGCACCAGGTCAGAAACCGCTCGTCATCGTGCATCTGTCGCAGCCGGAGCCCGAGGAAGCCGCGCTCGCCCTCGGACGGGAACACGTCCGGCAGGCGCACGTCCAGGAGCGCGCCGGCCTCCATGCGCCGGTCAGCGAGCACCGCCGCGAGGAACCCGGGCGTCATCGGCCGGAGCTCGATCACCCGGGCTTCACCGCGCGGATGAAGAGGAAATTGGGAATCCGCAGTCGTCGCTCGCCGCGGGGCGCGATCGCCGCCCTGTCCACCGCAGGCTCGCGGAAGGCCTCGATCAGAAACCCGGCCTCCTCGAGCGCCCGCGCGTAATCCTCCAGCGGGTAGCACCAGCCGACGAATCGCATTGTCACCCCGTGCTGGGTGAACGTCTCGTCGAACCGGCGTCGTCCTCGGTAGACGTCCATGTGGAACGCGGCGCCCGGCCCGTCATGCTCGAACCGACCGGCGTCGTTGATCGGATGGGTCACGCAGATGCAGAGTCGGCTCCCCGGTCGCAGCACGCGCCAGGCTTCGCGGACGGAGCCGGGGAGGTCGTCGACGTCCATCAGGCTGTTGTAAGCGATCGCGAGGTCGAAGGACTCGTCCTCGAACGGCAGCTCCGCTGCGTCGGAGAGAACGTACGTGCCCGCTGGATCGACTTCACGTGCTGCGTCGAGCAGCGTCGGCGACGCGTCGATGCCGACAGCCCGGTGGCCGCGCTCGGCGAGGTCGCGCATGACGCGCCCCTCGCCGCAGCCGATCTCCAGCGTCCGGTCGCCGGGGCTCGGCACCAGGTCGAAGAACGCGTCGCGGTAGAACCAGTACGAGTCCAGCTCGTTCCGGGCGATTGCGATCCAGTTCGCCGCCTCCGGCTCCCATCCGGTGCTCATCGGATCGGGGCCGCACGCCGGGCCGGCGAAGGACTGTCCCTCGGACCCGGCTGGGCGGGACCTGGAGATCGTGACGAAAGTGCGCCGAGATGGTCGCGCGGCGCACGACGTCTGCGAGCCGGGCGACAATCGTGCTGCGGCGTGCCGGCGGAGGCTGTCCGCTTCGGACGACCCACCCGGTCACGGGCCCCTGGTCCGGAACGCCTGCTCACGACCGGACCGCGTCCAGTCGCAGGAAGAGCGGGATGCGGCTCCAGCGCGCGTTCTCGTCGTCGTAGAGCTCCCGAAGTCGCACGACGACGAAGCCGGCCGCCTCGAGCGCGCGCGAGTAGTCCTCGAGCGTGAAATGCAGGCTGTGAAACGTCATCTCGAGTCCGTCGCGCTCGAGCGTGTCGCTGTACGGCCGCGACTCGAGGTACGACCCGATCACGAACGGCGCCCGGTCGTCGCCGTCGCGCGGCACGAACTCGCCCGACGAGTTGATCGGATGCACGACGGCGATCACGAACCGGCCGCCAGGGTCCAGGACACGGCCGACCTCCTGGACGGCATGCGCCATCTGATCCATGTCCATCAAGGACATGAACGCCACGACGAGGTCCGCAGACCCGTCCTCGAACGGGAGCGACGCCGCATCCGCGACCACGTACTCACCGTCGGGATCCGCCTCCCGCGCCGCCGCGATCATCGACATCGACGCGTCCACGCCGATGGCGCGATGCCCGGCCGCTCGGAGATCCCGCGTCACCCGCCCCTCGCCGCACCCCAGATCGACCGTCAAGCGCCCAGGCGCCGGCAGCGAGCCGAGGAGCGACTCGCGGTGAAACCGCCAGTAGCTGTCGTGACCCGGCTCGCGCGCCCACCGGATCCAGTTCGGTGCCTGCTCGTCCCAGCGGCCCCGGAGTGTCACACCGGCAGGGCGGAGATCGGCGTCTCGACCACCTCGCCGTCCACGACCTCCACGCGATACCCACGCGCGTTCGGAAGCACCCGGATCGCGCCGGCGAGCTCGGTGCCCTCGAACACGAGCCCGACGCCGTCGTCCGCGGCATAGCCCGCCGGAAAGCCCTCCCGCACCAGCTCGTGGTACCGCGGCCGCCGCAGCTCCTCGCCGTCGTAGTGCGGGCAGGCGGACCCCGGCAGGAAGCCGAGCCCATCGCGCATCCCGTCCAGCCCCGGCCGGAACGAGTCGGTGACGCCGGCCTCGAACCAGCAGATCATCCCGGCGCTCGAGCCGCACATGATCGTCCCGCCCTCCCAGGCCTCCCGCAGGACGTCGGGCACGCCGTGCACCCGCCAGACGGCGAGCATGTTCGCCGTGTTCCCGCCGCCGACGAAGACGATGTCCGCGCCGGTGATCCGCTCGCGCCAGTCCGGCTCCGGCCAGGGGTTCAGCAGGACGATCGTGCACTCGGCGAGCGGGGAGAACGCCTCGTAGAAGGCGACGACGTAGTCGTCCCGCTCGTTCGACGCCTGCGGGAGGAAGCAGGCGCGCGGCCGCGGCTTCCCGGTCATCCGGACGAGCTCGGCCGCGAAGTCCCGCTGGCCGGGCTCGGCCAGGCGGAAGCCGCCGAAGGCGACGATGCGACGGTCTGCCATCGGTTCGGAGTATCGCGGCTGAGGGATAATCCGCTCCCCGTGACCCGCTACGTCTACGACTTCGACGAGCCCACCGAGGGCGGCCGCGACCTGCTCGGCGGCAAGGGCGTCGGTCTCGCCGAGATGACGCAGCTCGGGATCCCGGTCCCGGCCGGGTTCACCATCTCCACGGACGCCTGCCGCGCCTACATGGCGAGCGGCGGCGAGTTCCCCGAGGGCCTGGCGGAGGAGATCGAGCAGCACCTCGCCCGCCTCGAGGACACGACCGGCAAGCGGTTCGGCGACCCGGAGGACCCGCTGCTCGTCTCGGTGCGCTCGGGGGCCGCGATCTCGATGCCGGGGATGATGGACACGATCCTCAACGTCGGCCTGAACGACGAGTCGGCCGCCGGCCTCGCGCGTCGAACCGGCAACGAGCGGTTCGCCAACGACTCCTACCGCCGGCTGATCCAGATGTACGGCGAGACCGTGGACGGGATCGACGGCCATCGCTTCTCCGACGCCCTCGGAAGGCAGGAGGACGACCTCCCCGGGCTGATCGAGACCTTCAAGACGATCTACCAGGACGAGACGGGCCGGCCGTTCCCGCAGGACGCCCGCGAGCAGCTCACGCGTGCCGTCAGCGCCGTCTTCGAGTCCTGGAACACGCCCCGGGCCAAGACCTACCGGCGGCACAACGGCATCCCCGACGACCTGGGCACCGCGGTCAACGTCGTCCAGATGGTCTTCGGCAACAAGGGTGAGCAGTCCGGCACCGGCGTCGCCTTCACCCGCGACCCCTCGACCGGCGAGGCGGGGCTCTACGGCGAGTTCCTCACCGACGCGCAGGGCGAGGACGTCGTCGCCGGAATCCGGACGCCCGAGCGGATCGCCGCGATGGAGGAGCGCTTGCCGCAGGCCTTCTCGGAGTTCCTCGAAACGGTCCGGAAGCTCGAGGAGCACTACCGCGACATGCAGGATCTCGAGTTCACCGTCGAGGACGGCAAGCTCTACCTCCTCCAGACGCGAACGGCGAAACGGACCGCGGCCGCGGCGCTCAAGGCGGCCGTCGACATGGTCGACGAGGGGCTGATCTCGCGCGAGGAGGCGGTGGCGCGGATCGACCCGGGCCAGCTCGACCAGCTGCTGCATCCGCGCATCGACCCGGAGGCGAGCTACGAGGTCGCGGCGAGAGGGCTGAACGCCTCGCCCGGCGCCGCCTCGGGTGCGATCGTCTTCGACGCCGACACCGCCGAGGAGCGCGGCCAGGACGGCGAGGCCGTGATCCTCGTCCGCTGGGAGACGACCCCGGACGACATCCACGGGATGATCCACGCGAAGGGGATCCTCACTGCGCACGGCGGGATGACGTCCCACGCGGCCGTGGTCGCCCGGGGCATGGGCAAGCCGTGCGTGGCCGGCTGCGAGGCGCTCTCGGTCGACAGCGCCGCCCGCACCGCCTCGCTCGACGGGGCCCAGCTCGCGGAGGGGGACACGATCACGATCGACGGCGGTACCGGCGAGGTGATCCTGGGCGAGGTCGCGCTGATCGCGCCCGAGATCAACGAGGACTTCGAGACCGTCCTCGGCTGGGCGGACGAGCAGCGCCGCCTGGGCGTACGGACGAACGCGGACACGCCCGAGGACGCCGCGAAGGCGCGGGAGTTCGGCGCCGAGGGCATCGGCCTCTGCCGGACGGAGCACATGTTCATGGCCGAGGACCGGCTCCCGGTCGTCCGCGAGATGATCATGGCGTCGAGCGAGGACGAGCGCCGCGCCGCGCTCGACCGGCTGCTCCCGTTCCAGCAAGGCGACTTCGAGGGGATCTTCGAGGCGATGGCCGGCCTGCCGGTGACGATCCGGCTGCTCGACCCGCCGCTGCACGAGTTCCTGCCGCGCGAGGACGAGGCGACCGACGAGCGCATGCTCGCCCGGATCCGCGCGCTCCGGGAGACGAACCCGATGCTCGGCACGCGCGGCTGCCGGCTCGGGCTGATGTACCCCGAGATCTACGAGATGCAGATCCGCGCGATCGCCCGCGCCGCCCGCGCGGTCAACGAGCGCACCGGCGACGCGCCGCTGGTCGAGATCATGCACCCCCTCGTGAGCTACGCCGAAGAGCTGCGGCGGCTCGCGGGGCT
>DATBMH010000056.1:0-6592 GCA_036554945.1 Gaiellaceae bacterium | reverse complement strand
GCCGTGGCATACCGGCAGCTGTCGTTGCTGCTGCGGCGGCCGCCGGGTCGCGAGGCGTTTCCCGGTGACGTGTTCTACCTGCACTCGCGCCTCCTCGAGCGCGCGGCCAAGCTCTCGCAGGAGCTGGGCGGCGGCTCGCTGACCGCGCTCCCGATCATCGAGACGCAGGGCGGCGACGTGTCGGCGTACATCCCGACCAACGTGATCTCGATCACGGACGGGCAGATCTACCTGGAGCCCGACCTGTTCTACTCGGGCGTGCGCCCGGCCGTGAACGTCGGGATCAGCGTGTCGCGCGTGGGCGGCAACGCGCAGATCAAGGCGATGCGGAAGGTCGCCGGACGCCTCCGCCTCGACCTCGCGCAGTTCCGCGAGCTCGAGGCGTTCGCGCAGTTCGGCTCCGAGCTCGACGCCGCCACCCAGCGGACGCTGGCCCGCGGCGAGCGGATGGTCGCGACGCTCAACCAGCCGCAGTACCAGCCGTGGCCCATGGAGGAGCAGGTCGTCGCGATCTTCGCCGCGATCAACGGCTACCTCGACGGCATCGAGGTCGCGGACGTCCCGCGCTTCCAGGACGAGCTCCGCGAGCACCTGCGCAGCGAGGAGACGATCTACGCCGAGATCCGGGAGAAGAAGGACCTGCCGGACGACCTCGCCGACAAGCTCCGCGCCGAGCTCGACCGGTTCAAGGACGTGTTCGGCGGCAGCGCGTCCGAGGGGTAGATGGCGTCCGTCCAGGACATCAAGCGCCGGGTCTCCTCGGTCAAGAACACGCGCAAGATCACGAAGGCGATGGAGCTCGTCGCGGGCGCCCGCCTGCGGCGGGCCCAGGCCCGGATCGAGGCGATGCGGCCGTACGCCGACCGGATGCTCGAGCTGATGGTCGGCACCGCCCGCGCCAGCACCTCGGTGCGCGGGCTGCCGCTGCTCCAGCGGCGCGAGATCCGGACGGCGGCGATCCTCGGGCTGACCGGGGACCGCGGCCTGGCCGGCGCATTCAACGCGCAGATCCTGCGGCACGTCTTCGCAGTCGAGCAACGGCTGCGCCGCGACGGCGTCGACGTCCGCTGGCTCGTCTCCGGCCGCAAGGGAGCCTCGACCCTCCGCTTCCGGCGCTACGACGTCTCGCAGGCGTGGATCGGGTTCAGCGACCGCCCCGCGTACTCGGACGCCAAGGCGATCGCGCACCACATCACCGAGCTCTACGCCGAGGAAGAGGTCGACCAGGTGATCGTCGTCTACAACCACTTCGAGTCGCCGCTCGTCCAGCGCGTCGTCGAGCAGGAGATCCTGCCGATCCCGGAAAGCGTCCTCGAGGCGGGCGAGGATGCCCCGCCGGAGCTCGTCGGCGACTTCATCTACGAGCCCGAGCCCGAGCAGATCCTCGAGCGGCTGCTGCCGGTGTACGTCGAGACCGAGCTCTACCGGGCGCTGCTCGAGTCGGCCGCGTCCGAGCAGGGCGCGCGGATGACCGCGATGCGCAACGCCTCCAAGAACGCCGCCGAGCTGATCGAGAGCCTGACGCTCGCGATGAACCGAGCACGCCAGGCCGAGATCACCCAGGAGATCCTCGAGGTCGTCGCCGGCGCCGACGCCCTGACCGCCTGAACCTGCCAGGCATCTGGAGGAAAGTCTCACGACTTTCCGCCGCGCGGCCGAGCAACGCGACGCCGCTCCCCTCACCAAGGGCGGGTGAAGGAGGAACGGGCAGAGCCCGTTCCTCGGTGAACGCGAAGCTAACCCGGGGGCAATAAGAACGTCTAATCGAAAGCGGCGGATTCCCGCCGTTATGCTCTAGACCCCCGGATGGCAAAGAAAGATCAAGGACGCGAAGTTCTCTCGGCCGGCGCTGGGCTCGCCGCCGAGGTTGCGCTGGAAAGCGGCGCGCATCTGGGCGAGGTCCAGGCGGTTCGCGCCCGCGGCTACTGGGAGCAGGTGTGGCTCCGCTTCAAGAAGGACAAGGTCGCGATCGCCAGCGGCTGCGTGATCATCCTCCTGATCCTCGCCGCCACCATCGGCGGACCGCTCGCCGAGCGGTGGCTCGGGCACGGCCCGAACGACATCTATCCGAGCCCCGGCGTCGGCGTCGACCTGAACCTCGTTCCGGTCGGGCCGAACACCCACGCGAAGAACTTCAACCCGGAGACGGGGGTCGAGGAGGACGTCTACTTCCCGCTGGGCACCGCGGACACCCTGGGCCGGGACGAGCTGCTCCGCCTGCTGTACGGCGCGCGCGTCTCGCTCATGGTCGCCATCGGCGCGACGCTCCTCTCGATGTTCATCGGCGTGCTGTTAGGAGCGACCGCCGGCTTCTTCCGAGGCTGGATCGATTCGCTGATCTCGCGTCTGACGGAGATCGTGATGGCCTTCCCCTTGCTCCTGTTCGTGATCGCGCTCGCCGCGACCGTCGGCGACCGTATGCAGGACATCACGTTCGGCGGGGCCATACCTCCCGGCGTGGTGATGCTCGTCCTCGTCGGCGGCGTCTTCGGCTGGTTCTACCCGGCCCGGATCATCCGCGCGCAGGTGCTCTCGCTTCGCGAGAAGGAGTTCATCGAGGCGGCGCAGATGGTGGGCTCGAGCGACTGGCGGATCATCCGGTCGCACCTGCTGCCCCACCTGGTCGCGCCGATGATCGTCTACTCGACGCTGATCGTCGCGCAGTTCGTGCTCTTCGAGGCCGGGCTCTCGTTCCTCGGCGTCGGCATCAAGCTCCCCACGGCGAGCTGGGGATCCCTGCTGTCGACGGCGCCGGAGTTCTACCTCCAGCAGCCGTGGCTGATGGTCTGGCCGGGGGCCGCTGTGCTGATCACGACGCTCTCGTTCAACCTGCTCGGCGACGGCCTTCGGGATGCATTCGACCCGCGGGCTTCGGCTCACTGATGCGGGCCGAGCAGTTCTCTTAATCACCCGCTAACTAACTCTGATCACGGTCGTCTGATCGGACGGGACGCATGCGCGTCCCGGGTCGACGCAACCGCCTGTGTCGGCTCGAAACGCGGAAAGGAGTCTCATGCACAGACGACTCATGCTCTCGGTCGCGATGCTCCTGGTCGGTGCCGGGCTGCTGGCGGCGTCCGCTGTTGCGGGCCCGACGGTCAGCGCTGCGCCTCAGGGCAAGCAGGCCGGAGACGCAAGAGTCGGCGGCACGTTCAAGCACTCCCTGAGCGTCGACATCGACTACGTCGATCCGTCGCTCTGGTACTACGTGCCGTCGTGGACGATCGCGTACTCGACGTGCTCGATGCTCCTGAACTACCCGCACGCGCCGGCCCCCCGTGGGTCGCGGCTCGTGCCCGAGGTGGCTCAGGGCTTCCCGCGCATTTCGGGTAACGGTCTGATCTACACGTTCACGCTGAAGAGGACGTACCGCCTCAGCAACGGGCAGCCGCTCAACGCGCGCAACTTCGCGTGGGCGATCAACCGTGCGCTGCAGCGGCGGATGGCCTCTCCGGCTCAGCCGTTCATCGAGGACATCGCCGGCGCAAGGGCCGTCATCGACGGCAACGCGTCGCGCGCCTCCGGCATCACCACCCCGAACGCGTACACGCTTCGGATCCGGATGACGAAGCGGGCTCCTGACCTGCTGTCTCGTCTCGCGATGCCGTTCTTCTGCGGCATCCCGACGAACCTGCCGGTCAACCCGGACGGCGTCTCGGCCCCGGTTGTCGGGTCGGGCCCGTACTTCATCCAGGAGTGGACGAAGAACCGCCGGATCGTCCTCGCCCGGAACCGCTTCTATCGCGGTCCGGTGAAGGGCAACGTGAACAGCTTCGTGATCGACATCGGGCTCCCGCTCGAGACGATCAAGCTGAACATCGACCGTGGCGCGACCGACACGGGCGACATCCCGCCCGCAGCGCACGCGGAGCTCGGTCGGCGGTACGGCGTGAAGAAGGGGTCCCCGGGCCGCTACTTCGCGAACCCCGCACCGACGATCCTCTACCTGGCGATGAACCACGAGCGGCGTCTCTTCGGCGCCCCGAGTGGTGGGCGGCACTCGACGGCCGGGAACGTCCGGCTGAAGAAGGCCGTCAACTTCGTGATCGACCGCCAGGCGATCATGACCCAGCGTGGCGCGTACTCCGGCGTCACCAACGACCAGTACATGCCGCCGAGCATGCGCGGCTTCAAGAACGTCGCCATCTACCCGCGGCGCCCGAATCTGAACCAGGCGAGGACTCTCTCGAATGGTCAGCAGCGCGGCGGCGACGGCGTGTTCTACTGCTCGAACCGGGCTCCGGCCCCTGCGCAGTGCCAGATCGTGCAGGCCAACCTGCGGAACATCGGCTTGAACATGGACATCAAGCTGTTCCCGCGGGCGACGCAGTTCGAGCTGACCGGGCGGCGCGGTGAGCCGTTCGATCTGACCCTCGAGGGTTGGCACATGGACTACTTCGATCCGTACGACTTCATCTTCCTGGTCGACGGAACGACGATCCGGCCTGCCAACAACGTCAACTTCTCGTACTTCAACTCGGCGGCCTTCAACCGCAAGATCGCCCGGGCGAAGACGTTGGTGGGCGTGCCTCGGTACCGGGCGTTCAGCAACCTGGACATCGACCTGGCGCGGAACGGTGCGCCGCTGGCGACGTTCGGGAGCCCGAACGACCGGCACTACGTCTCCTCGCGCGTCGGGTGCTACCACTATCACCCGGTGTTCACGTGGGACTACGCGTCGCTCTGCCTCAACTCGTAGAGCGCTGCTGAAGAAAAGGGCGCCGGCTCCGGCCGGCGCCCTTTTCTGTTCCCTGCGGCGAAAATCGATGTACAGCGGTAAGCTTTCGACCCTCTTTCCCGATCCGGACGGGCGGCCCGAATGTACAGGTATCTGATCAGGCGACTTCTGTGGGCAGGCGTGCTCTTCCTCGCCGTCACAATTGTCTCGTACATCATCTTCTTCCTCGTTCCGGCAGAGCCCGCGCGGCTCATCGCCGGCCCTCAGGCGCCACCCGACCAGGTGGAGCGCGTCCGCAAGCAGATGGGCCTGGACGACCCGGTCGTCGTGCAGTACGGACGCTTCCTCGGTGGCCTGATGCCCGTCAGCTTCGACGGCGGCTTCCACCTCAAGGATCCCTCGCTCGGCCGCTCCTACGCGACGCGCCAGCCCGTCACCGAGATCATCAAGGACGCGGCGCCGGTCACGGCCTCGCTGGTCTTCGGTGGCGCGATCCTCTGGATGCTGATCGCCGTTCCCGTCGGCATTCTCTCCGCGCTCCGGCCACGATCCCTGTTAGACCGATCAGCCATGGTGTTCGTCCTGATCGGGATCTCCGCCCACCCGGTCTGGATCGGGCTGATCCTCATCTACTTCGTCGGGTACAAGGCGGGGCTGACGCCGCTCGGGGGCTACTGCGACATGATCGACCCGTCGACCGACTGCGGCGGTCCGGTCGAGTGGGCGCACGCGCTCGTGCTCCCGTGGATCACGTTCGCGATTCTCTTCGCCGCGCTCTACGTCCGAATGATCCGCGCGAACGTCCTAGAAGCCATGAACGAGGACTACGTGCGGACCGCGCGCGCCAAGGGCGCGCCCGAGTGGCTCGTCATGCGCTCGCACGTGTTGCGCAACGCGATGCTGCCGGTGGTGACCATGCTCGGCATGGACATCGGCGTGGCGCTCGGAGGCGCCGTCTTCACCGAGAGCGTCTTCGGCCTGCCCGGCCTCGGACGGCGCGCCGTCCAGGGGCTGGAGGGCTTCGACCTGCCCGCGGTGATGGGGATCGTCGTGTTCGCAACCATCTGCGTCATCGTCTTCAACCTCTTCGTCGACCTCCTCTATGCAGTGATCGACCCGCGCATTAGGCTCTCGTAGCCATGCGCCAGGAGACCGGTTAGCCATGGCCCTGCTCGAGGTCAACGACCTCAAGACCCACTTCCGCACGGACGACGGCATCGTCAAGGCCGTCGACGGCGTCAACTTCTCGGTCGAGAAGGGCAAGACGCTCGGGATCGTCGGGGAGTCGGGCTGCGGGAAGAGCGTCACCTGCCTGACGATCATGGGGCTGAACAACCGCCGGAACACGATCACGAGCGGGGAAGCGCTCTTCAACGGCGAGGACCTGCTGACGATGAAGCAGAGCCGCCTCCGGGAGATCCGCGGCAACGACATCGCGATGATCTTCCAGGACCCGATGACGTCGCTGAACCCGGTGCACACCGTCGGGAGGCAGCTCGTCGAGGCGATCCTCCTGCACCGCGACGTCACGAAGAAGACGGCGAAGGCGCGCGCGCTCGAGCTGCTCAGGGCCGTCGGCATCCCGCGCGCCGAGCGCCGGATCGACGACTACCCGCACCAGTTCTCGGGCGGGATGCGCCAGCGCGTCATGATCGCGATGGCGCTCGTGAACGACCCCGACCTGCTGATCGCGGACGAGCCGACGACCGCGCTCGACGTGACGACGCAGGCGCAGATCCTCTCGCTGATGAACCGGCTCCAGCAGGAGTTCGGGAGCGCGATCATCGTCATCACTCACGACCTCGGCGTCGTGGCGGAGGTCGCCGACGACGTGGTCGTCATGTACGCGGCGAGGATCCAGGAGCAGGCCGCCGTCGACAATCTCTTCAGGCGACCGCAGCACCCCTACACGTG
>DATBMH010000042.1:0-18825 GCA_036554945.1 Gaiellaceae bacterium | reverse complement strand
CGCGAACATGTGCTCCTCGATCAGGTCGAGCCTGTCGTCGAGCTGCTCCAGGGCGGGGAAGAAGCCGTCCACGAGCCCGTCGATCGCCGCGTAGAGGAGGAGCGTGGTGTCGGGGAAGCCGCCGGCGGAACGCTTGACCCGCGTGGCCAAGGCATCGAGGGCGGGCGCCTCGTCGCGGCGCACCGTGACCAGGAACTGTTCCGTGAGGAAGCAGTGCACCTCGACGAGCCCGTCCTCGTCCGGCGACCAGCCGTAGACGACCAGGAAGACGAAGTCGTCGTAGTCCTCGGCCTTGGGGCGCTGGCCGAAGTGGCGCGAGTCCTCGACCGCGAGCCCGTGGAAGCCGAAGGTGGTGCCGAGCAGGGCGTACTCCTCCTCGGCCGGCGCGTGGAGGTCGAGCCAGAAGCGCTCGCCCGAGTGCAGCAGCGCCCCGATCGTCTCGGCGCTCGCGCCCTCCGTCGGGTGGGCCGCCGCCGCGACCAGGCGGGCGCTCACAGCCAGCGGCGGAAGCGGAAGAGCGCCAGCAGGCCCACGCCGAGCACGACCATGACGCCGAGGATCACCCAGAAGGGCTCGATGTCGCCTTCGCCGGGAACCCGCACGTTCATGCCGAAGATGCTGGCGATGAGCGTGAGCGGGAGGAGGATCACGGTCACGACCGTCAGGAGCTGGAGCCGGTACTGCTGCTTGTGCGAGATGAAGGACTCGTTCGTGGACTCGAGCCCTTCGATGACTTCCTTGTAGTTGTCCAGGAGGTCCCAGATGCGCTCGGCGGCGTCGACGATGTCGTCGAAGTAGATGTCGAGGTCCTCGGGGAGAAACCGCTCGGTGGAGCGCTCGAGCATGCGCAGGGTGGAGCGCTCCGGCTTGATGATCTTGCGATACGCGATGATCTCCTGCTTCGCGTTCGAGATGTCGCGGACGACGTCCTCCGAGCGCTCTTCGAAGATGCCCGCCTCGATCTGGTCGAGCTTCACGCCGATCTTGTCGAGGATCGGGAAGCAGTAGTCGAAGAGGTCGTCGAGGACGTGGTACAGCAGGTAGCCCGAGCCCTTGCCGAAGAGGCTCTCGCGCAGCTCGGCGTCGTCCGAGCAGCGCTGGAAGAGCCGGGTGACCGGCAGCAGCTCGACGGTCGGGAGGGTGACGAGGTAGTCCGGGCCGAGGAAGACGTCAAGCTCGCCCGCGTTCAGCCGCTTGGCCGCCTTGTCGTAGACCGGGAAGTGGAGGACGACGAAGCGGTAGTCGTCGTACTCGTCGACCTTGGGGCGCTGGCGCTTGGAGACGACGTCCTCGACGTCGAGCGGATGCCAGCCGAAGCGCTCGGCCAGCGCCTGCGCCTCCTCCGTGGTCGGGGAGTCGAGGTGGACCCAGGTCAGGCCGTTGGCTGCGAGCTCAGCAGGCTGACGGCGCGCAGGGGTAGCCGCGGTCTCGCGCGGAGCGCGCGAGCGAGCCCGGATGCGGGGCAGGCTGGGCATCGGTACTGAGCGGGTCCTCGAGGCGCATTAGCTGACGGATTCTACCCGCGCCGCCGCTTTCCTCGGCCTCTCGGCGGGCGGCGGCTGCGCGCGCTTCGGCGTGAAGCGGGCGGCGGCGGGGATCGATCGTTCCAGTGCAAGCGCGGCGCCGCCCGCGGCCAGGCAGACAGCGGCGGCCGCCGGCCAGAGGAGGTGCGGCGCGTGGTTGAGGACGAGCCCGCCGAGCGCCGGGCCGACCGCGAACCCGACGCCCCACGAGAACGCGGACGCTGCCATGTAGCGGCCGATCAGGCTGTGGTCGGCGAGGTCGGTGACCAGCGGCGCCTGCACCGTCCCGTGGAGGCACTCGCCGACGGCGATCACGGCGAAGGTCACCGCGAGGACGGCCGCGGCGGTCCAGGCGTCCACGGCCAGCCCTGCCACCGGCACGATCACGAGCGCCGCGGCCCAGACGACGCCGAGCAGGCCGAGCGTCCGCATCCGTCGGTGCCCCTCGAGCAGCCGCGCGACAGGCAGCTGGGCGAGGACGATGATGACCGTGTTCAGGAAGAACAGGAGGCCGATCCCGCGCTCGGTCACGCCGGCTTCGTTCTTCGCGTACACCGGGAGCGTCTCCAGCTGCGCCATCCCGGCCCCGATGAAGACGACGTTCAGGCCCACGACGGCCATGAACACCTTGTTTCGCACGACCTCCGCGTAGCCGCCGCGCTCGCGCCCCTCGGGCCTGGGCGTCCTCGGCGGTGCCGGGACCCGGACGAGGACGGCCGAGTAGACGAGGAAGGTCGCCGCGTCGCCCAGGAAGAGCACCTGGAACGACGTCGGGTTCGCGGTCGTGGCGATCAGGCCGCCGGCGAGGCCGCCGAGCCCGATCCCGAGGTTCATCATCACGCGCTGCATCGCGAACGCCTGATGGCGCTGCTCGGGCGGTGTCAGGCCGGCGATCAGCGACGACTGGCTCGGCCAGAACCCGCCGTTCCCGATCCCGGCGATCGCGCTCGCCAGGAATCCCTGCCACGGATGCTCGACGAAGGCGTAGAGGCCGAAGCCGATCGTCATCAGCCAGAGGGAGACGGCGAGCGTGACCCGTCCACCGACCTTGTCGATGAGCGACCCGATGATCGGGCCGGCGACGAGCCCGACCGCGGAGTTCGTCCCGACGATCAGTCCCGCGGTCGCGAGGTCGATGTCCCGGACGTTGTGGAGGTAGATGAAGAGGAACGGGTACGCGAGCCCGTTCCCGAGCGCGTTGGCGAGCGCGCCGACCTGGAGCGTGCGCACCGAGGTCGGCAGCGGCGGGTTCAGGGTGCGGAGGTAGGCGCGCAGGTAGTCCACGGGCGGGACGCAACGCTACCCGCGGCTAGACTCAGGGCAGTCCGGGCCAGTAGCTCAGGGGATAGAGCGCGCGCCTCCGGAGCGCGAGGTCGCAGGTTCGATTCCTGCCTGGCCCACTTCTTGACCGAACGGTTCGATCGCTTTCTGTTCGTTGACTGGAGCGCGTCGAGCTCGCCGTGTACCGGGGGCGACAGCGTGTGGATTGCGCACGGCGACGGCTGCGCGATCTCTTCGCTGAATCCGAGCACTCGGGGAGATGCAACGGAGGTGATCCGTGACCTCCTCGTCTCGGCCGTCTCGAATGACGAGCGTGTGCTGGTGGGATTCGATTTTCCGTATGGGTACCCGGCCGGATTCGCGCGGGCACTAGGTTTTCTTGGATGCGCGCCCTGGCGGGATGTCTGGGAGGAGCTCTCAGCTCGAATCCAAGATGACCCTCGCAACCGGAACAACCGGTTCGACGTGGCGGCGTCGCTCAACCGCCGCCTTGGTTCCGAGCCCGGCCCGTTCTACTGCGCGCAACGACCACAGCCTGATCTGCCCGGAAACGCCCACGGTGTCGTGTTTCCGTACTTGACGTCCTCTGGCGAAGTCTTGGCGAAGTATCGAGCGACTGAACGCGTCGGTCGACGAGATGCACAGCTCTCACCCGTCTGGAAGCTCTCGTATCAGCCCACCGTCGGTAGCCAGGCTCTCCTTGGGATCCCGCGCCTTGCTCGCCTGCGGTTTGATGCAGCACTCGCAAGCGTCTCGGAGGTCTGGCCGCTTGAGACCGGATTCTCCTGTGTAAACCGGCGGCCGTATGTGCTGCATTGCGAGATCTGGCCACGCGTGATTCAGGTGGTTCCCGACGATTCACCGAGCGGGACGCTGGATGAAGCGCAAGTGCGCGGCCTTGTGGCCTGGGCGGCGGATCTCCAGACGAGGGTTGGCCCGAGCGGACTGCTGGGGCCCCCGGGTGCGCCGGCCGAGGCCCTTAGACACGCCGTGACCGAGGAGGGATGGATACTCGGCGTCGGTTGAGGTGGTCGTTGGGTCTGTCAGAGCGCCGATTGCCAACTATGAGGCCATATCGTCCCGGCCCCGTGGGACGGACCCTTCTCCGGATCGTCGACAGCAACGCGAGCCTGCTCGTGCTGCTGCTCGCGAACTTCTTCGTTCTGGAGCTGATCGACGACCCGCGCTGGGGCGCGGTGCTCAGCACGCTGCTGGCGGCCGTGGCCCTCGTCGTCGCGATCAGCGACCCGGACGCGGGAACGACGATCACGCGCCGGCACGCGATCTCGATCGCCGCCTGCGTCGCGCTCGCGCCGATCGTCCTCTTCGTCAACTCCGAGTCGGTTATCGGCCTGACCTACCTCCTGCCGGTCGTCCTCCTCGTCACCGCGACGCTGCCGGTGACGATCAGCCGCACCCTCCGGCACCAGCGGATCACGCACGAGACCGTGCTCGGCGCGCTCTGCGCGTACGTGCTGGTCGGCCTGCTCTTCGCGTTCGTCTACCTGGCCGTCGACGAGCTGCGCGAGGCGCCGTTCTTCGCGCAGCCGGGGCCGCACGAGCAGTCCGAGTTCCTCTACTTCAGCTTCGTCGCGCTGACGACGCTCGGCTTCGGCGACCTCTCGCCCGCGGTGGGCCTGCCGCAGGCGCTCACGGTCCTCGAGGCGCTGACCGGCCAGATCTTCCTCGTGACGCTCGTTGCGCGTCTGGTCACGCTCTGGGTCCGCCAGAGCGAGTCTCAGTAGAGTCCTCGTCCGTGCGGGTCTCCGCCCGGATCGCGTCCCTGCCGCTCGCCGAGCCCTTCGTCATCGCGCGCGAGACGATGAACGACGCCGAGGTCGTGTGGGTCGAGATCGAGCACGACGCCGAGCGTGGCTACGGCGAGGCCGCGCCGATCGAGCGGTACGACGAGTCGGGCGAGTCGGCCCTCGCGTACGTCGAGGAGATCGGCGACTCGCTGGGTGACGATCCCTTCGCGTTCGAGGAGATCGAGGCGCGGCTGCCCGACCGTGAGCACGCCGCACGGTCGGCGATCGACGCGGCGCTCCACGACCTCTGCGGCAAGCTCACGGGCCTGCCCGCCTGGCGGCTGCTGGGGCTCAGGCAGGCCGGTCCCGCGACGAGCTGGACGATCGGCCTCGGCTCGCCGGACGAGACCGCGCGCAAGGCCGAACGGGTGACCGACTTCAAGAGCCTCAAGCTCAAGCTCGGCGGGCGCGACGGCCAGGACGTCGACCGCGTCCGCGCCGCGCGCGAGGTCTGGGAGGGCCCGATCCGCGTCGACGTGAACGAGTACTGGACGCTGGACGAGGCGCTGGACTCGATCCCTCGGCTGCAGGAGCTCGGCGTCGACTACGTCGAGCAGCCGCTTCCCGCGGGCGATCCGGACGGCGCCAGGCTCAAGGCCGCCTCGCCGCTCCCGATCTACGTCGACGAGGACTGCCACACGCTCTCGGACGTCGCGGCCTGCGCGGAACGGGCGCACGGGATCAACATCAAGCTCGCGAAGTCGGGCGGGATCCGCGAGGCGGTCCGGATGGCGCACGCCGCCCGCGCGCTCGGGCTCGGCGTGATGCTCGGCTGCATGGTCGAGTCGGGGCTCGGCATCGCCGCCGGCGCGTCCGTCGCGAGCCTCTGCGACCACACCGACCTCGACGGGAACATCCTCATCGCCGAGGACCCCTGGCCGGGCGTCGACCTGGTCGACGGCGTCCAGCTTCCCTCGGATTCCCCAGGACTTGGCGTCAGGCAAGAAGTACCTAGTCCTCGCTGAGGGCAAGTCCGGCGACCCGCACTACGGGAAGACGATGCGCGGCATCGTCGCGTACGCGCCCGACCCGGTCGTCGCGATCGTCGACTCGGAGCGCGTGGGGGAGACGTACCAGGACATCCCCATCGTGGGCGCCGTCGAGGACGCGCTCGCGTACGGGCCGACCACGGCGACCGTCGGGGTCGCCACGCAGGGCGGCCGTTTCCCGCCCGCCTGGCGCGAGCTGCTGAAGGACTCGATTCGGGCGGGCCTCGACCTCGAGAGCGGCCTGCACGAGTTCATCGGCGACGACCCGGAGCTCTCCGCGCTGGCGCGCGAGCACGGCGTGGAGCTCCGCGACCTCCGCCGGCCGCCCGAGGGTCTCAGCGTGCCGACCGGGGAGAACCTCCAGGTGCCGGCGAAGATCGTCCTCACCGTCGGGTCGGACTGCGCGATCGGCAAGAAGACCGTCGCGGTCGAGCTGGACCTGGCCGCGCGGAAGCGCGGTCTGCCGTCCGTCTTCGTGCCGACGGGCCAGACCGGGATCGCGATCGCGGGCTGGGGGATCGCGATCGACGCCGTCGTCGCCGACTTCCTGGCCGGCGCGGCCGAGCGCCTGGTGGTCGAAGGCGCCGCGCGGGGCGGCGAGCTCCTCTGGGTCGAGGGGCAGGGATCCCTGGCCCATCCGGCGTATTCCGGGGTCACGATGGGCCTGATCCATGGCAGCGCGCCGCACGCGTACGTGCTCGTCCACAAGGCGAGGGCGACGCACGTCGAGGGCTATCCCGACCACCCGCTGCCCGGGCTCGGCGACCTGATCGAGCTCCACGAACGGACGTCGCTGCTCCTGCGGCCGGCCCGCGTGGCCGCGATTGCGCTCCACACCGGCGACCTGGGCGAGGAGGACGCGCGCGCGGAGATCGAGCGGATCGCCGGTGAGACCGGCCTCCCGACCGATGACCCGGTGCGCTTCGGCGCCGACCCCCTGCTCGACGCCGTCCTGGAGGTCGTGGCAGACTGATGCCGTTTCACTGAGGAATGAC
This sequence comes from Gaiellaceae bacterium, assembly GCA_036554945.1. Lineage (GTDB taxonomy): Bacteria > Actinomycetota > Thermoleophilia > Gaiellales > Gaiellaceae > JACDAN01. Next base: position 12,229 of record DATBMH010000042.1, on the reverse strand, counting down.
GGGGTTCTCGTGAACAGATCCGCCACCTTGCTCGCCTGCGCCCTCGGCGCGCTCGCGCTCGCCGCGTCCGCGGCGGCCGACGTCACCGTCGGCGTGGCCGACGACCGCGGCAAGCTCGCGGCCGACGGGGGCCTCCAGTTCCTCGCCGAGATGCGCGACGTCGGCCTGACGGAGAACCGGATCACGCTCGCGTGGGATCCGGAGCATCCGACGACCATCCGCGACCAGGCTGCCCTCGACCGCTACATCGCCAATGCCACGGCCGCCGGCGTGCGGATCTCGATGGTGATCGCACCGAGCCGCGCCCGCGCCCTCTTCGGGTCGGCCCCCGCGACGACGCAGTTCGTCGAGTTCGTCGCGCAGGTCGCGCGCACCTACCGGCAGGTGAAGGACTTCGCTGTCGGCAACGAGCCGAACCAGCCGCGCTTCTGGCAGCCGCAGTTCAGCACCCGCGGCTCCGGCCTCGCCTGCACGACGTACGCGAGAGTCCTCGGCCAGGCCTACGACGCGCTGAAGGCCGTCGACAGCACGATCACCGTGCTCGGCGTTTCGCTCTCCCCGCGCGGGAACGACAACGCGCTCGCCGCGACCAACGCCTCGACCTCGCCGATCCGCTGCATCCGCGACATGGGCGCCGCATACCGCGCGAGCCGCCGGAAGCGCCCGCTGATGGACGAGCTCGCGTTCCACCCGCACCCGAACTCGAACACCGACTCCTTCCTCGTCGGCTACCGCTGGCCGAACGCCGGCACGCCGAACCTGGGCCGGATCAAGCAGGCGGTGTGGGACGCCTTCCGCGGCACGGGCCAGCCGACCTTCGCGGAGCGAGGGAGGCCCGTCTCGCGTGCCGCGCGTCCGCCGCTGCGCTTCCGGCTGAACGAGATCGGCTGGCAGACGTCGATCCCGGCGTCGTCCCTGGACGCCTACTACGGGCGGGAGTCCGTGGCGCGGGTGGCCGAGGACCGGCACCAGTCGGACGTGTACTCGGCCCTGATCCCGTACTACGCCTGCGACGACTCCGTGCGCTCGATGCTCTACTACGGCCTCGTCGACGAGCCCGACCTCGACCGCTGGCAGGCGGGCCTCATTCGCGCCGACGGCACGCGCAGGCCCTCGTACTCGACCGTCAAGTCGATGATCGCGCGCGGGATGTGGAAGTGCACCCGCAGGAAGGTCACCTGGCGCCACTCGAAGGTCGTCGTCGGCGCGCAGGCGCGGTTCGGCGAGCGGCGCCGTTCGGCGCGCGACACGAACTGGACCTTCGTCTCCGCCTCGGAGGAGGCGAGCACGTTCAAGGCCGCGATGTACCGCCTGAAGACGCGCAGGCTCAGCGCCACGGCGCGAAAGCGGCTCCTCAAAGCCGTCGGCCTGAGGCGGACGCCGAAGCCCGTCTTCACGACCCGCGGCCGGATCCCCGCGCACCAGGGCACCTTCGTCCGCTTCAAGCGCAAGCGGCTCAAGGCCGGCTACTACGTCTTCGCGATCCGCCTCGCCGCGGAGATGAACGCCACGCGGACGACGACGCTCGTCTCGCGTCCCTTCGCAGTCGGAACGCCGAAGTAGTGCGCGACCCCAGGATCGAGAAGCTCGCCGAGCTGATCGCCGGCTACTCGCTCGACCTCCAGGAGGGGCAGGTCTACCGGATCGACGGCGAGGAGGTCTCGATCCCGCTGGCCGTCGCGCTCTCCGCTGCCGCGATCCGCCGCGGCGCGCACCCGTATACGCGGATCGTCCCGGCGGGGCTCGACGAGATCGAGCTCGAGGCGGCCTCGGACGAGCAGCTCACGTACATCCCCGAGGTCGAGCGGCTCGCGACCGAGCAGCTCGACGCGTGGACGTCGCTCTGGGGCTCGTCCAACACGCGCTCCCTCACGCGCGCCGATCCCGAGCGGCGCCGCCTGCAGCTGTCCACGCACTATCGAATGGTCAACCGGCGCTGGGAGCGGATCAGCGCGGGGGACCTCGCCTGGTGCGGGACGCTCTACCCGTCGCAGGCTCACGCGCAGGACGCCGAGATGTCGCTGGCGGAGTACGAGGACTTCGTCCACGGCGCGTGCCACACGCGCGAGGGCGACGACCCGATTGCCCACTGGCAGGCGCTCTCGGAGACGCTCACCGCCAGGGCGCAGCAGCTCGACGGTGTACGCGAGCTGCGCGTCGTCGGGCCGAAGACGGATCTCCGGGTGGTCGTCGAGGGCCGGCACTGGATCCCCTCGGACGGGCGGCACAACATGCCCGACGGCGAGATCTTCACGAGCCCGGTCGAGACCGGCACGAGCGGTGACATCTTCTTCGCCTTCCCGTCGGTCTTCCAGGGCCGCGAGGTGGAGAACGTCAGGCTCCGCTTCGAGGACGGCCGGGTCGTCCACGCGGAGGCGACCTCCGGTGAGGACTACCTGCGGTCGCTGCTCGACACCGACGCCGGCGCGCGCGTGCTGGGGGAGGTCGCGTTCGGCCTCAACTACGAGATCGACCGCTTCACGCGCGACATCCTCTTCGACGAGAAGATCGGCGGGACGATGCACGTCGCGCTCGGCGGCGGCTTCGACGAGGCCGGGACGGAGAACAAGTCGGACCTCCACTGGGACCTGATCTGCGACCTGCGCGCCGAGGGCGAGGTCTACGCGGACGGCGAGCTCGTCTGGAAGGCGGGGTCGTTCCTGTCGGCGCCGGCGGTCGAGCGTGTCTGACCCGATGCACGCCCGCCTCGCCGAGGTGATCGTCGGCTACTCGACCGAGGTCGGGCCCGGCGACGTCGTGCGGATCGAGTCCTACGACACGACGGCGAACGACGTCATCCGGGAGACCTACGCGGCGACCCTGCGGGCCGGCGGTCACCCGACGGCGAACCTCGTGCTCGACGAGGCCGACGAAGTCCTCCTCAAGGAGGGCAACGACGCCCAGGTCGAGTGGATCTCGCCCGAGCAGCAGTGGCACCTCGAGCACGGGGACGTCTGGATCCTGTTCGACGCGCCGACGAACACGAAGCGGCTCTCGAACGTCGACCCCGAGCGCATCACCCGGCGGCTGAAGGCACGCAGCCCTCTCCAGTCGATGTACCTGCAGCGCTCCGCGGACGGAGACTTCCGCTGGGTGATCTGCGGCTTCCCGTCGCAGGCATCGGCGCAGGACGCCGGCATGTCGCTGAAGGAGTTCGAGCAGGTGCTCTGCCGCGCGGCCTTCCTCGACCAGGACGACCCGGTCGCCGCCTGGAAGGCGTTCGGCGAAGAGCTCGAGACCGCCGGGTCGCTGCTCGAGACCAAGCGCGAGCTCCGGATCGTCGGCGAAGACACCGACCTCACGATGCAGGTCGGCGGCCGCACGTGGATCCGGTCGAAAGGCCTGCGGAACTTCCCGGACGGCGAGGTCTTCACCGGCCCGGTCGAGTCGAGCGTCGAAGGCACGATCCGCTTCTCCTTCCCGGCGATGCACCGCGGCCGGCAGGCGGAGGACGTCCGGCTCCGCTTCGAGGGCGGGGAGGTGGTCGAGGCGACTGCGCGCCGCGGCCAGGACTTCCTGCGGGAGATGATCGCCATGGACGACGGCGCGAGGCGGGTCGGCGAGTTCGCGTTCGGGATGAACCGGGCGATCGACGAGTACACGGGGAACCTGCTGCTCGACGAGAAGATCGGCGGCACCGTGCACCTCGCGCTCGGCCGCTCGGTCCCCGGGACCGGGGGCGAGAACGAGTCAGGACTCCACTGGGACATCGTCTGCGACCTCAGGGACGGCGGCGAGGTCTACGCGGACGGCGAGCTGATCTACCGCGACGGCGCGTTCCTGAACGGCGCCTAGGGCTCGCTTCAGTATGTGGCTCAGCAGCTCATGCTGGAGTGAGCCCTGATGAAGCTCGCGCTCATCTCCGACACGCACATGCCGCGCGGGACGCGGCAGCTCCCGAGGGAGTGCGTGCGACTGCTCGAGGAGTCGGACCGGATCCTGCACGCCGGCGACTTCGTCACGACCGAGGTCTACGACGAGCTCCGCCGGCTGGCGCCCGTCGACGCCGTCGTCGGGAACATGGACGAGCCGGAGCTCCGGGCCGTGCTGCCGCCCAAGCTCGTCGTGGAGCACGAGGGCGTCCGGATCGGGATGGTCCACAACGCCGGGCCCGCTCTGCGGCGGGCCGAGCGGCTCGTCGAGAGGTTCCCCGGCTGCCACGCGGTCGTCTACGGCCACACGCACGTGCCGGAGGCGACGCGCCACGCCGACGTCTGGATCCTCAACCCCGGCAGCCCGACCGAGCGCCGGTCGGCGCCCAACCACGGGATGATCGGCCTGGAGGTGAGCGAGGGGCGCCTTGACGTCCGAACATACGTTCTGTAGCATGGCGAACGTATGTTCGTGCGGATCGCATTCGTGGCGTTCCTGGTGATGGTGCTGGCCTGGAGCGTCCTGACCCGCGTCTCGGAGGCGACCGGGACGCCGCAGCCGTACCGCGTGCAGGCCGGCGACACGCTCTGGACGATCGCGGCCGAGCGCTACGACGGCGACCCGCGGCAGGGGGTCTGGGCGATCAGGCGGGAGAACGGGCTGGCGGGCTCGAGCGTCTCGCCGGGCCAGCTGCTCCTGCTGCCGTAGCGAGAGGGCCGAAGAGGGTGGAGGTCACGCTCCTAGACTCTCTCCCGCGTGGACCTCGATCTCGTCTTCCTCGGCACCTCCGGGTCGATGCCGACCGCCCAGCGGGCACCGAGCGCGATGCTGCTGCGGCGCGGCGGCGAGCGGCTCCTCTTCGACTGCGCCGAGGGGACGCAGCGCCAGCTGCTCCGCTCCAACGTCGGCCTGATCGAGCTGCGCGAGATCTTCCTCACGCACTATCACGCGGACCACTACCTCGGCCTCCCGGGGATGCTGAAGACCTTCGCGCTCCGCGGCCGCGAGCTCCCGATCACGATCTACGGGCCGCGCGGGCTGCACGACCTGTTCGGGTCGCTGCGCCGCATCTTCGGGAAGCTCACGTACCCGTACAAGCTCGTCGAGCTGGAACCGGGGGAGGTGCTCGACCGGGGTGAGTACGAGCTCGTGCCGTTCCCGGTCGACCACGGCGTCTCCGCGCTCGGCTACGCCCTCGTCGAGCGGGCGCGCCCGGGCAGGTTCGACGTCTCCGCCGCGGACGCGCTCGGGATCTCCGAGGGCCCGGAGCGGGGCGCGCTGCAGGGCGGCGAGTCGGTGACGCTCCCGGACGGGCGGGTGATCACGCCGGACACCGTGCTCGGGCCGCCGCGGCCAGGCCGGAAGGTCGCGATCGCCGCCGACACGGCCTACTCCCGCTCCGTCGTCGAGGCGGCGACGGGCGCGGAGCTGCTCGTCCACGAGGCCACGTTCGCCGAGGAGGAACGTGAGCGGGCGCACGAGACCCTCCACTCGACGGCGCTCGAGGCGGCGGCCGTCGCGCAGGAGGCGGAGGTCGGCCTCCTGGCGCTGACGCACCTCTCGAACCGCTACTTCGGAGGCGAGATCGAGCGCGAGGCGCAGACCGTCTTCCCGGACACGATCGTGCCCCGAGACCTGGATATCATCGTCGTCCCGTTCGAGGAGCGGGGGGCGCCGGAGCTCGTGAAGGGAGGCGCCACGCACAGACATCAGCCGAAGCCGGAAGTCGTTTCGACCGTCGAGGAGGCCCCGCGATGACCAGGATGGTGCAGGTCGCCGTCGCCGGCGACGTCACGGAGGCGGAGGAGCTCGAGTCGATGCTCAAGTCCGCCGGTATCGAGACCAAGCTGGAGCCCGCCACCGAGCATCATCCGCGCGAGGTGGAGGACGCCCCGCAGAAGGTGCTGGTGCCGGAGGGCTCGCTCGAGGCCGCGATCCACGCGATCGAGTCGCTGAGCGATCCGGAAGACATCGTCGACGCCTGAGGCGCCCGACTACGGCTCGGTCGCGGCGACCTACGACCGGCTGCGCCCGCAGGACGAGGGCTGGTGGGAGCTGTTCGAGCTCCTGGTCCGCGAGGGAGACCTGGCGGGCCGGCGGGTGCTCGACGTCGGCTGCGGCACCGGCCGCTGGTCGGCGGCGCTCGACGAGCGCGGCTCGCGGGTCTGGGGCGTCGACCCGTCGCCCGAGATGGTCGCGGAGGCGCGGCGCCGCGGCGTCAACGCCAAGGTCGCGCGGGCCGAGGAGCTCCCGTTCAAGGAGGGCTGGTTCGAGCGCGCGCTGCTCGTCCTCGTCGTCCACGTGGTCGACCGGCCGCGGGCGTTCGTCGAGCTGCGTCGCGTGCTGGCCGACGACGGCCGCGTGGCGATCGCGACCTTCGACCATCGCCACTTCGACGACTACTACCTGAACGCCTACTTCCCGTCGCTCGCCGCGATCGACCGCGCGCGCTTCCCGGATCGCGACGCGCTCACTGCCGAGCTCGACGCGGCCGGGCTCGCAGCGCGGACCTTCGACGTCCACCTCACGACGGAGTACGACCGGGACTGGATCCTCGAGCGGATCCGCGGGCGGTTCATCTCGACGCTCCAGCTCGTCGGCGAGGCCGAGTACGCGGAGGGCCTGGCGAGGGCGGAGCGCGACCTCCCGCCCCGGATCGAGGCGAAGCAGCACCTCCTCGCCGTCGCCGCCGACGTCGTCCGGTCCCCGTTGTAGAGTCCCGGGCGTCCTTTAACTCGGTCCCGAGAGGCCGGAAAGGAGAGCGGTTGACCCTGCCTGCTCAGGCGAGCGAAAAAGTGCTGCTGGACGAGGCGGCGATCGCCCGGACGCTCACACGCATCGCGCACGAGATCATCGAGGGCAACCCGGATCTCGAGCAGGTCGCGCTGATCGGCATCCACACGCGCGGCGTCCCGATCGCCCAGCGACTCCGCCGGCTGATCTACGAGTTCAGCGGAGAGGAAGTCGCGTCCGGCTCGCTCGACATCACGTTCTACCGGGACGACGTCCAGGTGCGGGGCGGCGAGCCGCCGCGTCAGGCGCAGCCGGTCGTCCGGTCGACGCGGCTCGAGTTCCCGCTCGAGGGCAGGACCTGCGTGCTCGTCGACGACGTCCTCTACACGGGCCGCACGATCCGGGCGGCGATCGACGCGCTTTTCGACTACGGGCGCCCCGCCCGCGTCCAGCTCGCGTGCCTCGCCGACCGCGGCCACCGAGAGCTTCCCATCCGTCCCGACTACGTCGGCAAGAACCTGCCGACCTCCCGCGGCGAGCGGATCCAGGTCCAGCTCGTCGAGGTCGACGAGGTCGACCGCGTCCTGCTCGTCCCTGCCCCGGAGGAGAACCATGGGTGACATCCGCGTCATGCGCGACGACCTGCTGCCGCCGCAACCGGAAGGCCCGCGGCGCCACCTGCTGTCCGTCGCAGACCTGTCCCGCGAGGACGTCGAGCGCCTGCTCGGCACGGCCCGCAGCTTCTCCCGCTCGCTCGAGCGGGAGATGAAGAAGCTGCCGACGCTGCGCGGCCGGCTCGTCGTCAACGTCTTCTACGAGTCGTCCACGCGGACCTCGTCGAGCTTCGAGCTTGCGGCGAAGCGGCTCTCGGCCGACACGATGTCCATCAAGGCGTCCGGCTCGGCCGTCGACAAGGGCGAGTCCCTCAAGGACACCGCGTTGACGCTCGGCGCCTACGACCCGGACGTGATCGTCATGCGGCACCCGCAGATCGGCGCCTCGCACTTCATCGCGAAGGTGACCTCGGCGCACATCGTCAACGCGGGCGACGGGAAGCACCAGCACCCAACCCAGGCGCTGCTAGACCTGTACACGCTCCGCGAGGAGTTCGGCCGGCTCGAGGGCCTGCACGTGGCGATCGTCGGCGACGTCCTCCACTCGAGGGTCGCACGGTCGCTGATCCAGGCGCTCGACCTCGTCGGCGCCCGGACGACGCTGGTCGGGCCGCCGACGCTCCTCCCGCGCGGGGTCGAGGCGATGGGCTGCGAGACGTCGATCGACATCGGCGCGATCGGCGCGGCCGACGTCGTCTACGTCCTCCGGATGCAGCGCGAGCGGATGCTCGAGGGCGCGAACTACGTCCCGAGCCTCCGCGAGTACTCGGAGCGCTGGGGCGTGACGCCGGAGCGGCTCCGGCCGGGGCAGAGGGTGATGCACCCCGGCCCGATGAACCGCGGCGTCGAGATCGACCCGCGCGTGGCCGACGCAGCCGACGCGCTGATCGAGACCCAGGTGCGTGCCGGCCTCGTCACGCGGATGGCCGTGCTCTACGACCTGCTGACGGGCGGCCCGGTCGGGGTCAGGGCCGCGCAGCTGACGGAGGTGGCCTGATGCTCTGGGTCAAGGACGCTCCCGGCGAGAACCTGATCGTCCGCGGCGCCAGGGTGCTCGACCCGGACGCGGGTGTCGACGGCGTGCTCGACGTGCGGATCGACGACGGGACGATCGCCGAGCTCGGGTCGCGCCTGGACACGAACGCCCACCGGGTGGTCGAGGCCGAGGGCCTCGTCCTCGCGCCGGCCTTCGTCGACCCGCACGTCCATCTGAGGACGCCCGGCCGGGAGGACGAGGAGACGATCGCGAGCGGCACGCAGGCCGCCGCGGCCGGCGGGTACTGCGCGATCCTGGCGATGCCGAACACCGATCCGGTCGTCGACTCGGCCGCGGTCCTCGGCTCGCTCGCAGAGGCCGCTCAGGCCGAGGCGGAAGTCCCGGTCGGGTTCCTCGCGGCGATCAGCAAGGGCCAGGAGGGCGGGGAGCTCACGGAGATGGCGGAGCTGACGGACGCCGGCGCCGTCGGCTTCAGCGACGACGGGCGTCCGGTGACCGCACCCGGGCTGATGCGACGAGCGCTGCAGTACGGCGCCGTCACGAACCGGCCGCTCGCGCTGCACTGCGAGGAGCCGACGCTCTCGCGCAGCGGGCAGATGCACGAGGGCGCCGTCTCGGCTGAGCTCGGGTTCACCGGCTACCCGTCGGTGGCCGAGAGCCTGATGGTCGAGCGTGACCTCTCGCTGGCCGCGTACGAGGACCGGCCGGTGCACCTCCTGCACCTCTCGGCCCGCGAGTCGGTCGAGGCGGTCCGGTCGGCGCGGGCGTCAGGCGTGAAGGCGACCGCGGAGGCGACGCCGCACCACCTCTGCCTCACGGACGACGCCGTGCGGTCGCTCGACCCGAACGTGAAGATGAATCCGCCGCTGCGATCCGTCGACGACCGGGCAGCACTGGTGGAGGGGCTGCGCGACGGGACGATCCAGGCGATCGCGACCGACCACGCCCCGCACGCGCGGCACGAGAAGGAGGTGCCGTTCGAGGCGGCGCCCTTCGGTGTCACCGGGCTCGAGACGGCGTTCTCGGCGCTCTACACGCACCTGGTCGAGCCGGGCGTCGTGAAGCTCGAGCTGCTCCTGCGGCGCATGTCCTCCGGCCCGGCCGGGATCTTCGGCCTGTCGGCGCCGCGGATCGCGGTCGGCGAGCAGGCGAACCTCGTCCTCCTCGACACGCGGGCGGGCTGGCGGGTGCAGGAGGACGGCTTCCGCTCCCGCTCCTCGAACTCCTGGCTCCTCGGCCGGCGGCTGACGGGCAGAGTGCGGCTGACGGTCGCCGCCGGCAGGACGGTGTTCGAGGCGTGAGCGGCTTCCTGGTCCTCGAGGACGGCGCGGTCTTCCGTGGCGACTCGGTCGGCGCTCCGTGCTTCGCCTTCGGTGAGGCGGTCTTCACGACGGCGATGACCGGCTACCAGGAGGTCGTCACCGACCCGAGCTTCGCCGAGCAGATCGTCTGCTTCACGGCGCCGATGGTCGGCAACTACGGCGTCGATCCCGAGCGGTCGGAGTCCGCCCGGGCGCATGCGCGGGGCGTGCTGATGCGCGAGGCGCGCGGGCCTGCGTGGACGGACTGGCTCCACGAGCGCGGGATCCCGGCGCTGACGGGGATCGACACACGCTCACTCGTCCTGCGCCTCCGGCAGGCCGGGGCGATGCGGGCGGCGATCGTCTCCGGCGAGGCGTCGGTCGACGAGACGCTTCGCGTCGTGCGCGAGCAGCCGCCGATGGCGGGGCGGCCGCTCGCACCTTGTGTTTCATGTGACGAGCCCTACAAGTTCACGGAGTCCGGCCGCGTCCGGATCGCTGTCGTGGACTACGGCTGTAAGCGTTCGATCCTGCGCCGGCTGGCGAAGTCGGGCGCCGATGTCACGGTTTTCCCGGCCACGGCCGCAGCAGACGAGCTCACCGGGTACGACGGCGTCGTCCTCTCGAACGGTCCGGGCGACCCCGAGCCGCTCACCGACCAGGTCGAGACGGTGCGCTCGCTGCTCGGGACCGTTCCGGTGTACGGGATCTGCCTCGGGCACCAGCTGCTCGCGCTCGCAGCCGGGCACGAGACCTTCAAGCTGCCGTTCGGCCACCGCGGCGCCAACCACCCGGTGCTGGAGAAGGCGACCGGCCGGGTGCTCGTGACCGCCCAGAACCACGGGTTCGCCGTCAGGCCGGCCGCGGGACACGAGGCGACGCACGTCTCGCTCTACGACGGCACCGTCGAGGGCCTCGACTTCCCCGAGCTCGGCGCGCGATCGGTGCAGTTCCACCCCGAGGCCGGGCCCGGTCCTCACGACGCTTGGCCGCTGCTGGAGGACTGGGTCGAGGAGGTGTGCGCGGGCCTTGCCAAGGCGGCCTGACCTCGAGTCGATCTGCGTGATCGGCTCCGGGCCGATCGTCATCGGGCAGGCCTGCGAGTTCGACTACTCGGGCTGCCAGGCGCTGAAGGTCCTGCGGGAGGACGGCTTCCGCACCATCGTCGTCAACTCGAACCCGGCGACGATCATGACCGACCCCGGGTTCGCCGACCGGACGTACGTCGAGCCGCTCGACCTCGACGGCGTGGCGGGCGTGCTCGAGCGGGAGCGCCCCGACGCGCTGCTGCCGACGCTGGGCGGCCAGACCGCGCTCAACCTCGCGCTGGCGCTCGCCGAGGCGGGCGTGCTCGAGGAGCTGGGCGTCGAGCTGATCGGCGCCGGCCTCGACGTGATCCGCCGGGCCGAGGACCGCGAGCTCTTCCGCGAGACGGTGCGGCTCGCCGGCTACCGCGTTCCGGCGTCCACCGTCGTGACCGGCTGGGAGGACGTCCCGAACGAGCTGACCTTCCCGGTCGTGCTCCGGCCGGCCTTCACGCTGGGCGGGCACGGCGGCGGCACCGCGCACTCGGAGGGCGAGCTCGTCGAGCTCCTCGACCGCGGGCTGCACGAGAGCCCGGTCGGCCAGGTGCTGGTCGAGGAGTCGCTGATCGGCTGGGACGAGTTCGAGCTCGAGGTCATGCGCGACCGCAACGACAACGTCGTGATCGTCTGCTCGATCGAGAACCTCGACCCGATGGGAGTGCACACCGGCGACTCGGTGACGGTCGCACCGCAGATGACCCTCCCGGACGAGGCGTACCAGGAGCTGCGCGACGCCGCGGCCGCGGTTGTGCGGGCGGTGGGGGTCGAGACCGGCGGCGCGAACATCCAGTTCGCGCGCGACCGGGAGACGGGGGCGCTGCGGGTGATCGAGATGAACCCGCGCGTCTCGCGCTCGTCCGCGCTCGCGTCGAAGGCGACGGGCTACCCGATCGCCAAGGTCGCGGCGAAGCTCGCGGTCGGCTACACCTTGGACGAGATCCCGAACGACCTCACGGGGACGACGCCGGCGAGCTTCGAGCCGACGCTCGACTACGTCGTCGTCAAGTTCCCGCGCTTCTCCTTCGAGAAGTTCCCGGGGGCCGACCGCACGCTCGGGACGCAGATGAAGTCCGTCGGCGAGGCGATGGGGATCGGCCGGTCCTTCTCCGAGGCGTTCCTGAAGGCCCAGCGGGCCCGGGAGCTCGACGACGGCTGGGAGCCGCGCAACCTGCACCCCTGGTTCGAGGCGGAGCTCGAAGCCGCCCGAGCGACCTTGTGTTGCATCACTTCCCTCGAATCCCTCGTCGCCGACGACTGGCTTCGGCTGAAACGAGCGGGCTGGTCGGACCGGGCGATCGCCGAGCACTGCAACACAAGCGAGGAGGACGTGCGGGCCAGGCGGCGGGCGTGGGGTGTGCGGCCCGCGTACCGGCGGGTGGATTCCTGCGCGGGCGAGGTCGAGGCCGCGTCGAGCTACTTCTACTCGACCTGGGGCGAGGCCGACGAGGCGGCGGCGTCTTCGGGTACGAGCGTCGTGATCCTCGGCTCGGGCCCGAACCGGATCGGCCAGGGGATCGAGTTCGACTACTGCTGCGTCCACGCCGCGCGGAGCTTCCGGCAGCTCGGGCTCGAGACGGTGATGGTCAACTGCAACCCCGAGACCGTCTCGACCGACTACGACACGTC
>DATBMH010000088.1:0-11215 GCA_036554945.1 Gaiellaceae bacterium | reverse complement strand
AGAGCGTCCAGCGCCTGAACGCAGCCGAGCTCGACGTCTTCCTCGGCCCCGACTACGTCGTCACCCTGCCGACGGTCGAGCTGCTGCCCGTCACCCGCCTCTTCTCGCGCGTGCGCGAGGACGAGCGCCAGCGCGAGGAGCTCTTCGCCAACGGCTCCGGCCGCCTGCTCTACGAGATCCTCGACGACCTCTTCGACTACTGCTTCCCGATCCTCGACAAGATCGGCCACAAGCTCGATGCCATCGAGGACGACATCGAGCAGGAGGAGGACTCCCAGGAGATCGTCCGCGACATCTCCCGCGCGAAGCAGGAGATCATCAGCTACCGGAAGATCATCAAGCCGCAGCGGCCGACGCTGCGCCTGCTCGAGCGGCACGTCGAGCGGTTCCTGCCCGAGGATCTCGAGCTCTACTTCGACGACCTGGTCGACGCGTCCGAGCGGATCTGGGACCTGCTCGACAATTACAAGGAGGTCGTCGAGGCGCTCGAGGCGACGAACGAGTCGGCGATCCAGCACCGCCAGAACGACGTGCTCCGGGTGCTCACCGTCTTCAGCGCCGTGCTCCTGCCGCTGACGCTCCTCGCCAGCATCCTGGGCATGAACGTCGACTTCCCCGGCTCGGGGACCGCGGGCGCCTTCTGGGTGATGGTCGCCGCCATGGTCGCCGTGTTCACCGGGCTGGTCGCGTTCTTCCGCTGGAAGCGCTGGATCTAGCGTGACCAAGCCGCTCTGGGCCCCCTGGCGCCTCGAGTACATCCAGCAGGCGGACGAGGAGGAGGGCTGCATCTTCTGCCGCGCGGTGGAGGCGGACGACGACGAGGCCGCGCTGGTGATCCACCGCGGGCGTGACGCCACGGTGGTGGTGAACAAGTACCCGTATGCCTCCGGCCACTTCATGGTCGCGCCCGACCGGCACGTGGGCGACTTCGGCGAGCTGACGGACGACGAGGCGCTCGAGATCCACCGGCTCGCGCATCAGGGCATCGGCGCGCTCGCCCAGGTCTACGGGCCGCAGGGGTACAACCTCGGCTGGAACCTCGGCCGGATCGCCGGCGCCGGCGTTGTCGACCACGTGCACCTCCACGTCGTCCCGCGCTGGGCGGGCGACACGAACTTCATGCCGGTGCTGGCCGACGTGAAGGTCGTCCCCGAGCACCTGCTCGAAACCCGCAGGCGGCTCGCAGAGGCCTGGCCGTCTTAAGCCGTTCGGCGTCGCTGCCGATGGGAATGGCAGCCGCCATGGCAGATCCCGACGCCGCCACCAGCCAGAAGGACGAGCACGACTGGCCCGCCCAGGGCGTCCGGCAGCGCCTGGGGAGCCGCCTCGAGCGGCACGTCATGCGCAGCGCCGTCGACATGCTGGACGAGCGCGGCGCGGAGCTGGACACGATCGAGCAGGAGCTCGTGAAGCGAGAGCAGGAGCTCGCCGAGCGGCTCGCGGTCGTCGCCGCCGGGGAGGCGCAGCTCCAGCGGCGCGAGGAGCGTCTGGCCGAGGCGGGCGCGTCCGATCTCGACGCCGCCGGGAAGCTCGACCACCTCGTGCGCATGCTGGACGAGACGGAAGCCGCCGCTGCTGCCGTCCGCGCCAAGGCCGAGGGCAAGGCCCACGCGGCCGAGGAGAAGGCGCGGGAGCTCGCCGAGCGCGTCAAGCGGCTCGAAGAGGCCGAGCACAAGCGTGTCCTCTCCGCCGCGGACATCACCCGGCGCGAGTCGGCGCTGCGAACGCGCGAGCACGAGATCCGCCAGCAGGACGAGCGGCTGCGCGAGCGCGAGCAGGCGCTCGGCGCGACCCAGCACTCGCTGATCGCGACGGAGCAGGAGCTCGAGGAGCGACGCCGCGGCCTCGAGGCCCAGGCGCGGGAGCTCGAGGAGCGCGAGGACTCCCTCCGCGGCCGGGACCAGCGCTGGTGGGGCGCCGGACCCGCCTCCACGCACTAGCCCTCGCGTTTCGGGAATACGGAGGCCGCGCATGCGGTATGCCTTAGTGGACCGCTACGCCCTGGAGGCACCCATGCGACTCGACGGCATCCACCACATCACCGCGATCACCGGCGACGCTCCGCGGAACGTCGACTTCTACGGCCGAGTCCTCGGCCTACGTCTCGTCAAGAAGACCGTCAACCAGGACGACCCGACCGTCTACCACCTCTTCTACGCGGACGAGAAGGGCAGTCCCGGAAGCGACATCACGTTCTTCGAGTACCCGGGGGCCCGGAAGGGCCGGGCCGGCATCGGCATGGTCCACCGGGTCGTCTGGCGCGTGGCCGACGAGGAGTCGCTCGACTTCTGGGAGAGCCGCCTGCGCGACGAGGGCGTGGACACCCAGCGCGAGGAGGGGCGCCTCCGCTTCGACGATCCCGAAGGGCTCGGTCTGGAGCTGGCCGTCGTGGAGACCGGCGACGAGCCGCTCGTCTCCGACCATCCCGAGATCCCGAACGAGGTCGCGCTCCAGGGCTTCGACGGCGTGCGGGCGTATACGAGCGACCCGGCGGCCAGCAACGCCTTCCTCACCAACTCCCTCAACTTCGAGCCGGCGGAGGGGACCGAGTACGAGGTGCGCGGGGACTCACGCGGCTCGTTCTACGCGTACGACCAGACCGAGGAGCAGGGACTGCCCGGGGCGGGCACGATCCACCACGTCGCCTGGGCCTCGAAGATCGACGAGCACGAAGCCTGGCGCGACCGGGCGATGTCCGGAGGGGCCACGCCCACCCCGGTCATCGACCGCTTCTACTTCAAGTCGATCTACTTCCGCGAGCCGAGCGGCGTCCTCTTCGAGATCGCCACGCTCGGTCCCGGCTTCACCGCGGACGAGCCGCTCGAGACGCTGGGGGAACGCCTGTCGCTGCCGCCGAACTTCGAGCAGTACCGCGACGAGGTCGAGCGGACGCTGACGCCGCTTCCCGATCCGCGGGCGAAGACACCCGTCTCGTGAGCAGCCTCGAGGATCTCCCGCACCTCGTCCGTGAGGCCTCGTCCGACCCGGAGGGCGCGCTCGTCCTCTTCCACGGCCGCGGGACGAGTGAGCACGACCTCTACCCGCTGATCGACGCGCTGGACCCGCGGCGGCGGCTGCTCGGGGCGACCCCGCGAGGCCCCCTCGTCCTCCCGCCCGGCGGCGCGCACTGGTACATCGTCCGCGACATCGGCTACCCCGACCAGGAGACCTTCACGCGCTCGTACGAGCTCGCGTCCGGGTGGCTCGACGCGCTGGCCGAGGAAACCGGCATCCCCACCGAGCGGACGGTCGTGGGCGGCTTCTCGCAGGGCGCCGTGATGAGCTGGGCGCTCGGCCTGGGCCGGGGCCGTCCGCGGCCGGCGGGCATCGTCGCGCTCTCCGGGTTCATCCCGACCGTCGAGGGCTTCGAGCTCGACCTGTCGCAGCCGCTGCCGCCGGTCGCGATCGGCCACGGGACGTATGACCCGATCATCTCGGTCGACTGGGGCAGGCAGGCGAAGGAGCAGCTCCTGGATGCGGGCGCCGAGGTCCTCTTCCGCGAGTCGCCGATGCCCCACTCGGTCGACCCGTCCTTCCTGCAGGAGCTGCAGCCGTGGGTCGCGGACGTCGTCGCCGAGGCGACGGCGCTCCGCTAGGACGGCTCGATCAGCCGCGCGCGCTGCCGGAGCTGGCGGGCGAGCCCGACCGCGGCCTGCTCGAGCAGCGGGAGCGCGTCGACGTCGACGAGGCTGTAGCGGACGTAGGCCCCGTCGCGGCGCCGGGCGACGGTCCCGGCCCGGTGGAGGATCGCCAGGTGCTTGGAGACGTTCTGCTGGCCGGCCCCGACTGCGGCAGCCAGCTCCTGCACCGTCGCCTCCCCGCTTTCGAGCCGGTCGACGAGCCGGATCCGCAGAGGTTGCGCGAAGAGGCTGAGGCGCATCGCGATCAACTCCACGAGCGGTTCGGCGAGCGGTCTCCGGAGGCGCACGCGGTCGGTGCTCATTGCGCGATTGTAAGGCACGCCTTACAACGTGCACCGGAGGTGCTTTCACGCTCGCGGTTGTGCGTTCTTGACGCCGCCTGAGTCGCTCCAGTAGGGATTCCTCCCGGTTGTAAGGCGACCCTTACAAGAGGGAGGGATTACGTGGTAGTCACCGAGGTTTCACGGCCGTCTCCGGACGACCTGCTGCGGCGGGCGCACGAGGCGAGCTACCGACTCCCGGCGGGGTTCGCCGGGTTCCGGGCGGCGATCCGGTTCAGCGGGCCGGCCGCCGCCGAGGGGTCGGTCGTCGTGCGAGCGGGCGAGCGCCCGGAGCTCGACATCGACCTGCCCGAGGACGAGCGCCGCTGGCTCGAGCACGAGCTCGGCTCGCTCGTCGGCCACCGGCTCCACCGGACCTACGACGACGGCGACGGCGCCACGGGCAAGCGCCTGGGTGCCGACGACGGTAGCCCCCACGGGCACCTGATCGAGCTCGAGGACAAGATGGACTCGAGCTACCGGGTCCTGGACGACCACCTGACCGAGATCACGCGGACCCACGGCGGTCAGCGGTTCACGATCGTGATCCAGGAGCGGGCGACCGCGCCCGACGGCCGCGCGATCTCGTCGGCCTTCACGGTCATCCACTGGGGCGACGACGCGGTCGCCCGCGCCGACGCCTACAGCGACGCGCATGTCGAGGTCGCTGACGTCCTGCTCCCGGCCCGGCGCCGGGTCGCCAGCGGCACGGCGTCCGGCCTCGTCGTCCGGCAGTTCGAGCTCGACGGGCACGAGCTGCTCGATGCAGAGACCGGGCGATGAGGCGCATCGCTCTCGCACTGGCACTCCTCAGCTCGTTCGTCCTGACGGCCGCAGGCGGCGTCACGGACGCAAACGCCAAGCGCCCGCGGGCGGACGAGCAGCGGCCGGTCCTCCCGGCACGCGTCCGGGACAAGGACGGCAGGACCGTCGTCGTGCGCGACATCCGCCGCGTCGTGTCGCTCAACGGCGACATCACCGAGACGATCTTCACGCTCGGCCTCGGCAACCGGCTCGTCGGCGTCGACACGAGCGCTCTCTATCCGCCGGCGCGGGTCGCACGGATCAAGAAGATCGGGTACCAGCGGACCCTGTCCGCGGAGGGCATCCTCTCGCTCCGCCCGACCCTCGTGATCGGCAGCGCCGAAGCCGGCCCGCCCGAGGTGATCAACCAGCTGAAGAGCGCCGGGGTCACCGTCGTCATCATCCGGGCGAACGACGCCATCGGCGCAGGACCGTGGAAGCTCCGCGAGGTCGGCAAGGCGCTCGGGGTGCCCCGCCGCGGCGAGCGGCTCGCGAAGCAGGTGGCGCGCCAGATCTCGGTCGCGGGCAGGGAGGCACGGTCGGTGCGGGAGCATCCGCGCGTCGCGTTCCTCTACCTCCGCGGGCCGCGGACGCAGCTCATCGCCGGGACCCGCACCCGTGCCGACACGATGATCCGGGCAGCCGGGGGGATCAACGCCGGCGCCGAGATCGGCATCGACGACTACAAGCCGATCACGGCGGAGGCACTGGTCTCGTCGCGCCCCGACGTCCTGCTCGTGCTCGACGACGGGCTCGCATCGGTCGGGGGAGTCCCGGGCCTGATGCGGATTCCCGGCGTGGCGCAGACGCCCGCCGGCCGGAACCGGCGTGTCCTCCACTACGACGACCTGCTGCTCCTCGGGCTGACCCCGCGGACCGGCAGGGCACTCAGGGCGCTCGTTCGAGGCTTCCACCCTGAGCTCGACTGACGCTGCACGCAGTGGGCGGGGCGCCCCGGTCCTCTCCCGGGGTCGCCCCGCGCCTGCGATGCGGGCGCTGCGGCTCGTCCGCGGTCCCCTGCTGCTCGGCGGCCTGGTCGTCGCCGTGGTCGCGTCCGTCCTCCTCGGCGCCGGGATCGGCGCGGTGGACATCCCGGCCCGGCAGGTGATCGCCGTCATCGCCGGGAAGCTCGGCCTCGACCTCGGGATCACCGTGTCCCCGGAGAACGAGGCGATCCTGTGGGCGATCCGCCTGCCGCGCGTCGCGCTCGGGCTCCTCGTGGGCGCCGGGCTCGCAGTCGCGGGAGCGACGCTCCAGGGGATCTTCCGGAACCCGCTCGCGGACCCCGGCCTGATCGGGGTCTCCAGCGGGGCGTCGCTCGGCGCCGTCGGCGCGATCGTGCTGGGGCTTTCCGGGCTCGGCGCCGCAACGCTGCCGGTGGCCGCGTTCGCCGGCGCGCTGGTCGCGACCTTCGCGGTCTACGCGCTGGCCCGCTTCGAGGGCAGGACCGAGGTCGTCACCCTGCTCCTCACCGGCCTCGCGGTGAACGCGATCGCGGGGGCCGGCATCGGGTACCTCGTCTTCCAGGCGACCGACAGCGAGATCCGGGACGCCGTCTTCTGGACGCTCGGGAGCCTCGGCGGGGCGACCTGGACGGTCGTGCTCTCGGCCGCGCCGTTCGTGCTCCTCGGCGTCTTCCTGATGCCGGCGTTCGCCCGGGAGCTGAACCTCCTGATCCTGGGCGAGCGCGAGGCCGCCCACCTCGGCGTCGCCACCGAGCGGCTGCGCGTGGTCCTGATCGCCCTCGTCGCGCTGACGACCGGTGCGGCGGTCGCCGTCGCCGGGACGATCGGGTTCATCGGGCTCATCGTCCCCCATCTCGTGCGGCTCGCCGCGGGCCCGGACAACCGCATCGTCCTCCCGGCGAGCGCGCTCGCCGGTGCCGCCCTGCTGGTCTTCGCCGATCTGCTGGCGCGGACTGCGGCCGCGCCGGCGGAGCTCCCGATCGGCGTCATCACGTCGCTGATCGGCGGACCGTTCTTCCTGTGGCTGCTCCACCGCACACGCCGCGCCCACGGGGGCTGGGGATGACACCGGTGCTGGAGGCCGAGGGCCTGGGCTACGCCGTGGACGGCTCGACGCTCCTGCAGGACGTCGATCTCGAGGTCCAGCGCGGCGAGCTCGTCGCGATCGCGGGACCGAACGGGGCCGGGAAGTCGACGCTTCTGAGGCTGCTCGCCGGCGACCTGGCGCCCACGGCCGGAGAGGCCCGCCTCGAAGGCCGGCCGTGCCGCTCCTACGCCCCTCGCGATCTCGCCCGCCTGCGCGCCGTGCTCCCGCAGCAGACCGTGCTCCAGTTCGCGTTCACCGCCGAGGAGGTGGTCGAGTTCGGCCGGGCGCCGCACCGCGGACGGTTCAGCGGCTCGATCGCGCGCGAACGGAGCGTCATCCGCGCGGCGATGAAGGAAGCGGACGTCCTGACCTTCGCGGCCCGCTCGTTCCCGACCCTTTCGGCCGGCGAGCAGAGCCGCGTCAGCCTCGCGCGGGTGCTCGCGCAGGAGACCCCGGTCCTCCTGCTCGACGAGCCGACGGCGGCGCTCGACATCCGTCACCAGGAACACGTGATGGGCGTCGCGCGCCGCCTCTCGCGCGAGGGCAGGACCATCGTCGCCGTCGTGCACGACCTCAACCTCGCCGCGCGCTACGCGGACTCGGTCGCCTTGCTCTGCGGCGGGTCGCTCGTCGCCTCGGGGAGCCCGTGGGACGTCCTGACCGGCGGGACGCTCACCGACGTCTTCGACCACCCGGTCCAGGTCGTCCCGCACCCCGGCGGCGACCGCCCGTTGGTGCTCGCCGAGCCGGCCTGGCCCTCGAGCTCTCCGTAACAGCCCGTACCCGCCTCGCTCGAAAACGCGGATGCGGGACGCCGAGCCGGCGCGTACGCATGGGGGGATGCAAGCGCCAGCACTCACCGAGCGTCCGGTGCGCCCTCCACGGCGAAGGGCGGTCGCACGTAGTCGCACGACCCGCATCACTGGCTCGCGACCGGACCGGCGCCCGCTCGAGCTCGACAGGCTGGCGGCGAGCTGGCACCGCGCACTCGACGCGGACGAGCGCGCGCTCGCGGCGGCGACGGGCACCCTGACCGCGGCCGAGCTCGGCCGTCGCCGGAGCGAGCTCGCCGAGGAGCGCCGGCGGACTGCGGACGCGCTCGGACAACTCGCCGCCACGGCCTACGTCCACCCCAGGCCGTGGCTGGCGCCGATGGCGGTCACCCCGAGGATGCTGGGGCTTCCCGACGGTGTCACGACCTGTCTCTTCGATCTCGACGGCGTGCTCACCGACAGCGGCGTGCTGCACGCGTGGGCGTGGGCGGCCGCGTTCGACGGCTTCCTCCAGCGCGTCTCCGAGCGCAACGGCTGGCACTTCATCCCCTTCGACCGCGAGGCCGACTACCTCGCCTTCATCGACGGCCGCCCTCGCCTCGAAGGCGTTCATATGTTTCTCGCGAGCCGCGGGATCCGCCTGCCCGAAGGGCGTCCCGAGGATCGCGCGGACGCCGAGACAGCACACGGCCTGGCCCGGCGCAAGAGCGAGGCGCTGGCGAGGCGCATGCACCGACGCGGCGTGACCGCCGTCGCGGGCGCCCGCCGCTATCTCGAGGCGGCGGGGCAGGGTGGGCTGAACCGGGGCATTGTCTCGGCGAGCGCCAACACGCTGTCCATGCTCGAGCTGGCAGGGCTCGCGACCCTCGTGGACGACCACGTCGACGCCGACTTGATGCGAATCGAGAACCTGCGCTCGCGTCCTGCGCCCGACCTGCTGGACGCGGCCTGCCGCCGGTTCGACGTCGACCCCGCGACGGCTGTCACCTTCACCCCCGCACCTGCGGGTGTGGCCGCCGGGCTCGCAGCCGGGCTCGTCGTTGTCGGGGTCGGTGCCGAAGCGCGAGCCGAGATCCTGCAGGGCTTCGGAGCGGAGCGGGTCGTACCGTCACTCGACGCGCTGCTCGACCGCCGGCTGCGGGAGACGGGCCAGCCGGCCAGCTGAGCACGCGCGTGAGCTGCGCTGGATGAGCCTCGTCGATCGGACCAGGAGCCTCTTCGGCCGCGGCGGCGACTTCGGCGGCGACGACGGAGGAGGCGCGGCACCTCCTAGCCTCCCGAGAGAGCGGACGATGGGATTCGAACCCACGACCCTCGGCTTGGGAAGCCGATGCTCTACCAACTGAGCTACGTCCGCGTCAGGCGTAACGATAGCGTCCGGAACCGCGAATGGCCGTCGCCCGGACCCTCCTCGTCGTCGCGCTCGCCGTGTTCGCGGCGGGCTGTGCCGTCACCGAGGACGCCGAGGACCACGACGCCGGCGCCGCGGTCAAGACGCTGCTCGAGCAGGAGTACTTCGGCAACTACGGCGGCGCGTGGGATCGGCTCCACCCGCGCCACCAGCGCCTCGTCACGCGCGAGGAGTACGAGGAGTGTCGACGCGGCATCGACGTCCAGGGCACGATCGAGTCGGTGGTCGTGCTGGACGTGCAGGACGAGCCGCTGAACGTCTACGGGCTCCCGCCGGACACGCCGTCCAAGGTCGTGCAGGTCCGGGTCGTCACGGACGAGACGCAGTACACGGCGTCGTACCACGTCGTGCTCGTCGGAGACGAGTGGCGCTGGGTGCTCACGGACCGGGCGGCGCGCGGCTTCAACCGCACGGATTGCCCCGCCTAGAATCCTCCTGAGACAAGGAGGGATCTGCATGGCCGACCTGCAAGAGACAGCACGGGCGCTCGTGGCCGAGGGGAAGGGGATCCTCGCCGCCGACGAGAGCTCGGGCACGATCAAGAAGCGCTTCGACTCGATCGGCGTGGAGTCGACCGAAGAGAACCGGCGCGCCTATCGCGACCTGCTGTTCACGACGCCGGGCGCAGAGGAGTTCATCAGCGGCGTGATCCTCTACGACGAGACGATCCGCCAGTCGTCCGCCGACGGCACGCCGTTTCCCAAGCTCCTCGAGAGCAAGGGGATCATCCCGGGCATCAAGGTCGACCTGGGCGCGAAACCGCTGTCCGGCTCGCCCGACGAGACGGTCACCGAGGGCCTCGACGGCCTGCGCGAGCGGCTCCAGGAGTACTACGAGCTCGGCGCGCGCTTCACGAAGTGGCGCGCGGTGATCTCCATCGGCGCCGGACGGCCGAGCGAGTACGCGATGTGGACGAACGCCCACGCGCTGGCGCGCTTCGCCGCGCTCAGCCAGGAGGTCGGGCTCGTCCCGATCGTCGAGCCCGAGGTCCTGATGGACGGCGAGCACACGATCGAGGAGTCGTACCGCGTCACGGAGCGGACGCTGCGCGCCGTCTTCACCGAGCTCTTCGACCAGCGCGTCGAGCGCGAGGGGACGCTGCTGAAGACGAACATGGTCGTCTCGGGCTACGACGGGCCCTCGCAGGCCGACATCGACACCGTCGCCGAGATGACGATCCGCTGCCTGAAGAACACCTGCCCAGCCGCGGTGCCGGGTGTCGTCTTCCTCTCCGGCGGCATGTCCGATGAGGACGCGACTGCACGGCTCAACGCGATGAACCAGCGCGGGCCGCATCCCTGGCAGCTCTCGTTCTCGTACGGCCGCGCGCTCCAGGCTCCCGCGCTGCGCGCCTGGCAGGGCGCGAGCGAGAACGTCGGCGCGGCCCAGTCCGCCTACTTGCACCGGGCGAGGCTGAACGGCGCCGCCCGCGAGGGCGCCTACACGCCCGAGTTCGAGCACGCCGAAGCCGGCTAGGCCGGGCGGTGCCGGCGCGACGTGTCGGCCGGCACCGCGGGCGATGCGCTCAGCCCGTGAGGAGGCGCTTGCCCCCGTACACCGCGAGCCCGTAGATGGCCAGGATGGCCACCGCGAACATGGCCATGCTCCACCACGGGTACGCGTCGACGAAGAGCAGCTGGCCGAGCGCGTACAGCCCGGCGACCGCGATCCCGTACCAGCGGCCGATCTCGCTGCCCGCCACGACCGCGAACGACGCGACTGCGGCGAGGACGCCGAGAGTCATCACGATCCAGCCCCAGGTGTGGAGGTCGCTGAACACGAAGGTGGCGTCCCCCACGTAGACCTTCGAGTCGAAGATCGCCAGCATCCCCTCGAAGAACGCCCAGATGCCCATCAGCCCGAGGACGATCGCTGAGAAGAGCACCCAGCCGTAGCCCGGTGTGGGCTCCAGGTCACCGTAGGGGAGATCGCTGAGTTCGGGTCTCGCAGCCACCGGCCTGCTCGGACCGATCCGGTCCGGGCGTGTCTCGATGGTTGCCATCGGATCTCCTTTCCGAGTTTCATCGCGACCGACGATCACGGCGGTCGCACTGGGAGAATCCCCCACGCCCGGGCCGCAGCCATCGGTGCGGCTACCGATCGTCGTCGGCAGAATGCCGCGGCGGTTGCCACGGAGGTCATGCGGCCGGCTGCAGCTTCGCCGCACCCCCGTTCGCGGTCGCGGGGCGGCCGCGCCCGCGACGGCGGATCAGG
>DATBMH010000083.1:0-21382 GCA_036554945.1 Gaiellaceae bacterium | reverse complement strand
ACGAGCAAACCCGTGGTTACGCCTCGGCCAGCGACGACCAGACCTCGAGCTTCTGGGTCGTCCTGCGAATGACCTCGTCCGTGAACTCGGTCGTCGACGCGTGGCCGCCGAGGTCGGCGGTTCGGATGCCTGCGGCGACTGCCTCGAGCGCCGCCTCGCGGATCGCTCGCCCTGCCGTCGACGCAGCCGGCTCGTCCATGTGGGTGAGGAGCGCGGCGCCCGCGAGGATCATCGCGAGCGGGTTGGCCACGTTCTTGCCCTGCAGCGCGGGCGCAGTGCCGTGGGCCGCCTCGGCCATGACCGCCGTGGGCACGTAGTCGTCGTCGAAGGCGATCAGCAGCGACTCCGCGCCCGCGATCGAGCCGAAGAGTGGGAGGACAAGGTCGGAGAGGATGTCGCCGTCCCGGTTGAGCGCCGGGATCACGAGCGGCGATCCGCCAGAGTTGAGCACCAGCGCGAAGGTGGCGTCGATCAGCTGCGGGCGGTACGGGACCTCCGGATGCCGCACGGCGGCCGCGTCCATCTCCTCCTTGAGCATCCCCTCGTAGACCGGGCTGACCGTGTACTTGGGACCGCCGAAGACCTTGGCGCCCGTCCGCTCGGCCAGGCGGAACGCGAACTCCGCGACGGAGCGGCAGATCCGCCGCTCGATGCGCTCGGTGCGGAACGCCACCTCGTCCTCGCCGCTCCCCTCACGCCACTCCTTGGCGCCGTACGCGTCGCCGACCGCCATCCGCACGACCGAGATCGGCGCATGGACGCCGCCGAGCGGGACGACGCCGGGGATCCGGCGTCCGGTCCGGACGATCACCTTGCCGCCGATCTCCTCCCGGATGATCCGGTTCGGGGAGCCGACGTCGTCCTTGCCCTCCGGGGTGATCGTGGCCGCCTTCAGGCCCAAGCCGTGCTCCTTGATCGCAGCGGCGGCCTCGTGGACGACCGCGTTGTCGGTCTTCCGCCGCGACTCGAGCGAGAGGTCGTGGCGCGGGAGCTGGACCTCGAACCCGATGACGTCGGGTGCGAGCACGCGAAGGGATTCCTCGAGCAGCTCCTGGCCGGTCTCGTCCCCCTCGAGCACGACGATCGTGTCGACGTCCATCGGCGCCGGATGGTACGCGGGATTCAAAGGGCGGGTCGCCGGACACAGAAGGTGGACGATGGCGAGACGCGGGGGTTGGCACAGGGTCGGATCTCGGCGGAGATTCCGCTACGAGGACTCGCGCGGTCGACGGATCACGGACGAGGACAAGGTCCGGCGGATCGAGGCGCTCGCGATCCCTCCGGCGTGGCGCGACGTCTGGATCTCGCCGCGGCCGAACGCGAAGCTGCAGGCCACCGGGCTCGACGCTGCCGGCCGACGGCAGTACCTCTACCACCCGGAATACCGCGCGCGGCAGGAGCAGGCCAAGTACGACAAGCTCGTGCGGTTCGCCGAGCATCTGCCCGGCATCCGCAAGGCGACGTCGAAGGACCTGGAGGGCGAGGAGTTCACGCCCGAGTGGACGTGTGCGCTCGCGGTCAAGCTCATCAATCTCGGCTGGTTCCGCGTCGGCGGGGAGCGCTATGCGAAGCGGTACCGGACGTTCGGGATCACGACGCTGAACAAGAACCACGTCACGGTCCGAGGCGGCCGCGTGTCGTTCAAGTACCGCGGCAAGCACAAGGTTTGGGTTCGGACCGCGGTCGTCGATCCCGATCTCGCGGCGGCGATCAAGGCGCTGCTCGCGCTCGAGGGCGGTCGCAGGCTCTTCCGCTACCGGCTGGAGGACGGCGGTCTGTGCAACCTCAGCAGCCGCAAGCTCAACGAGTACATCCGCGAGCACATGGGGGAGGAGTTCACGGCCAAGGACTTCCGCACCTGGGGCGGGACCCTGATCGCCGCGATCGCGCTTGCGGAGCGCGGTGTGCAGGAGACGGAGACGGAAGCGAAGCGCTGCGTCGCGTCGGTCATGCGCACCGTCGGCGAGCGGCTCGGAAACACACCCGCAGTTGCGCGTTCGTCCTACGTCAGCCCGGCCGTCGTCGAGCAGTATCTCGACGGGCGCACGATCGATGACTTTCGCCCTCGGCATTTACGCGTGGTGGGCGCTCGTGATATCTCGCTCGATCGCGAAGAGCTGGCGCTCGTTTCGTTGCTGCGCTCGTGGCGGATTCGCCGGGCGCGCGCGGCAGCTTAGAATTCCTTCATCGTCCTGTATTAGGCTGCGGCAATCCTGAACGCTAAAGGAGGCCGTACGACGTGGCTCGAAAAACAGTTCTCGTCTGTGACAATTGTGGGAAGGAAGTCGGCGAAGGCAAGGGCGCAACGCTGCGCCTGACCTATTCCGACGCACGACGCGGAGCCAAGCAGGCGGATCTCTGCGACGACTGCTCGAGCAAGATGCCGGGCCGTCCCGCCGCTCGCCGCGGTCGGCGGCCGAAGTCAGCGGCCGCGTAGCGCTTTCCGGGGCGGGGAAACCCGCCCCGAGCTTTTCCACAGCCGAAAAGGAGCCGTCAGAGGCCGGGTCTACGATAGGCCGATGGGGCTGACGCTGCTCGCCGGGCCGGCGAACGCGGGCAAGGTCGAGCTGCTGCTCGACAGGTACCTGGCGGCCATCGACCGGGACCCGGTGCTCATCGTGCCGAACCGTCCGGACGTCGACTGGGCGGAGCGGGAGCTTCTCCGCAAGTCGCCGGCGCTTCTCGGCGGTTCGATCACCACGTTCGACGATGTCTTCGACCGCATCGCGGGCGGTGACCCGGAGACGCGGCCGGTCGCCGCGGAGGTCCAGCAGACGCTCGCGCTGCGCGCCGCCGTCGCGAACACGCAGCTCAACGGCCTTGGCGAGTCGGCGCGCTCCGCGGGGTTCGCCGAGGCGTTGCGCGACGCGATCGGCGAGGTCGAGTCCGGGCTCGTCGCGCCGGAGGAGCTCGAGGGGGCCCTGGCGCGGCTCTACGCCTCGTACCGAGAGGAGCTCGACCGGCTCGGGCTGTGGGACCGCCACCAGCTCCGGGCCGCTGCCGCCGCACGGCTCGCGAACGAGCTCGGCGCCTGGGAGGGGCAGCCGGTCTTCGCCTACGGGTTCGAAGACCTGACCGAGACTGAGTGGGCGTTGATCCGCGCGCTCGCGGGTCGGTCCGACGTGACCGTCTCGCTGCCGTACGAGCCCGGCCGCCCGGCGTTCGAATGGCTGGCCGGCACCTCCGAGGAGCTCGCGCGGCTCTCCGACGGCTCGCTCACCGAGCTGGGCCCGCGCTACGCGGAGGTGGCGCATCCCGCGCTCGCCTATCTCGAGCGCGGCCTCTTCGGCAGCGCCGAGGGCGAGCCGCCGCCGCTCGACGGCGCCATCCGCTTCCTCGAGGGCGCCGGCACCAGGGGTGCGCTCGAGCTGGTCGGCGAGGAGATCCTGCGGCTGCTCCGCGAGGGGACGGCGCCCGACCGGATCGGCGTCGTCGTCCCGTCGCACGAGCGCTGGCGCGCACCGCTCGAGACCGCGTTCGCCACGCTCGGCATCCCGTACGCGATCGGCGCGCCGGCGCGCCTCCCGCAGACGCCGTTCGGCCAGGCGCTGCTCGCGCTCCTGCGCTTCGCCTGGGCCGGCGCCGACCGGCCCGAGCTCTTCCGCTTCCTGCGCTCGCCGTACTCGGGCCTGCGCCGGACCAGCGTCGACTTCGTCGAGGGCCGCCTCCGCGGCCGGGCGATCGCCGCAGCCGACCGGGTCGAGGAGGAGGTCGAGGCGCTCCGCGAGGCGCGGCTGCCCGCGCTCGACGCGGTCCGGGCGGCCGAGTCGCCGATCGAGGCGGTGCGCGAGCTCGCGACGTCGATGATCCGCAACGCCTACGGCCTCGAGAGCCCGCCGGTCGGAGAGGCCTCGCGCGACGACCTCCGCGCCTACGAGGGCTGCATCCGGGTGCTCCACGACCTCGAGGGGTGGGAGCGGGTCGCGTCGGCGGTGTCCCGGGAGGACGTGCTGGCCGCGCTCGAGCGCGCCTCGGTCCGGATGCCCGCCGCGACCGACGCCGGCCGGGTGCCGGTGCTCGACCTCGCGCGGGCGCGGACTCGCCGCTTCGAGCACGTCTTCATCCTCGGGCTGGAGGAGGGGAGCCTTCCGCGCCGCTCGCCCGCGACGCCGTTCCTGGGCGACGACGAGCGGCGCCGGCTCGGCGACCGCCTCCGCCGCCACGATCAGGTCGCGCGGGACCGGTACCTCTTCTACACGGCCTGCACCCGGCCGACCGACCACCTCTACCTCGTCCGCGAGGCTGCGTCCGACGAGGGAAGCCCGAAGGAGGCGAGCCCGTTCTGGGAGGAGGTCGTCGGCCTCTTCCGGAGCGAGGACGTGGCGCGGGCGACGACGCGCCGGGCGCTGTCGGCGCTCACCTGGGCGCTCGAGGCGGCGCCGACCGAGCGCGAGCGGCTTCGCGCGGTTGCGGGCCTCTGGGCGGACGACACGCGGCGCGACGACGCCGACGGGCTCGCGCGCGCCAACGGCTGGGAGCGAAAGCTCGAGCGGGCGCGCCGGGCGTTCTCCCGCAACACCCGGCTGACCCATCCGCTCGTCCTGGCCGAGCTCCACGGCCGCTCGGTCTTCAACGTCACCGAGCTGGAGCGGTTTGCGGACTGCTCGTCGGCCTGGTTCTTCGACCGCGTGATCGACCCGAGGACGATCGACCAGGAGGTCGATGCAAAGCTGCGCGGCTCCGTCGCGCATTCTGCGCTCTTCCGGTTCTTCAAGGGCCTGCCGAAGGAGCTCGGCATCGAGCGGATCGTGCCGGAGCGGGTCGAGGACGCCGTCCGGTTCATGCACGCCTGCCTCGAGCAGGCGCTCGCCGGCGTCCGGATGGAGATGACCGAGCTCCAGCGGCGCGAGCTGCAGCAGACGCTCGCGCGGGACCTCGAGCGGCTCGTGCGCGCCGAGGCGGAGACGGAGCTCCCGCTCGAGCCGCGGCAGTTCGAGGTGTCGTTCGGCTCCGAGCGCTCCGTGCCCGAGCTGCAGCGGGGCCTGGAGCTCGGCGACGGCGTCGTGCTCTCCGGGAAGATCGACCGGATCGACGTCGACCCGTTCAGCGCCCGCGGGATCGTCGTGGACTACAAGTCGGGCAAGAGCGCGCCGTCCGCGCGGGACATCGACAAGGAGCTCCGGCTCCAGATCCCGCTCTACATGCTCGTCCTGCGGGATCTCGTCGGGATCGAGCCTCTCGGCGGCGTCTACCGCCCGCTGTCCGGCGATCGCGGGCCCCGGGGGCTGCTGCGTGCGGGGGCCAAGGAGGACGCGCTGCCGGGATTCAAGAAAGCGGACTACCTCGACGAGGAGGCGTTCTGGGCGCAGGTCGAGGCCGCGCTCGAGACGGCACGGCGCTTCGCCGGCCGCATCCGCGAGGGCGACGTCCTCCACGACCCCAAGGGCGGCGAGTGCCCGGCGTGGTGCGACCTCTGGACGATGTGCCGGGTGAAGCGCGCATGAGCCGGGCGCCCAACCGCGAGCAGCAGGCGGCGATCGACGCGCGCGGCCGCGTCTTCGTCTCCGCCGGCGCCGGGACGGGGAAGACCGCCGTGCTCGTCGAGCGCTTCGTGGAGGCGGTCTGCGACCGCGGCCTGGACGTCGAGTCGATCCTCGTCATCACCTACACGCGGCGGGCCGCCGGCGAGCTCCGGGCGAGGATCAGGGCCGAGCTGCGTGCCCGCGGGAGAGCCGACCTGGCCCGCGCGCTCGACGGCGCGTACATCTCGACGATCCACGGCTTCTGCAGCCGGCTGCTGAAGGCGTCGCCGTTCGAGGCGGGCCTCGACCCGCGGTTCAGGGAGCTCGATGACGCGCAGTCCGCCGTCCTGTCGAGCGAGGCCTTCGACGAGGCGCTCGACGCGTTCTGCGCGCAGGACGACGACGAGCGCGCGCGGCTGCTGACGACGTACTCGGCCGGGGGCCTCCGCCGGATGATCACGGGGATCTACGAGACGCTTCGCTCGGCCGGGCGGGACCTCGTGCTCGAGCTGGGCGAGCGGCCGCCGATGGACGAGCGGCTCGACGCGCTGCGCGAGGCCGCCTCCTGCCTCGTCGACGACGGCTCGGCGACCGAGCTCCAGCGCGGGAGCGCGGCGGCGCTCCTCGGCGCCGTCTCGGGTGAGCCGCGGCCCGACGACCTGCTCGACCTCTCGGCCCACAGGGCGCGCGGCGAGCGTGCAGCCACCTTCGAAGAGGCGCGCCTCGCCGTGGAGCAGGCGGCGCTGGACGAGCTCGCGATGCGCGACCGCGACCTGCTCCAGCAGCTGCTCGACGGCTTCGCGGAGGCCTATGCGGCGGCGAAGCGCCGGGAGTCGGCGCTGGACTTCGAGGACCTCCAGCTCGTCGCCCGGGCGCTGCTCCGCGACAACCCCGAGATCCGCGATCGGGAGGCGCTGCGGTTCAAGGCGATCATGGTCGACGAGTTCCAGGACACGAATCGCCTCCAGTGCGAGCTCATCGACCTGCTCTCCGGCGCGCCGGGCGAGCGCGACGTGTTCTTGGTCGGCGACGAGTTCCAGTCGATCTACGGGTTCCGGCACGCCGACGTCGCCGTCTTCCGGGAGCGGCGCGAGCAGTCGGGCGGCGGCCTGCCGCTCGTGCAGAACTATCGCTCTCGGCCGGAGGTGCTCGAGGCCGTGAACTACTTGTTCCGCGGCGACTTCGGCGAGGACTTCCAGCCGCTGCACGCGTCGGGCGAGTTCCCCGACCCGGTCTTCGGCCACCCGGTCGAGCTGCTCGTGACCGACAAGTCGACCTACTCGGGGACCGGGACGCACTGGCGCCGCGCGGAGGCGCGGCACGTCGCCCGCCGGGTGCACGAGCTGATCGAGACCGGTGCGGCAACCGCGGGCGAGATCGTCCTCCTGTTCGCGGCCGGGACGGACGCCGAGTGGTACGAGCAGGAGCTGCGAGCGCTCGCGATCCCGACCTATCGCGCCACCGGCCGCGGCTACTTCGGCCAGCAGCAGGTCGTCGACCTCCTCAACTACCTGCGGCTGCTGCAGAACCGGTACGACGACAGGGCGCTCGTCTCCGTGCTCGCGTCGCCGTTCGTCGGCGTCTCGAACGACACGCTGTTCCTGCTGCGCCGCGCCGCCGGCCGGCGGCCGATCTTCGCGGGCCTCGAGCGGTCGTTCCCCGAGCAGATCGGCCCGGACGACGAGCGGCTGCTGCGAGCCTTCAAGCAGCGCTACGACCGCCTGGCGGCGGCGTCCACGCGGCTGCCGCTCGAGCGGCTGTGCGAGCAGATCCTCGTCGAGCACGACTACGACCTCGCCGTCCTCGCGCACTGGGACGGGCGGCGGCGGTACGCGAACCTCCGGAAGCTCGCGCGGCTCGCGCGCGCCTACGAGGAGCTGCGCGGCCGGGACGTCGAGGGGTTCCTCCGCTTCATGCGCGACCAGGAGGCGGTCGGGGCGAAGGAGCTCGAGGCGGTGGCAGAGGAGGAAGGGGCCGACGCGGTCCGGCTGCTGACCATCCACGCCGCGAAGGGCCTCGAGTTCAAGGTCGTGATCGTGGCCGACGCCGGCCGCGACCGGCCGCCGCCGGGCCCGGACGAGCTGCTGGCGCTCTCCGACGGGCGCTTCGGCTTCCGCGTCGCCGACCCGTTGACGAGCAAGCGCCGCGGCGTCTTCGACTACGAGGAGGTGAGGCGGGCCCGCGAGGCGGAGGATCGCGCGGAGCGGCTGCGCCTCTACTACGTGGCGATGACGCGCGCGATCGACCGCCTGATCGTCTCCGGGGCGGTCGACCCGTCGAGCACCGCGGACGCGTCGACGCCGCTGGGCTGGGCGCTGGACCGGCTGGACGCGGGCAAGGAGCTGGAGGCGGCCGGCGCCGACCCGGTCGAGCTGGAGCGGGAGCGCGCGCGGCTCCTGCTGCGCCTCGACCGCTTCCGGCCGGAGGAGGAGACCGCCGAGGAGCCGGTGCTGGTCGGCGAGGACGGGCAGCTCGAGCTCTTCGCGGCGAACGGCGGGAGCGCGCTGCCGCCGCCGGCGCCGCAGCTGCCGCCGCTGGCCGAGATCCCGCCGCCGCCGATCCATGCGGTGCAGTCGCTCTCGTACACCTCGCTGTCGCTCTTCGACCGCTGCTCGTACCGCTACTTCGCCGAACGGGTGGTCGGCATGCGGCCGAGCGACGACAGCGGCCGGGTGCCGGGCTCGACCGGTCTCGCGGCGACGGAGATCGGCGACGCCGTCCACCGGCTCCTCGAGCTCGTCGATCTCGCCGCGCCCTCGCCGCCCGAGCTGGACCTCGTGCGCTCGTGGTATCCGGCGGTGACCGACGAGGAGCTGGAGCGCATCGCGACCCTCGTCTCGTCCTACTGCGACTCGGAGCTCGCGCGGCGGATCGCGTCCCTCCCGGGCGCACAGGTGGAGCGGCCCTTCGCGTTCGAGCACGACGGCGTGCTCGTCCACGGCCGGCTCGACGTCCTCCACCGAGAGGAACGGCGGGCGCTCGTGCTCGACTACAAGACGAACCTGCTCGAGGACGTAAGCCCCGAGGCGATCGTCGAGGAGAGCTACACGCTCCAGCGCCTGGTCTACGCGATCGCGTGCTTCCGCGCTGGAGCGGACGAGGTCGAGGTCGTCTACCACTTCCTCGAGCAGCCCGACGCCGTGGTCGCCAAGACCTTCGACCGGTCGGAGCTCCCGGAGCTCGAGGCGCAGCTCTCGGAAGCGATCGAGGAGATCAACGCCGGCGAGTTCCGGCCGACGCCGGGCGAGGTCTGCAACGGCTGCCCGGCGCTCGACCTCGTGTGTGCGGGCCCGCGGCTCCCGAACGCCCGGCCTCAGGTCCCGGCGGCAGCCCTGAGTGGCGCGTAGCTACGTCAGGGAGGCCCGGAAGCGAGTCGGGCCCAAGCGCGACCGGATCCTCGCGATCATCCACCGGCTCGTGGTCGAGCACGCGGACGCCGCGATCGCCCTTCGCTTCCGCAGCGACCTCGAGCTGCTCGTCTCGGTGATGCTCTCGGCGCAGACGACCGACGTGAACGTGAACCGCGTCACCGTGCGCCTCTTCGAGAAGTACCGGACGCCGGAGGACTACCTCGCCGTCCCGCAGGAGGAGCTCGAGCAGGACATCTTCGCCACGGGCTTCTACCGGCAGAAGGCGAAGGCCATCCGCGGGACGATGCGAATGCTGATCGAGGAGTTCGACGGCCGTGTCCCACGCCGACTCGAGGACCTGCTGCGGCTTCCGGGCGTCGCGCGCAAGACGGCGAACGTCGTCGCGGCGGAGCTCGGCGAGCCCCAGGGAGTCGTGGTCGACACGCACGTCCGGAGGCTCTCGCAGCGCCTCGGCCTGTCTCGGCAGGAGGACCCGGTGAAGATCGAGCGCGACTTACAGCGGCTTGTGCCGCGAGACTACTGGGGCATCTTCCCGCACCTGCTGATCTGGCACGGCCGTCGTGTCTGCGACGCGCGGAGCCCACGCTGCGAGCTCTGTGCCGTGAACGACCTCTGTCCGAGCAGCCGCGTCTGACTACTCGC
Source organism: Gaiellaceae bacterium (assembly GCA_036554945.1). Taxonomy (GTDB): domain Bacteria; phylum Actinomycetota; class Thermoleophilia; order Gaiellales; family Gaiellaceae; genus JACDAN01. Next base: position 11,907 of record DATBMH010000083.1, on the reverse strand, counting down.
GCGGCGCGGCGAGGGCGTCGGCTAAACGCCCTTCGCGCGAGGCGAGCCAGCGCTCGGCGTCGAGCGCCGTCATGCAGCCCATCCCGGCGGCGGTGACCGCCTGCCGGTACGTGTGGTCGACGACGTCGCCGCCGGCGAAGACGCCCTCGACGCTCGTTGCGGTCGATCCCTGCTTCGTGAGGATGTAGCCGGCCTCGTCGAGCTCGAGCTGGCCGACGAAGAGCTTCGTGTTCGGGTCGTGGCCGATCGCGACGAAGAGGCCGTCGGCGGGCAGCTCCGTGACCTCGCCGGTGTTCACGTCGCGGATCCGCACGGCGGTGACCGTGTTCTCGCCGATCACCTCGTCGACGACCGCGTTCGTGATCCACTCGATCTTCTCGTTGGCCCGCGCGCGGTCCTCCATGATCTGGGACGCGCGGAAGACGTCGCGCCGGTGGACGACCGTCACCTTGTCGGCGAACTTCGTCAGGAAGTTGGCCTCCTCCATCGCCGAGTCGCCGCCGCCGACGACCACGAGCTCCTTCTCGCGGAAGAACGCGGCGTCGCAGACGGCGCAGTAGGAGACGCCGCGGCCCTGCAGCATCCGCTCGGACTCGAGCCCGAGCTGGCGGGCGTTCGCGCCGGTCGCGACGATGACGGCCTCGGCCTGGTATTCGTCGTCGCCGACCCAGACCCGGAAGGGCCGCTCGGAGAAGTCGACCCGCGTGACGTCGTCGCTGACGAACTCGGCGCCGAAGCGGGCGGCCTGGCGGCGGAAGTCCTTCATCATCTCCGGCCCCAGCACGCCCTCCGCGTACCCGGGGTAGTTCTCGACGTCGCTCGTGATCATCAGCTGGCCGCCCCACTGGAAGCCCTCGAAGACGAGCGGCTCGAGGTTCGCGCGCGCGGCGTAGAGCGCGGCCGTGTACCCGGCCGGGCCTCCACCGACGATGATGAGCTCGCGGACCCCGTTTTCGACCAACGTCTCTCCTCCAGACACACACTGAGCCCGCTACTCGGGCCCAGCAACAGTATTCAACGAAGCGGACGTCTCGAAACTTCCCTTCCGGCGGGCCGATCTGCTTGAGTGGAGCCGAATGCGGTGGGTGCTCGGGGTCGCGACGGTACTTGCATGCGCGCTGCTCTTCGGATGGGGAGCCGCGGCTGCAGCGACCCCTGAGCGCGCCGCGTTCAAGGTCACCCTGACGGCCACGCTGACGAAGGACTGGCGGGTCTCCCGGACCGTCGAGGGCGAGTGCGTCGAGACGACGACGAGCAGGGGGTTCTGGAAGCTCATCCTCCGGACACGCCGGCCCTCCGGGCTCGTGTTCACCCGCACGCATGCCGGACGGCCGCTTCGGATCGATCCGGGCGTCGTTCGCGCGATCTCCGGGTCGGCGATCCAGACCGGGTCGATCCGCCGGGTCTCCCAGGCGCCCCGCTGCGTGCCCACGGAGCAGGTACGGACCTGCCCCGGCCGGCGGCGGATCGTCCGGGACGCGACGGTCCCGCTTACGTCTCCGCGGCTGGGTGTCGCGCGGTTCGCGCGGCTGCGAGGCGTCGCTGGCGCGTACTCGTTCGGAGGCACGTGCCCCGGGGAGACCGCAGACGTCAAGGCGCTCCGGACCGGGCTCAGGCTCGCCGACGCGCCGCTGTCGGCCGCGGACGTGTTCGGCCGCAATGTGCCGCGGTTCTTCATCACCGGGAACACGAGACAGGTCACGACGATCGACGGCGACGACACCGGCAGGGTGATCGAGCGCGTGAACTGGAAGCTGACCTTCACGCGCATCGCCTAACCAACCAGCTCGCCGCAGAGATACAGACAGCCGTCACGGACCTCGGCGTCGTCGAGCAGCCGATGAGGCTCGACGCCTTCCGGCGACAGGTGGAGCACCCGGTGCCCGCGGGCGGTGAGGAGGTCCGCGATGAACCGCCGATGGCACTTCGTCCAGGGGGTCTCGGCGCACATGACGCACGGGCTCCGCTCGGCGAGCACGGCAGCGAGCGACTGCTGCCACTCCGGCGTTCCCATCCGCGCCGCGTAGCTGCGGAACGCCGGCTGCCCGATGCAGGCGAAGCGCTCCTCTCCGGGCTCCCCGGACCGGCGGCCGCCGAGCGCCTCGGCGTGGACGTACGCGATCCCGGCGTCGGCGAGCGAGGCTTCCAGCGCGCCGCGGTTGTACTGCGGGTTCCGGCGGGAGCCGGGGAAGCGCCGGACGTCCACGAGCGTTTCGACGCCTGCTCTTCGGAGCATCTCTATGAGTGCACCCGAGGGTCTGGTCCCGTGACCGACAGTCCACACGTCCATCCCGCATAGAATCGCGCTCCGTGGCCAGCTCCGTGACTTGGGACACGCTGCGGCAACTCGCCGGATTCCGGGCCGCGAAGGGCTGTGCGATCAGCCTCTACCTCGACCTCGACCCGAGCGACTCGCCCACTGCCGGCGACGCCGCCACTCGCGTGAACTCGCTCGTCGACCAGGGCCTGAAGTCGAACGGCGCGAACCGCGGCGAGCAGACCCACGAGCAGCGGGTCGGCCTGCGCGAGGACTTCGACCGCATCCGCCACTTCTTCACCGAGGAGTTCGACAGGGACGGCGCGCACGGCTTCGCGCTGTTCTGCGCGGGCCTCGACAACGTCTGGCAGGCGATGCCGCTGACGGAGGCGGTTCCGGACGAGATCAAGGTCGGCCGTGACCTGTACCTCGCGCCGCTCGTCCCGCTCGTGGGACGGGGGGAGGGGGCGGTGGTCGCCGTCGTCAGCCGGGAGGAGGGCCGCCTCTACCGGCTCCGGGCGGGCAAGCTCGATGAGATCGCCGACCTGTTCGAGGAGCAGCCGGGCCAGCACGACCAGGGCGGCTGGTCGCAGTCGCGGTACCAGCGGCACATCGACGAGCTGGCGCGGAACCACCTCAAGAACGTCGCCGAGGAGCTCGAGCGGCAGCTCCGCCAGCTGCGTTACCCGCGCGTCGTGATCGTCTCGCCCGAGGAGCTGAAGTCCGAGTTCGGCGAGATGCTCGCCGGCGACACGCGCAGCGCGGTCATCGGGTGGACGACCGCGAAGGCCCACGCGTCGGCGACGGAGCTCTTCGGGATCGCGGTTCCCGTCCTCGAGCAGTGGCGCCAGGATCGCGAGCGGGAGATCGTCGAGCGCTGGAAGGAGGAGGCAGGCCGGAACGGACGAGCCGCGTCGGGCTGGGAGGAGACGCTCGAGTCGGCGACGGACGGGCGCGTCGACTGCCTGGTCTTCCAGGAGGGCGCCGAGCACGCAGCCTTCCAGTGCTCCGCCTGCGGCCGGGTGAGCCTGACCGGCGGCCGCTGCCCGCTCGACGGGACGGAGATGGAGGACCGGGCGGAGGGGCTCGACCTCGCCGTCCACCAGGTCCTCGCCCACGGCGGGCAGGTGCTCGCGCTCCGGCACCGCCAGGACCTCGATCCCGTCGGGGGGATCGGCGCGATCCTGCGCTTCTAGCTCGCGAGCAGGCGGCGCAGGACGTACGGAAGGATGCCGCCGTGGCGGAGGTACTCGCGTTCGCGCGGGGTGTCCAGCCGCAGGCGCGCGTTGAACTCCTTGTCGTCGGCGCGGACCGTGACCTCGTGGGCCTCGCCGTTCTCGACGCCCTCGATCGAGAACTCCTCCTCGCCCGTCAGCCCGAGGCTCTCGAAGCTCTCACCGTCCATGAACTGGAGCGGGAGGATGCCCATCATCAGCAGGTTCGAGCGGTGGATCCGCTCGTAGGTCTCGGCGATCACCGCGCGCACGCCGAGCAGCTTCGGGCCCTTCGCCGCCCAGTCGCGTGACGAGCCCGACCCGTACTCCTTGCCGGCGATGACGATCAGCGGCGTTCCCTCCTGCTCGTACTTGACGGACGCGTCGTAGATCGTCATCTCCTCGCCGTCGGGGAAGTGCTTCGTCCACGTGCCCTCGCTGTCCGGGACCAGCAGGTTCTTGAGGCGAACGTTGGCGAAGGTCCCGCGCACCATCACCTCGTGGTTCCCGCGCCGTGAGCCGAACGAGTTGAAGTCCTTGCGCTCGACGCCGTGCTCGACCAGGTACTTGCCGGCTGGGCCGTCGGGCTTGATCGCGCCGGCCGGGGAGATGTGGTCGGTCGTCACCGAGTCCCCGACGCGGACGAGACAGCGGGCCCCGTGGATGTCGTCCACGGTGCCGGGCTCGGGCGACATGCCGTCGAAGTACGGCGGCCGGCGGACGTAGGTCGACTCGTCACGCCAGTCGTAGAGGTCGCCCTCGGGGATCTCGAGCGAGCTCCAGCGCTCGTCGCCCTTGAAGACGTCCGCGTAGGTGCGCCGGAACATTTCGCCCTCGACCGCGGTTGCCACCGTCTCCTTGATCTCGGCGGCGCTCGGCCAGATGTCGGCGAGGTAGACGTCCTCGCCGTCGCTGCCCTGCCCGAGCGGCTCCGTCGTCAGGTCGAGGTCCAGCCGGCCCGCGAGCGCGTAGGCGACCACGAGCGGGGGCGAGGCGAGGTAGTTCGCCTTCACCTCGGGATGGATCCGGGCTTCGAAGTTGCGGTTGCCGGAGAGCACCGAGCAGACGACGAGGTCGCCGTCGGCGACCGCCTTGGAGATCTCGTCGGGCAGCGGGCCGGAGTTCCCGATGCAGGTGGTGCAGCCGTAGCCGACCGTGTGGAAGCCGAGCTCCTCCAGGTACTGCGTCAGGCCCGCCCGCTCGTAGTACTCGGTGACGACCTTCGAGCCCGGCGCGAGGCTGGACTTCACCCACGGCTTCCGGCGGAGCCCTCGCTCCACAGCGTTCTTGGCGACCAGCCCGGCACCGACCATCACGCTCGGGTTGGAGGTGTTCGTGCAGCTCGTGATCGCCGCGATCACGACGGCGCCGTGCTCGAGATCGAACTTCTCGCCGTCCATCTCGACCGCCACGGGCTTCGCGCGCTCGGCGACGACGGTGGCGGGGACCGGGATCGGGTCGGGGACGATCGCGGGCTCGTGACCCGGTGAGATGTCGGCAGCCGGATCGCTGGCCGGGAACGACTCGGCGACGGCCAGGTCGTGCGTGTTGCCGTAGTCGACGCCGAAGCTCTCGAGCGCGGCCAGGAACGAGTGCTTGGCGTCCGTCAGCGCGACCCGGTCCTGCGGCCGCCGCGGACCGGCGAGGCTCGGCTCGACGTCGCCGAGGTCGAGCTCGACGATCTCGGTGTACGTCGGCTCGTGGTCGGGGTCGTGCCAGAGCAGGTTCTCCTTGCAGTAGGCCTCGACGAGCGCGACGCGCTCCTCCGGCCGGCCGGTCAGCCGCAGGTACTCGAGCGTGACGTCGTCGACGGGGAAGAAGCCGCACGTGGCCCCGTACTCCGGGGACATGTTCCCGATCGTGGCCCGGTCGGCGAGCGGCAGGTTCGAGACGCCCGCGCCGAAGTACTCGACGAACTTCCCGACCACGCCGGTCTCACGGAGGATCTGCGTGACGGTCAGGACGAGGTCCGTGGCCGTCGCGCCCTCGCGCAGCGCGCCGGTCAGCCGGAACCCGACGACCTGCGGCACCAGCATCGAGACGGACTCGCCCAGCATCGCCGCCTCGGCCTCGATCCCCCCGACGCCCCAGCCGAGGATCCCGAGCCCGTTGATCATCGTCGTGTGCGAGTCGGTGCCGAGGAGCGTGTCCGGGAACGCCTGGCCGTTCCGGGCCTCGACGACGCGGCCGAGGTACTCCAGGTTGACCTGGTGGACGATGCCGGTCTCCGGCGGCACGACCTTCAGGTCGTCGAAGGCCTGCTGGCCCCAGCGGAGGAACGCGTAGCGCTCGCGGTTCCGCTCGTACTCGCGGTCGGTGTTGACCCGGATCGCCATGCGGTTCGCGAAAGCGTCGACCTGGACGGAGTGGTCGATGACCAGCTCCGACGGAAGCTGCGGGTTCGTCTTCGCCGCGTCGCCGCCGAGCTCGTGCATCGCGTGGCGCATCGCGGCGAGGTCGACGATCGCCGGGACGCCTGTGAAGTCCTGGTGGATGACCCGTGCCGGCGTGAAGGAGATCTCCCGGGACGGATCGTCCTTGGCGGACCACTGCGCGACGGCCTCGACGTGCTCCTCGCTGGACGTCCGGAGGACGTTCTCGAGCAGGATCTTCAGCGTGTACGGGAGCCGCTCGACGTCGAAGCGCTCCTGGAGCGGCGCGAGCCGGAAGATCTCGTAGCTCTCGCCGCCGACGGCGAGCGTGGAACGAGCTCCGAACGCATCGGCCATACGGCCGATGCTACTGGAGGCTAGGCGGCGTCCAGCGCCCGCGGGAGCTCTTGCGCGGTCGAGATCTCGGCCTCCTCGGTCTCCGCGGCGCGCTCGAGCTTCGTGTCGAACCGGTCGAGGCGCTTCTCCGCCTCGGCGAACTTCGACTGCGCGTTGCCGATGTGCTTCCCGACCACCTGGAAGTCGTCACGGAAGCGGTCGAAGTCGCCCTGGAGCTGGGCGACGTACGCCATCACCTCGTGCGCCCGCTGCTCGATCTGCATCCCCTTCAGACCCAGCGCGATCACCTGCAGCTGCGAGGTGAAGGTCGTCGGCGAGACAGGGAACACGCGCTTCTCGTGGGCGTACTGCAGCAGGGCGCCGGTCTTCCCGCAGACGAGCTCGTAGTAGACGCCCTCGGACGGCAGATACATCAGCGCGAAGTCGTACGTGCCCTCGTCCGGCCGGATGTACTTGGACGCGATCGCGTCGACGTGGATCTTGAGATCCCGCGCGAACGCCTTCTCGTAGAGCGTTCGCTCCTCGTCGCTCTCCGCGTCGGCGAGCCGCTCGAAGTTGTCGAGCGGGAACTTGGCGTCGACGGGAACGAGCCGCTCGACGCGGATGACGGCGTCCACGCGCTCGCCGGTCTTGAACCCGTGCTGGAGGTGGTACGAGTCCTGCGGCAGGCGGTCCCGCAGCAGGTTGCCGAGCAGGAGCTCGCCGAAGCCGCCGCGCGCCTTCGGCGGCCGCAGGGCCTGCTCGAGCTTCTTCAGGTCGTTGGCACGCGCCAGGATCTCCGCGTTCGCCTGCCCCAGCTGGCCGAGCTGCTGGTGGATCGCGCTCGTCGTCTTCGTGGCCGTCTCGAGCCGGCGGTCCATCGTGGCCGTCATCGCCTCGAGCCGCCGGTCGACCTCCGCGCTGCGCGCCGAGAGGTGCTCCTCGACGCTGCCGAGGCGCGACTCGATCAGCTCGCGGATCGCTCGCACGACGACGGTGCCGGCGATCACGACGGCGGCGGCCAAGCCGAGGGTCAGCAAGACAGTCCCCATAGGACCTGGAAACGCTAGTGAGGGGATCGGACGGAGCGGCCGAAGCCGCCCCGCCTGAGATCAGTCGTTGCGCTCGGCGCGGTGCTCCGCGGCGTCCTCGCGGGCTTGCTGCGCCATGTCCTCCGCGCGGTCGGCCCGGTCCTCGGCCATGCCTTCCGCTTCCTGGTGGGCGCCCTCGCGCTTCATCTCCGCGTCGCCTGTCATGTCGCCCGCTGCCTGCTTCGAACGTCCGAGCAGCTTGTCGAGAAAGCTCATTGCTCCCCTCCTGGTCGTTGGCGGCAGCCCTGAGTATGGGTGATCGGGCTCCGGTCCGACGGGAATCGCGCCGACTCCCCGTCTGTCGTCGCTACCATCACCGCGCGGAAAATGGCGAGAAAGGTCAAGACACCTCCCCCTCCCAGGCGCGCCGTCCAGGCGCCCAAGCTGCGGACGACGCCGCGGGACGACACGCGCAACCGCAAGATCCTCTACGCGGTCGGCGCGTCGGGATTCCTGATGCTCGCGCTCGTCGCCGGCTTCCTCCTCTTCGCAGGCAGCGGGGAGGACGACGCCGCGGCCCAGCAGAACACGATCACGTCGCTGCGCGAGGCCGGGTGGACGGTCCAGCAGCCGAAGTCGCAGGGCCGCGACCACGTGCCCGCGCTTCCGGAGAACTTCAAGTACAACACCGTGCCCGCGACGAGCGGCCCGCACTCGAACCAGACGGCGATCTACGGCGCGTACGACCAGCAGATCTCCGAGATGAACTACGTGCACAACCTCGAGCACGGCGCGGTGGGGCTGTTCTACGGCCCCGGCGTCCCGGACGACACGGTGCAGGCGCTGCAGGAGTTCTACGCGCAGGATTCGAGCGGCCTGCTCCTCGCCCCGGATCCCCGGCTCGGCGACCAGGTCGCGATGACCGCCTGGACCCGGATCGCGAAGGGCAAGACCTTCAACGAGGACATCGGCAACCTGTTCGTGGACCAGTTCGGCTTCAGGGGCCCGGAGTCGTGCAAGAGCGACATCGAGCAGGGCTGCTTCCGCCGGGAGAACCTCCAGCCCGGCAACCAGTAGCCGGGGCTATCCTGGCGCCGCCGGGGTGGCGAAACTGGCTATACGCGGCTGACTTAAAATCAGCTGTCCCCTTCGGGGGCGTGCGGGTTCGAGTCCCGCCCCCGGCATCTGGCTGACTGTTGCTGCTCGCGATCGCCATCTTCGTCGCAATCGTCTGGCTGCCGAACGCGTGGGGCGTGGCGCTCGTGGCGGCGGCGGGCCTCTTCGAGCTCGCCGAGGCCGGGTTCTTCATCTGGTACTCCAAGCGCCGCAAGACCGTCACGGGCGCGGAGGCACTGCCCGGCCAGCGCGGGATCGTCGTCGCGACCTGCCGCCCCGACGGGCAGGTCCGGGTGGACGGCGAGCTCTGGCAGGCGCGCTGCGAGGAGGGCGCCGACGTCGGCGACGAGGTCGTCGTCGAGGGGCTCGGGCCGAACCTCACCCTGGTCGTGAAGAAGGAAACCTAGACTTCCCGACCCGTGGCGCTCGACCTCGAACACGCAGCCCTCGAGTGGGACACGCCCCTCTTCGCGATGGCGCTCGCCCAGTTCGAGCAGGGGCTCGAGCACGCGGACGTCGTCGAGGACGTCGCCGAGCGGCTGCGGTACCCCGAGCGCGCCGTGATGATGTCCGTCCCGGTGCGGCGCGACGACGGGTCGCTCAGCGTCCTGCCGGGCTACCGCGTCCAGCACTCCACGGTCCTCGGCCCGACGAAGGGCGGCCTTCGCTACGACCCGCACGTCTCGCTCGGCGAGTGCGCGGCGCTCGCGATGTGGATGACGTGGAAGTGCGCGCTGCTGCGGCTCCCGTACGGGGGCGCGAAGGGCGGCGTGCGCTGCAACCCGCGAGGGATGTCCGAGGGCGAGATCGAGCGGCTGACCCGCCGCTACACGATCGAGCTTCGCCCCGTGATCGGCCCGGAGGAGGACATCCCCGCGCCCGACATGGCCACGAACGAGCAGACGATGGCCTGGATCATGGACACGTACTCGATGGTCGAGGGGCACGCGGTCCCGGAGATCGTGACGGGGAAGCCGATCTCGATCGGCGGCTCGGTGTTCCGCCGCGAGGCGACCGGCGCCGGCGTCGTGATGGTGATCGAGCGCGCCTGCAGCCGTCTGGGCTGGAACCTGGCGGAGCAGCGCTGCGTCGTCCAGGGGTACGGCAACGTCGGCGGCGTCGCAGCGCACGAGCTCGCCGTCCGCGGGGCGCGGGTGATGGCCGTTTCGGACATCTCCGGAGGGGTCTACTCCGAGGCCGGGCTCGACCTCGACGCGCTCGACGCGTGGATCGCCGAGAACGGCTCGCTCGAGGGCTACCCAGACGGGCAGCACGTCACGAACGAGGACTTGCTCGAGCTCCCGTGCGACATCCTGGCGCTGGCGGCGCTCGAGGACCAGGTGACCGCCGAGAACGCAGGCCGGATCCAGGCGAAGATGATCGCCGAGGGCGCGAACGGCCCCACCTCCGTCGAGGCGGACGCGATCCTCGCCGAGCGCGGGATCGCCGTCCTGCCGGACATCCTCACGAACGCCGGCGGCGTGACCGTCTCCTACTTCGAGTGGGTGCAGGACCTCGGCCGGCTCTTCTGGGGCCGCGACGAGATTCGCCAGAAGCTCGCGGACAAGCTCGGCGACGCCTTCGAGCGTGTCTGGACCGTCTCCGAGCAGCTCGACGTCACCCTCCGGCAGGCCGCGCTGGTCGCCGCCATCCGCGAGGTTGCCGGCGCGTTGACCGCGCGCGGGATCTACCCGTGACCGCGGTCCGCGAGGCGATGGTCTCCGACCCGCCGACCCTCGGCGTCGACGATTCGGCGAGGGACGCGGGCGAGGCGCTGGCGCGCCCGGAGGTCCGCGCCGTCTTCGTCTGCGACGACGAGCGGTTCGTCGGGGTGGTCACGCGTAAGACGCTGGTGCGCGAGATCGTGGCGACGGGGCGCGACCCCAAGACGACGCCCCTGGGCGACATCGCCGAGGTGCCGCACTGGACGATCGACGCCGACACCGCGGTCGACGAGGCGTTCCGCTTCATGGAGGCGAAGGACGCGGAGCGGGTCCCGGTGGTCGAGGGCGAGCGGCTCGTCGGCGTGCTGTCGCGCAGCGGCCTCCAGCGGCGCCTCGCCGAGGACGAGCCGCCGCCGGTCGAGCCGGATCTCGCCTAGACCGTCTAGCCCGGGCAGGTGACGCCGAGCCGCTCGAGCTCGGCGGTGTGGCGCGCGAGCTGGGCAACCGTGCTCTTCGAGCGCGGGGCGATCGGCTTGCAGCCGGCGACGGCCGCCTTGCGGGCAGCCTCGGCCGCGCGGAGCTCCGCCGTGTGCACCGCGCCGACGGCGAAGAATGCGCACAGCGCAAGGAGAAAGGCACTGGGCCGCAGCAATGCCACGGGCTCAGTGTGCCCCCGCCTGGAGGGTTTTCCACCCCCAAAAGCGTGATAGGACGGTCCGCGATTCATGTGACTTTCGAGTCGGACGGAGCTGCTCGAGCCGCTCGAGCAGCTCCGTCGTGGCGCGATCCTTGGGCAGATAGCCGGCGGCGCCTGCGTCGAGGGCGCGCTCGACGTCCTCGGGGTCAGTGGAAGAGCTGACGACGAGGATCGGCGTTCCGGGCCGGCGTCGAAGGATGCGCCGCGTCGCCTCCAGCCCGTTCATCCGCGGCATGCGGACATCCATGACGACGAGGTCGGGCTGGAGCTCCGCCGCGAGCTCCACCCCTTCGACGCCGTCTCGGGCGTGGGCGAGCACCTCGACCCCGTCCAGCCGAAGGACGCACGTGATCAGCTCGGCGAACGCGGGGTCGTCGTCGACGAGCAGGACACGAAGTGGGGGTGTCGTGCGGCTCATGTGCGGCTCCTTTCAGCGGCTTGCAGGGAGAGACGCCGCGACCGCGCGTCACTTGCGCACGGTTTTCGAAGATCCCCCGTTCGGGGGAGTGCGCGTGATGACTGTTGGAGTCACCCTTGGCCTGAGTGAGCGTCGCCGAGCCAGCCGCACCTGGGCTCGAGACAGCTGCGGCCGAGCGGCTGTACGAGCGGAACTCTTCGCGCGTCTTCGGCTACTGCCTGAAGCTGCTCGGGAACCGGGAGGAGGCCGAGGACGCCTCCCAGACCACGTTCATGCAGGCCCACCGCGCACTCCAGCGTGGCGTGGTGCCGGTCTACGAGACCGCCTGGCTGCTGACGATCGCCAAGAACGTCTGCCTGGCGCGCCATCGCGCAGCCGGCCGTCGCAAGGCCGTCGAGCTCGTGCGGGACCCGCAGGATCTCGAGTCGCTCGCCGGCGGCCCCGACGACCCGGACGACGGCCGGCTGGTCGGCCTCCAGGACGCGCTCGCGCGGCTGCCGGAGATGCAGCGTCGCGCCTTCCTGCTCCGCGAGTGGCAGGGCTACTCGTACGCCAACATCGCGCGTGACCTCGACGTGACCGTCCCCGCCGTGGAGGCGCTGATCTTTCGGGCCCGCCGGACCCTCGCCCAAGAGCTCGGCGGCGAGGAGCGCAAGCGCCGGCACGCATTCGACATCGCCTCGCTCGTCGCGACGCTCAAGACGCTGCTCGGTGGAGGCACGGCGGTCAAGGTGGCGATCGGCGCCGCGACGGCCGTCACCGTCGGCGCGGTCGCGACCGGCAGCGTCGAGCGCCAGGAGGG
>DATBMH010000079.1:0-11872 GCA_036554945.1 Gaiellaceae bacterium | reverse complement strand
GACGTTGCCGAGCAGCGCGCCCCGGGCCTCCGGCCGCCGGGCGACGAAGACCGCGGTCGCCTCGCCGATCCCGAGGCCCGCGAAGCGGGCGGCGACCAGCGCGGTGACCGTGATGAACGCGATCGTCCCGCGGCCGGTCGGTCCGAGCCCCCGCGCCAGGAACAGCACGGCGACGAAGAAGCCCGCGTTGCCGGCGACCTTCGACCAGAACAGCAGCGCCGAGCCGCCTGCGACCGGGTCGAGCTCGCGCGGCGACCGCGCCCTCAGCACGGCGCCTCCCTGGTCTGGTTGCGGTCGAGCCGGTTGAACCGCGACACCGCTCGGCTCCCGTCGTCGTACCTCGCCTGCGAGAACTCGACGAGCGACTGGCCGCGGCTGCCACACCCGAGGTTGTCGCGCACGACGTTGTGCGACGAGCCCTGCAGGACGATCGACGGCCGCAGCCCGCCGACGAAGACGTTGCCGACGATCCGGTTCCGGTCGCCGCCGACGTCGATCACGATCCCCGCCTTCGACCGGACGATGCGGTTGAAGGCGAAGGTGTTCCGCGTCGAGCCGGCGCCCTCGTGCCACCACTCGACGTTCACGCCGACCAGCGCGTCCACGATCAGGTTGCGCGCGATCAGCGAGCGGTGCGTCGCGTGCTCGAGGTAGATCCCGGTGCGGGTGTCGGAGATCCGGTTGCCGACGATCGTCGTGCGCGTGGACGAGCCGACGGTCTCGATGCCGTCCCACCGCGCGCGGCGGACCGTGTTGCCGATCACCGCCGCCTCGACGCCGCCGGTCCAGATCCCGCCCTCGTTCGTCCCGCAGCCGGGCGTCCGGTACTTCGCGGCCGTCCAGCAGCCGTCGCGCGACGGGTCGCGGATGTCGGTCACGACGTTGTCGAGCACCACGCCGTGGAGGTCGGCTGCAGGACGTCCGTGCTCCTGCTGCTGGAGGATGATCCCGAAGGCGCGGAAGCCCCGGACGCGCGTACGCAGGACGCTCGAGTCGCGCGTGTCGTCCGAGCCCAGTGCGACGAAGCCCGCCTCCGCGGTGCCGCCGCCCTCGATCCGCGAGTCCTGCAGCGAGATCTCGGAGTGCGCGCCCCACGTGTTCACGCCGTCGGTTCGGACACGCCTGATGTGCAGCCGCTGGAGCCGGACGTCGCGCGAGCCGTCGAACACCGCGATCGCGATGCCGTCGCCCTTGCCGCGCGGCCCGGGCCCGCCGCCGTCGACGGTCAGATCGGAGATCCGGATGCTCCGGCCCTTGGCGACCACCATCGCCCAGTACCGGCCATCGGGCGCAGCCAGCACGGTGTCGGGCCCGGACCCCACGAGCCGCGCGCCGCTTCCGAGCTGGAGCTCGTCGACCACGTAGCGCCCCGGCGCGAGCCGGACGGTCACGTCGCCGCGCCGCAGGAGCCTCCGCGCCCGCGCGAAGGACCGGCCCGGAGCCGCATCGACGATCTCGGAGCCGGACGGCTCGATCGTGACGTCGCTTCCGCCGCTCGCCGCCCGGCGGCCGAGGTTGTCGACGGCCTCGACCTGGAGGCGATGGGCGCCGCGCGGCAGCAGCGCCGGGTCGACGTCGAGCCGGTAGGGCCGCGCGGTGTCGGAGCCCAGCGGCCGTCCGTCGAGGAGGAAGGTGACGGCGACGATCCGGCTGCCCGGCGCGGCGGTCGCCCTTGCCACGAGGTCGACCGGGCGGACGAGGTGCCCCGGCCCGCCGTACGAGATCTCGGGCGCGCGCGCCGCGGCCTGCTGGGCGGCGGGCTCCGGCGACGTGGACGTGCCGCTGCAGCCGGCGAGCGCGACGGCTCCCGCGAGCCACGCGAGGGTTCGAATCGGCGCGGGGACGCGATCTACAGAGCGATGGCGCAGCCAGGCAACGGCTTTCCGGCGTCCGCGCACGCGCTGCCTCCCGACCAGCCGGTGGAGACCGGCCGGTACATCGACGCGCTGCGTCGCAGCAAGCTGCTGATCGCGGGGATCGTGCTCGTGCTGACCGCGGCCGTGCTGGTCGTCTCGCTGCTCCTGCCGACCCGGTACCAGGCGACCGCGAAGATCGTCCTCGAGAGCACCGCCGATCCGCTCCAGACGCGCGACGTCGAGTCCGCCGAGCGGCGGCTCGCCACGATCGACGCGCTGCTGACGACGCACGAGACGAGGCGGCGGGCTGCCCGTCGCGTCCGCGGCGAGACGGCCGCCACGCTGGAGGGCAAGGTCGAGTCGAGCGTCGACCCGCAGGCCGACATCGTCAGCGTCACGGCCACGGACGACACGGCCGCCGGCGCCGCCCGGATCGCGAACGCCGTCGCGGTGACCTTCCTCAACCAGCAGCGCCGGGCCGAGCAGCGCCGTCTGAGCCGGGCGCGTGCCGCCTTCAACCGCGCGCTCCGGGAGCTCGAGGACCGTCGAGGCCTGCAGGCACAGACCGAGCGGGCGGCGATCCGCGAGCGCCTGACGGATCTCGAGGTGAGCGCGGCCGGCGCGGGGACGGAGCTCGCGCTCGCCGAGGCCGCGCAGCCGCCCTCCGCTCCGTACGCGCCCCGCCCGGTCAGGAACGCCGCCTTCGCGATGTTCGCCGGCCTCTTCGTCGCCGCCCTCGTCGTCCTCGCGCGGGCGCAGCTCAAGCCGCGCGTCACGGGATCCCGGGAGCTCGGCCGGCTGCTCGACCTGCCCGTCCTCGCGGAGGTCCCCCACGTCCGGCGCCCGCTCGGGCACCGGTCCCAGACGCTCAGCTCCGCCGAATACGAGGCCTACCAGACGCTCCAGGCGTCGGTACGGCGCCTGCTCCCGCCGACCGGGCAGCGGACGGTGCTCGTCACGAGCGCGCTCCACGGCGAGGGGAAGACCGAGGTCACCGCGGCGCTCGGGCTCGTGCTCTCCCAGGCCATGTACCGCACCTGGCTCGTCTCGGCCGACATGCGCTGGCCGCGCCTGCACGAGCTGTTCGACGTCGAGCAGACGCCGGGGCTCTCCGAGGTCCTCGTCGGCGCGCGGAACGGCGGCAGCAGCGGCCTCTTCGAGCTCGCCGCCTCGCGCACGGGCTCCGGCACCCTCCACGTGCTCGCCAGCGGCCGAACGCCGCCCGACCCGGCGCAGCTGCTCGCCAGCGACGCGCTGGACGGGTTCTTCGACGACATCCAGGAGTCCGAGTACGACTACGTCCTCCTCGACGGCCCGCCGCTGCTCGGCCTGGTCGACAGCCAGGTGCTCGCGCAGCGCGTCGACGGCGTCCTGATCGTCTGCCGGCCAGACCGGCACACGCCCGACACCGCGATCGCCCTCCGAGAGCAGCTCGAGCGCCTCGACGTCAAGCCGCTCGGCATGGTGATCGTCGGTTCGCGGACGCCGACCCACTCCTACCTCCCCGGATAGCCGGCGCGGAGCGCGGTCCCGGCCCAGATCAGGGCAGCCACGAGCCAGAGGTGCCGCCAGTGGAGCGTGTCGACGAAGGAGCTGTTGGCGAGGAGGCCGCACCAGGCGGCGAGCAGCCCCGCGGACCCGATCCCGTACGTGTCCGCACCGAGCGCGACGTTCCGCGCGGCGAAGCCGAGCGTCAGGAGCATCAGCCCGAGGACGACCAGCAGGCCGGGCACGCCCTCCTCGGCGAGCGACCGCACGTAGAGGCTGTGCGCCGAGAGCTCGGAGGTGCTCTCGAACTGCCCCGGCCCGATCCCGATCGGATGCTCGGCGGCGAGCTCGACGCTGGACGCCTGGGCGCTGAAGCGCTGGGTGTCGTAGTCCTGGAGCGCGGCCCGCTCGCTGAGGAACTCGAGGGAGGACGTGGCCTCCACCGTCCCGATCAGCACGGCGCCGGCGACGAGGGAGACCGCCAGCAGGCTCATGGTCTTCCGGCCGCCGCCGCGCCGAAGGGCGAGCACGGCCAGCAGGACGACGGTGCCGACGGCGAGGTTCAGCCAGGCGGCACGCGAGAACGAGAAGACGACCCCGATCGTCAGCACCGAGAGCAGCGCGAGCTTCGCGGAGAGGCGGACGCGCAGCAGGCGCGGCGCGACGATCTCCTCCATCAGGATCAGCGCGGCCGGGACGAGGAACGGGCCGAAGACGTTCGGGTCCTTGAAGAGGCCCTGGGCGCGCGGGCCGTCGACGAAGACGTGCGCGCCCGGGAAGGGCGCGACGAGGGCGACGCAGGCGATGCCCGCGGACAGGCCCGCACCGGCCAGGTAGGCGACCAGGACGAGACGGGCCCGCTGCACCGAGCAGACGTACGCGGCGAGCCAGAGCCCGAAGACGCCCAGGTAGAGCGTGATCGCGAAGTAGCCCGCGGCGCGGCCGGCGTCGACGGCGCCGAGCGACGCGAGCAGGTTCAGCGCGAAGAACGCGGAGACGAGCAGGGTCACGCTCAGCGGCACGCGCTCGAGGTGCAGCTGGCCGGCCGCGAAGGCGACGGCGATGACGACCGCGAAGACCAGGTCGGCGGGCGCCGGCTCGATCCGGACGACGGCGAGCAGCAGCACGCCGAGCGCGACGGCCGCGTCGTAGCGGGCGACGGCGAGCGCCAGCGTTCCGAGCAGGCCGAGGCCGAACGCCAGCACGACGGGCACCGGCAGCGGGTCCCGGCCGAGCACCAGCCCGGCGGCGAGGAAGAGGACGAGCAGAGCGGAGGCGCCGGCCGTCCACAGCGTCGCCTGGAACGGGTCGAGCCGCCTGCGGACGACGAGCTGCGCGGCCTCCACCCTGCGACCTCAGCCGGCGGCGCGGAGCGCCCGCGCCTGCTCCTGCTCGTGACCCTGGCGGAGACCGGCGGCGCGCAGTCCTACGTCGCCTCGCTGCTCCCGGCGCTGGCGGACCGCTTCGAGGTCGCCGTGGCCGCACATGGGCCGGGCCCGCTCCGCGATGCGGCGGCGGAGGCCGGTGTCCGGTTCCTGCCGCTGCGGAGCCTCCGGCGGCCGCTGAGCCCGTGGCGCGATGCGGCGGCGCTCGTCGAGCTCACGCGGCTGCTGCGGCGGGAGCGGCCGCACATCCTCCACGCGAGCAGCTCGAAGGCGGGCGTCCTCGGACGGGCGGCCGCTGCCCTGGCCGGCGTCCCGATCCGGATCTTCACGGCGCACGGTTGGGCCTTCACCGCCCACCAGGGCATTGCCTCGACGCTCTACCGCTGGGCTGACCGCCTCATGCGGCCCCTGACGACGGTGACCGTGTGCGTTGCGGACCAGCAGCGCGCCGCCGGCCTCGCCGCCCACACCTGCGACCCGGAGCGCACCGTCGTGATCCCGAACGGCGTCGACGTCGCCGGCGCGCCTCGCGCCGGCCTCGAGCGCACGCGGCCGCTGCTCGTCGCCGTCGGCCGGCTGCAGGCGCCGAAGGACTTCCTGACCTTCGTCCGCGCGCTCGTCCAGCTCCCTCGCGGCTCCTACGAAGCCCTTGTCGTCGGCGACGGCCCGGACCGGGGCCGCGTCGAGCAGGAGATCCGCGACCTGGGCCTGACCGACCACATCCGCCTCGCCGGGGAGCGCCGCGACGTGCCGGCGCTGCTCGCCGACGCCGACGCCTTCGTCCTCTCGAGCGGCTCCGAGGGAATGCCCGTCTCCGTGCTCGAGGCCATGGCGGCCGGCCTGCCCGTCGTCGCCTCGCGGGTCGGCGGCGTGCCGGAGCTGGTGGTGCCCGACGAGACCGGGCTCCTCGTCGAGCCGGGCGATCCCGACGACCTCGCCGCAGCCCTTCTGCGCGTCGTCCGCGACCGCGAGCTCAGGCGCCGCCTGGGAGCGGCCGGCAGGGCCCGCGCGGAGCAGAGGTTCGATGTGGACGCGTTCCGCCGCGCACACGTCGATCTCTACTCCCGCGAGCTCGCCGGGCGTAGGCTGCCCGCCCCGTCGCCGTAGCGACGGCGCCGGTACAGGCTGCGGAGCGGCGGAGGCGTGTCGTGTCCGCCGCCCAGCTTCGCGCGGAAGTCCAGGAGACCGTCCCGCCGGTCCACCTGGACGCGACGGAGGGACAGACGGTCGGTCCCGCGCGAGTTAATTCCGGGCTCGCACGAGACCGCCACGCGGTACCCGGCTGCGGCGACGAGCCCGCGCTCGCGGAGCCCGTAGAGCCCGGAAGGGTAGGAAAACGCCAGAACGGGACGGGCGAGGCGCGCCTCGAGCGCGGCCTTCGAGCCCGAGATCTCCTTCCGCGCGGCCTCGTCGCGGAGGTGGAGCAGGTTGGGATGCGTGAGGGAGTGCGCCTCGAAGTGCAGCGTCCCCTCGCGGTCGAGGTCGACGATCTCGTCCCAGGCGAGCAGCGGCGGCTGCCGGTCGTACCAGGCGAAGTTCGCCCAGCCGTCGATCACCGCCGGTGCCACGAACACGGTGGCGCGAAAGCCGCGCTCGGCGAGCAGCGGCAGCGCCTGCTCGGCGACGTCGAGGTAGCCGTCGTCGAAGCTGAGGCCGATCGTCCTCGGCGGCGGATCGCCCGCGTCGAGCAGCGCCGCCGCCTCCACCACGTCGACGACGCGGTACGACTGCGACGCGAGGTGGTCCATCTGCCGGCGGAAGTCGCGCGGGCTCACGGCCAGCTCGTCCCGGTCGTCGGAGATCCGGTGGTAGAAGAGGATCCGGAGGCCCGAGCGGTCGGGCTCGCCCTTCGTCCGCATCGCCCAGGCGGTCGACCGGGCGCGCGTGCCCAGCGCCTTGAGGGCGTAGAAGGCGCTCATGCGACCCGCCCCAGCAGGCGCCGTGCCGGCGCCAGGCCGTCGAAGTAGAAGCGGCGGAGCGTCGCCGACCGCTTGAGGCGGCCGCGCGCTCTGATGCCGCCGAGCCGGGCGGCGACCGCCGCGCGCCCGCGCAGCGTCCCGGCGAGCCCGAGGCCCTGGTGCAGCGGCTCCAGGTGGTCGGCGAGCTCGACCTTGTACCGCTCGGCCCCACCGAGGAACTCGACCCGAGTGGCGCCCTCCGCCGCCGCGGCCTCGATCGCGTCGAGCGTGTTGATCACGCCGGGCGAGAACCGCGCGAACTCCGGGTCGAACGCGAGTCGGTGGACGTACATCCGGCCCTCGAGCGCGAGGTAGTAGTGGAATGCGATCGGTCGCCCGCCGATCCGCAGCGTGACGATCCGAGGAACGTCGAGCGGCGCGAGCGTCCGGACCAGCGCGTGGTTGAAGCGCCGGCCGGTGGCGGTCGCGAACCCGGAGCCGTCGGGCCGTCCGTTCCAGCGGAGCAGATGCACCTCGAAGGCGTCGTCGAGCGCGCGGTCGAGCTCGTCGGGCGTCCGTGCGACCTCGATCTCGAGGCGGCCGAGCGACGCGAGCTGGCGCCGCCGCCGCCGGTGGAGGTTGCGCTTCTTCGCGGAGAGCCGCGACGCGTAGATGACATGCCAGCCGCGGCTGAGGTCGAGCACCGGCGCCTCGGATCGCGCGATCAGCCGCACGGAGGAAGCGCCGAGGCCCGCGACGAGCCGGCTGCCCGCCGGGAGCCCGCAGAAGTCGGCGAAGTCGTGACGCCCCGCGGCCGCCCGGGCTGCGAGCGCCGTGGCAGTCGCCGGATCCTCGTCCCCCGCGAGGAGCAGGTCGGCCAGGCCGGTGTCCCCGCCGAGGAACGAGACGATGCGCAGGCCGTACCGGCGGCGGGTGCAGAGCGGCAGCGCGCCCACGAGCCGCCCGTCCCGATGCGCGACGTGCACGGCGAGCTCGCCGCCCTCGCCGTAGTGGCGCCACCACTCGCTGAGCCAGCCGTGGAGCAGAAACGGGCTCGGGCGGGCCTGCGAGCGGACCAGCTCGTCCCACTGCGGGGCGAGCCCGGAGAGCTCGTCCACGCTCGAGACCGTCCCGAGGGACGGCGCAGCTCGGGCGATCGTGGCGCGCACACCTAGAAGGTTCCCCCCGCCGTTTCGGGCGAGTCCAAGAACGCCTGCGCGTCCGCCCGCCGTCGAACGACGACGGCGCGCCTGCCGTTCCGTCGCCGCTCGAGCTCGGCGAGCAGCTCGCCGCGGACCCTCGTCCGGTAGCGCCACTGGTTGCGCGCGAACTTGAGCAGCGCCCGGTGCGGCGGCGACGGCTCGGTCGCGTCGGGGACGCCGGCGCTCGTGTCCCTCCTGAGGCGGCGGCGGGTGACGCGCCAGAGGCAGCGCGCCGGAGACGCGTCCACGAACACCACCGTGTCGGCGGCCTCGACCCAGTCCGGAACCATGTCGTCGAACTGCGAGTCGACGACCCACGACTCGGCCGCGAGCTCGGCCCGCTGCCTCGCCTCCCACTCGTCCGCCGGCGTCGGCGTCCAGCCCGGCCCCCAGAAGAGCGCGTCGAGGTGGAGCACGGGGATCCCGAGGCGTTCGCCGAGCAGCCGAGCGAGCTCGGACTTGCCGGCGCCGGCCGGCCCGGTGACGACAACGCGCTTCACCTTCCTGAAGATCCCGCCGCGCGGACTTGCCGAGTCCCCTCCGGGGAAACTCCTTAGACGTGGAGACGCGAACGCATCCACTCGTCGCCGAGCCTGCGTCGGCCGCCAGGCCGGTCGACGTCCGCTGGGTGACCGCCGCCGGGCGCGTGCTCCTCGTGTGGGTCCCGTGCTACACGCTGATGGGCTATCGCTTCGGCCCGTCGGGGGTCGCGCTTGCAGCGTCAGCGCTGCTTACCGGCGTCTGGCTGATCGCGCTGCGGAGCGCGTTCGCGGCGGTCCACTTCACGCTCGGGCTGCCGGTGCGGTGCGCAGTCGGAACGGTGACCGGCATGGTCGGCGTCTCCGCGGTCGCGCTCTGGGTCCCCGGGCTGGGCATGTCCGGGACGACGATCCTGGCGCTGGCCGTGTCGGTCTTCGTCCTGACGACGGTCTGGGAGTCGGTCGCGCAGCGGGTCGTCGGCAAGCGCCGCGTCCTCGTCGTGGGGACGACGAGCTGCGCCGACTCCGTCGCCGACGCGATCTCGTTCGAGGGCCGCGCGCCGTTCACGGTGGTCGGCGCGGTGGACGACGCGCCGGGCACGCCCGGCCGTCTCGGGTCGATCGCGGAGCTCTCGCGCGTGATCGACGAGCAGCGGCCCGACCTGATCGTCCTCACGGACGGCGAGAGCTCGGCCAAGGCGCTCGACCGGCTGCTCGACAACCCCGCGTCCGGCCTCAAGGTCGTCGGCCACGCGCACTTCTTCGACCACGCCTTCGGCCGGATCCCGCTCGAGGACCTCAAGCCGACGTGGTTCATGAGCATCTTCCATCTCTGGCAGCGCCCCTACACGCGGTTCGCGAAGCGGACCTTCGACATCGCCTGCGCCTCGGTGGTGCTCGTGCTCGCGGCGCCGCTGATGCTGATCGTCGCCGGGCTCGTCCGCCTGACGCCGGGCCCGGTCATCTACCGCCAGACCCGCGTCGGCGAGGGAGGCCGGCACTTCACGATGTTCAAGTTCCGGACGATGCGGCCCGACGCCGAGGAGCCAGGCCCGGCCTACGCCGCCAAGGACGACCCGCGCGTCACCCGCGTCGGGCGCTTCCTCCGCCGGACGCACCTCGACGAGCTCCCGCAGCTGTGGGTCGTGCTCAAGGGGGACATGTCCATCGTCGGCCCACGGCCCGAGCGGCCGGAGTTCATCCCGATGCTCGAGGAGGCCGTGCCGTTCTTCACTCGCCGGCTGCTCGTCAAGCCGGGGATCACCGGCTGGGCGCAGCTCCGCCGCGACTACGCGTCGGACGCGGAGGGCGCCGCCGACAAGCTCTCGTACGACCTCTGGTACGTCCGGCACCGGAACCTGCTCGTCGACCTCGCGATCTGCGCCAAGACGTTCTCGTCCGTCCTGCTGAGGCCCGGCCGATGAGCGAGCCCAGGGTGCAGGCGAAGGCGGAACAGCCCCGGCGGGGGTGGTTCCGCGTGGAGCAGGTCGAGATCAGCTGGCTGCCGGTCGGGGAGGCGGCGTTCCTGCTCTGGGTGCTCGTGTTCCTGCTCGGCGTCTGGTTCGGCGTGGTCGTGGCGCTCGGGCTGGTGTAGACGCCGGTGCGCCTCGAGACGCTCACGTCCGAGGAGGAGCTCGCGGGGCTCGCCGACCGCTGGGACCCCCTCGTGCTCGCGATGCCGCGGCCGAGCCCGTTCCTCCTCCACGCCTGGCTGCTCGAGTGGTGGCGCCACTACGACGAGGGCGGCGAGCTGGCCGTCCACGTCGCCTACCGCGGCGACCGGCTCGTGGGTGCGCTGCCGCTCTGCATCCGCCGCCGCGGCGGCATGCGCGTCGCCCAGTTCGTCGGCGGGAGCTGGGCCATCCTCGCGGATGCGCTGGTCGCGCCCGGCGAGGGCCCCGGGATCGTCGAAGCGCTCCTCGAGCGGGTACGCAGCTCGCGCTACGACTTCGTCAGCCTGTTCGGCCTACCGGGAACCAGCAGCGTGGCGAGCGCGCTGCCGCCGAACGCGCTCGTGCTCGAGGAGCGCATCGAGGCGCCGGTCCTCGACCTCCACGCCGGGTGGGAGGCGGTGTACGGCCAGAAGATGTCGGCGAAGGCTCGGAGCGAGCGGCGTCGGCGGCTGCGCCAGCTCGCGGAGGCCGGCCACGTGGAGATCAGCGTCGCGCGCACGGCGGAGGAGCTGCGGCCCGCGCTCGACGAGGCCGTCCGCGTCCACACGCTGCGCTGGCACGGCCGCCGCGACCCCTCCGGCTTCGCCACGCCGGTCGGGATCCGCTTCCACCGCGCCGCGCTGATGCGACTTGCGGAGATCGACGTCCCCCGGATAGCCATGCTGCGGCTCGACGGCCGCGTGGTCGCCTTCGCGCTGTCCCTCCAGCTCCCTGGCCGGGCGTACGGGCTGAACATGGCCTTCGACCCGGCATTCGCCCGCTTCGCGCCCGGGTTCGAGGCGAAGCTCGTCTCGCTCGAGGCGGCGGCCGAGGAAGGCGTGACGCGCGTGGAGCTGCTCGGCACCGCCGCGCCCCACAAGCGGCGCTTCACCGACCGGTATGAGCCCGTCTACCAGGGCATCGGGCTTCCGAGGACCCTGCGTGGCCGCGTCGCCGCCGGGCTGCTGGCCGACGGCATCCGCGCCCGGCGGCGGCTGAAGCGATCGAGGACGGCCAGGACGCTCTACTCGCACGTCCCGCGCCTCGCGCGCGGCTGACCCCCATGCGAAGGGCGGGCCCGAGGCCCGCCCTTCTCCCCGCCGCGTCTGAGGTCTTACGCCGGCGAGAGCCTCCCCTTCCGGCTGTGCCGGATCGCGAGCGCCATCCCGCCCGCAACCAGCATCAGCGCCAGCCCGAAGCCCGTGACGGCAAGCGGGTTGACGTCGAAGCCGGAGGCGTCGTCGACCACGACGACCGGCTGCGGGTCGCTCGTCCTGGCGAAGGCCCGGTCGTCGGGGCTGTTCGAGCCGGCGATCCCGAGCTGCGCCTCGGTCACGCCGCTGCCGTGGCTCAGGTACGGGATCTCCGTCCGCTGGTCCTCGGCCGGGAGCGTGTACGCGCGGGCCTGGTACTCGCGCATGATCGGGTCGCTCGGGAGCGGCTTCGCCTGGGCCGCCACCGGGAGCACCGCCGCCGTCGCCGCGAGCGCCAGTCCGATGCGAATGATCGTGAGTCGCTTTCTGCGCCTCATGACTCCTCCTCCTCCTGTCCGTGCTGCCATGAGGCCACCGTAGGAACGGCGCTTCGCCGTGTCGTTCAAGCGCGTGACGCAAGAAGTGTCAAACTCGTGACAGAGCGAGATGGAATGGGAGCTCTTCGCCGGCGTGCCGGAGGAGAACGTGCGGCGCCTCCTCTCCATCGCTCGCCGTCGGACGTTCGACCGGGGTGAGGTCGTCTTCCACCGCGGCGATCCCGCCGACTGCCTCCACCTGATCGTGAGCGGCCGGTTCGCGGTCGGGATCACGACGCCGCTCGGCTCGACGGCGCTCCTCGGCGTGCGCGGGCCGGGCGACGCGTTCGGCGAGCTCGCGCTGGTCGCGACCGGGGCGCACCGGTCGGCAACGGTCGCCGC